>JBAUGX010000174.1:0-14270 GCA_049679965.1 Vicinamibacterales bacterium
GCAGCCGGGCGCGCGCCCGCGCCAGCTCGGCCTCGGTCGGCCCCCGCGCGAGCAGGTCTGCGATGACGCGATCCATCTCCCGTTCGGCGCGCGCTGGATCAACGCCGTCCTTCACGGTGGCCGTCACCACCACGAGGCTCGCGAGCTCGGCCGGATAGACGTCGGCTGTGACCGTGGTGGCGAGTTCCTGGTCGTAGACGAGGGCGCGGTCCAGCCGCGCGCTGCGCGATCCGCTGAGCACGCTGGCAAACAGTTCGAGCCGCTGCACCGTCTGGTCGGCCCACGCCGGCGCATGGTAAACGCGGTAGATGCGGGCCTGCGGCACCCGCTCCTCCATTACTTCGCGCATGTTGGCGTCGAGCCGCGGCACCCATTCGCTGACGCGCGTCATCGGCGGGCCGGCCGGAATGCCGCCGAAGTACTTGCGCACCAGCTCGAGGGCGCGCTCAGGCGTCACGTCTCCGGCAAGCGAGAGCACGCAGTTGTTCGGGCCGTAATACCCGCGGTACCAGTCGCGCACATCCTGCAGGCTCGCCGCGCCCAGGTCCTCCATGCTGCCGATGGTCGGCCAGCTGTAGGGATGCGAGGCGGGATAGATGCGCTGGACGATCTGGCTGAACACGCGCCCGTAGGGCTGGTTCTCGCCCTGGCGCTTCTCGTTCTGCACGACGCCGCGCTCGCGATCGAGCATCGCCTGATTGATGCGCGCGTTGAGGAAGCCCATGCGATCGGCTTCGAGGTAGAGCGTGCGCTCCAGGCCCGACACCGGCACGTCCTCGAAGAAGTTCGTGCGATCGGTGTCCGTCGTCCCGTTTCGATTGTTGGCGCCCAGGTCGTCCATCGCCTCGCGGAAGCCGCGCGGATAGTGCTCGGACCCGTTGAAGAAGAAGTGCTCGAAGAGATGCGCAAAGCCCGTCTTGCCGCGATTCTCATTGCGCGAGCCGACGTGATACCAGAGGTTCACGGCGACGACCGGCACCGAGTGGTCTTCGTGGACGATGAGCGTCAGCCCGTTCTCGAGGACGATCGTCCGATGCGGGATGTCGTACGGTTTCCGGTCGAAGACCGGCCGGACGTCACGCGCGGCTGGTGCGGCCCCTCGCGCGGCCTGCTGCCCCAGCAGGCTGACGGCGCCCGCGGCGACTGCGAAAAGAACAGCGAGCGGCATCATGCGGCGCATCAGACATCCTCCTTCACTGCTGCTTGCTCATCGGGCCGGCGAGAGGCGAAGGTCGAGACACAGGAGTGTGTCGGACCGGGTGTCGTTGTTGCGGACGTAGAGGAATCCGTCCGACAGGGCCGGAAAGCTGCGAACGGTGGCCGGGAGAATCTGGGCGCGTGCGATGGGGCGGAAGGCCTGTGGGGTAGCCTGAGCGAGCACCAGCTCACCTGTCTCGCGGACGATGAGCAACTGATCGCCGGCGAGGGTGACCGAGCCGGCGTGGAACTGGTCCGTGCTCCACTTGACCGCACCCGTCCTCAGATCGACCGCGCGAAAGCTCGGGTTGTACTCCTGCCGGCCGTGAAATCCATACAGGATGCCGTTGTGGTGCACGGCGGTCGCATAGTGATTCGAAAGTGCCTCGTCTCCCGACCACAGTTCGGTCAGCTGGCTCCCCTGCACTCGCAGCACGGCCGCTCCGGTTTCGTAGGTCGCGGACACGAAGATCAAGTCGCCAACGACGAGCGGCGTCGCGGCGTTGACCGAGGCGGCCGACCGCGAGCGCCAGCGCCGCTCGAATATCACGCGGCCGGTTGCCGGCACGAGGCCGACGAGCCCGTCGCGCGTGAAGAACACGGCGCGGCGCTCGCCGCCAAAGGTCGCGCCGACGGCCGACGAGTAGCTCGCTTCGTGATTGGTCGCCGTCCACAGCACAGCGCCCGTCTCGGCATTGAAGGCGACAATTCCTGCGTCTTTGACTCCACCCTGGGCCGCCAGCTTGCCGCCCACGTTGGCGATGACGCGGCCGTCTTCAACGAGCGGCGATCCGGAGGCGCCGAAGTAGCCCTTGCGCACGCCGAACTGCCGCGCCGTATCCACGTTCCAGAGAGCGCGGCCGGTCGCCAGGTCGATCGCATGGAGCTGCCCTTCCGCGCCGAATGTGTAGACGCGGCCGTTCACGACGACCGGCACGGCTCGCGGTCCTTCGTCGAACCCGAAGTCGTCGCGATACGCCGTCGGATAGGCGTAGCGCCACTGCGGCATGCCCGTGCGGGCGTCGAGCGACTCGACGACCTCTTCTTTGGCGACACGGTGGAACAGGATCAGCCGATTGCCGGTGACGACCGGCCCCGCGAAACCCGCGCCGACCTGTTTCTTCCAGACGACGCGCGGGCCTGCCGCGGGCCACGACGTCGCGAGCGGCGGCCCCGAGTAGACGCCGTTCCGATCAGGACCCAGGAACTGCGGCCAGTCGGCCGCCGCGATGGGCGCGCAGGTGAGAAGAACCGCGACAATTACACGACACAGACGCATGAGGTTCTTTCGTGCTTGGGTTCGTCGGTGCTTAGGCTGAGCACTGAGGTGCTTTGGTGCTCGAGGCGGCGCCGCACCTACGCACCCTAGAACCTACGCACCTACGAACCTTACCGCGCTTTGATGTCATAAGCGGTGAGCGTTCGCTGATTGCGGATGTAGAGCTTGCCGCCGCTGACCACGGGATGCGCCCAGCTGGGCAGACCCTGATCCGGAATGCGGAACCGGCCCTTCTCGCGATACGCCGTCGGGCTCGCCTCGGCCAGGCCCATGACGTTGTCCTCGCTCAACAGATAGAGGTTGCCTTCGGCAAACGTCAGCGAGCCTTTGCCCACGCTGCGGTTCCGCCACATCACCCGCCCGGTCGCCCATTCGAGACACGTGAGGATCGAATTGTTGAAGCCGTAGAGATATCCGTCGATGAGCAGCACGCCGCCATGATGGTTCTGCAGGTCGCGCGTGAAGTAGATCTCGCGCTCCTTCACTTCGCCGTTCTGCGCCGTCAGCGCGAGCAGCCCGCCGCCGGTGTCGTAGGCCGACGTGTAGAAGACCTTGTCGTCAAAAAAGATCGGCGTCGTGATGTTGGCCGTCGGGTTCGCCGGGCGGCGATAGCGCCACATCAGCTTGCCGTCGGAGGCGCGGACGCCCACGCCCGCCGAAGAGGTGAGCGTCATGTAGGTCCGGACGCCCTGGATGTCGGCCACGATGGGCGACGAGTACCCGGCCTCGTCGCTCAGATCCTTGCTCGTCCAGACCGTCGCGCCCGTCATCTTGTTGAGGGCCACCATCCCCGCGCCGCGGCCGCCCGGAGTCACAATCACGTTGTTGCCGTCGATGAGTGGCGACTCGCTGATGAGCCACCGAAGATTCTGGCCGGCGAAATCCTTGAGGATGTTGCGCTGCCAGACCGCGGTGCCATCGACCTTGAGGCAGGCCAGGTCGCCGTTCTCCGTCAGGATGTACACGCGGTCGTCGTCCACCGTCGGCGTGCCGCGAGGGCCCGGGCCCTGATCGTTGTCGCTCGCCGCGCCGAGGTTCTTGGACCAGAGGCCCTTGCCGTCCGCGCGATTCAAGGCGAACACAATGCTCTGCCGGCCGTTTGAACCCTGGACGAAGATCCGATCGTCTTTGATGGCCATCGAGCCGTAGCCGACGCCCAGGCTCGACACCGTCCAGACCAGGGCGGGGCCCGACGCCGGCCACTGCGGCAGCAGGCCGACTTCTTTCGAGAGGCCCGTGCGATCGGGGCCGCGCCACTGCGGCCAGTCGGTGGACGCACCGGACTGCCCGATGGTGGTCGTTGACAGGGCCAGCAGGCCGGCGGCGAGAGCCGAAGTTATGACATGACGATTGCACTTCATCGCGGGCACTCCTCTTGAGCACTCGATGTGGTAGTTTTGGGCCTCACGTAGGATACAGGACGTTCAATAGAGACGCGACCATGAGACATCTGGTTTCTCACATTGCCAGGATCGCAGTGACGTGCGGCCTGTTGCTCGTACCTGCCTCGGGCCGCGCCCAGGGCACGCCGCCGCCGGCGCCCGGCACGCCCGAGCAGGTTTCCCAGGAAGACGGCGCGCTTCGGCTTCGGCTGCCGACCATCACGGTCACGGCGCAGAAGGAATCCGAGAACATCCAGGACGCGCCGGTCAGCGTGACCGCTGTCACGGGCGAGACCCTGCAGGATGCCGGAATCCGGAACGTGAGCGAGGCCGCGCAGTTCGCCCCCAACACTTTCTTCAGCGAATTCACGGCGCGCAAGCTGAGCAACCCGCGCTTCCGCGGCATCGGTGCCAGTCCAAACAACCCCAGCGTGACGACCTACGTCGACGGTGTGCCGCAGCTGAACGCCAATTCGTCGAGTATCGAACTGGTGGATGTCGAGCAGATTGAATTCGTTCGCGGGGCGCAAAGCGCGCTCTTTGGCCGCAATACGCTCGGCGGCCTGATCAACATCACGAGCCGGCGTCCCTCGCTCGCGGGCTGGAGCGGCAGCATCAGCGGTCCGTTCGGCAATTTCGGCGCCGGCGACGTCCGCGGCGACCTGTCCGGACCGCTCGTGCCCGATAAGCTCGCGCTCGGATTCGCCGGCGGCTTTTCGCGGCGCGACGGTTTCACCACCAACGACGTCACGGGGAACAGCCTCGACAACCGTTCGGCGGGATTCGGCAAGCTCCAGTTGCTGTGGACGCCGAGCCCGGCCTGGACGGTGCGCGGGATTCTGAGCGGCGAGAGCGCGCACGACGGCGACTACGCCCTCCAGGATCTCGCGACGCTTCGGACGACGCCTTATCGCACCGCGCGGACGATCGAAGGCTATACCCGCCGCGGCCTCTTCGCGCCCACGGTCATCGTCACGCACACCGGCCAGTCGCTGACACTCACGACGACAACCGGCATCGTGTGGTGGAAGACGCGGGATCTCACCGACCTCGACTACACGGCCGCGCCGCTCATCACGCGCAGCAACGACGAGAAGGATCTGCAGTTCACGCAGGAGGTTCAGATCGCCTCGGCGAAGAATGCGTCGCTCAAGCTCTCCGATCGGGTGGCGCTCAAGTGGCAGGCCGGCTCGTTTCTCTTCACGCAGCGCTACACGCAGGATGCGGTGAACAGCTTCAGCCCGGGCTTTTTCTATCAGGCGAACCAGCCCCCCGCCTTCGTACCCTTCGATTCACCCGCCAATTCCCAGCACTCACCGCAGTCGAGCCTCGACGACAACGGCATCGGCGTCTACGGCCGTGGCACGGTGATGATCATGGACAAGCTCGACCTGAGCGTCGGCGTGCGGGGCGACTATGAGAGGAAGACCGCCGACCTTCGCACCTTCTACACGACGACCGATCCGATTCTCGTTGCTTTCGGAGTGGGTCAGCCGACCACGCTGACGCCGGAGAAGAGCTTCAGCGACGTGTCGCCGCAGTTCACGGCGGCCTACCACGTGACACCTGGCAGAACCGTCTACGCCACCGCCTCACGAGGTTTCAAAGCGGGCGGCTTCAACCCCGCCTCCCCCGTCGGGAGCGAAGCCTACAACCAGGAGCACAGCTGGAACTACGAGGCGGGCGCCAAGACGTCGTGGCTCGCCGACCGTCTGTCGGTGAACGGCGCCGTCTTCTTTCTCGACTGGAGCGACCTGCAGGTCAACGTGCCGAATCCCACGGTGCCCGGGCAGTTCTACATCTCGAACGCGGGGGCCGCCACGAGCAAAGGCGTCGAGGGCGAGCTGAGCGTGCGTCCCCTGGAGGGCCTCGATCTGTTCGGTGGCGTGGGCTATACGCACGCACGGTTCAGCAGCGGCAGCGTGTCGGGCGGTTCGAATGTGGGCGGCAACAGGCTGTCGAACACCCCCGACTACACACTGAACGCCGGCGTGCAGCACTCCTGCTCCCTCACCTCGGCGCTCATGCTGTTCGGGCGCGCGGACGTGGTTCGCTACGGCGCGTATCAGTACGACGATGCGAATACGGCAAGCCAGGAGGCGTACGCGATTGCCAACTTCCGCGTGGGCGTGCGCGCACGGCAGGTTTTCGTCGAAGGCTGGATGCGCAATGCCTTCAACACCTTCTACGTGCCAACGGCGTTTGCCTATCCGGGCCTTGCGCCGTCGGGCTTCGTCGGCGAGAGCGGCGCGGCGCGCACCTTCGGCCTTCGCGCCGGCCTGACGTTCTGACACAGGCGAGGCACCGCGATTCCACATGGGTCTCTCGGCCATCGGCACCGTCCATACTTTGGCGGCCTCGCTGAGTCTCCTGACCGGCGCCATCCAGCTCATCCGGACGAGACGCGACACGCTCCATCGCCGCGTGGGCTATGTGTATGCCGGCGCCATGGGCGTCAACAACATGTCCGCCCTCACCATCTACGAGTTCACCGGCGGCTTCAACATCTTCCACGCGCTCGCCCTGTACAGCCTCTTCAACGTGGGCATGGCGCTCCGTCCGATGCTCGTCACCCCGAGACCGTACCAGTGGCTCCGCATCCACTATCTATGGGTAGCCTGGTCGTATCTCGGCCTCTCCGCCGCAGCGTTGACGGAGTTCCTCGTTCGGGTCGTCGGACTCCCCGGATGGGCGGGCGCCGGTGCCGCCACACCGCCAGTCTTTCTGGTTGGAGGGTGGCTCATCCTCCGCTTCGCTCCGAGGCGGAGGCCGGTGGTATAGTTCCCCGCATCTGTCGGGTGGTTTCTGGAAAGGGAGGCTTTATGCAGCGGCGCATGTCGATCGAAGTGACGGCGATAGCAGTCGGTCTCGTCGCTCTGACCGTGGGCGTGTTCGGCCAGCAGGCACCGGCCCGTGGGGCGGCAGCTCCAGCCGGTCGCGGAGCGGCTCCGCAGGGCCAGGCGCCAGCGGCAGCACGAGGCGCAGCGGAAGCGGCCACTCGTCCCGCGCTGCTCTTCAAAGAGGAATGGAAGCAGCCTCCGTACACGGGCGCGCTCAACGACGAGAACCGGCGCGTCACGCAGGACGCGGTGACCAATCCGAGACTCGAGCTGAAGCTCTACGGCGCGGCCGCGAAGGAGATCGGTGTGTACACGCACGAGGGGCGATTCGACCTGTGGACCGGCATGGCGACCTCGCCGGTGGCCGTGACGCTGAGAGACAAGGCCAACTATCTCGACCTGACCGGTCTGGCCAGACTTCGGTGGACTGTCCGCACGCAGGCCCTCCACGTGGCCCATCCCGTCGTGAAACTCGCGGACGGGACCTTCATCGTCGGTAGCTATTCCCAGTCGAACGATGGCGAATACATTCAGAACGAGATCGCGTTTAGTGGCCAGCGCTGGTTCAAGCTGGATCCCGAGAAGGTCGTCACCCTCGTCCCGGTCCCGAATCCAGACCTGAGCAAGGTGGACGAAATCGGCATCGCGGATCTGATGCCGAGCGGCGGACACGGTAACGCCGGCTACCTCAACCTCTCAGGGATCGAGCTGTACGCGAAGCCGGTTCCACGGTAAGCGATCGCAGGCTGTCGCCGCATCAGCGGCGACAGCTTCCTCTCTCCCCTTCCTGGCATGACAGCCGCACCGACGCTCGCCCGCACCGATCTCAATAACTATCTACGACGGATCGGGTATGCCGGCGGCCTCACACCCACCTACGACGTGCTCGCGGCTTTGCATCAGGCGCACGCGACCCATATTCCGTTCGAGAACCTCGACATCCTCTTAGGTCGGCCGATTCGCCTCGACCTCGCGAGCCTGCATGCCAAGCTCGTGGTCGGCCGGCGGGGCGGCTACTGCTTCGAGCAGAACCTCCTGTTCGCCGCGATTCTTCAGTCCATCGGTTTCTCGGTCGCGCGCCTGGCCGCCCGCGTGCGCTATCGCACGCACCGCGTGCTCCCCCGCACGCACATGCTGTTGCTGGTGAGCATCGACGCGGAGGACTGGATCGCCGACGTCGGCTTCGGCCTGGCAGGGCTGCTGGCGCCGCTGCTGTTCACGCCTGGAGAGGAAGCGCATCAATCCGCATGGACCTATCGCGTCGTTCAGGAACGGGGCGACTGGGTCCTGCAGTGGCAGCAGGACGGATCGTGGGTGGACCTCTACGAGTTCTCGCTCGTGCCGCAGCAGATGGCCGACTACGAGATGGCGAACTACTACACGTCCACCCATCCGGACTCGCGGTTCGTGCAGACGTTGACGGCCCAGCGAATTGCGCCGGACATGAGGTATCTGCTGCGAAACCGCGAGCTCACTGCGGACGACGGCACTACCACGACGAAGCGGCTCGTGGCCGACGACGAGGAACTGTTGAAAGTCCTGGCAGAAGTGTTCGACCTGCGCTTCCCCGCTGGGACACGTTTTCGTTACGAGGAACGGTGACTATGAAGCGAGCCGTTGTCGGCGTGATCGTCGGATACCTGGCGTGGACGGCACTCTGGCTCGGCGGCAATGCGCTGTTGTTTGGCGCGGCCGCCGAAGTCGTGGGGGCTGGCCAGCCTTACACGGCGGCGGGACCACTCGCCGGCGTCAACGTGCTGAGCGTCGTCTGCTCACTCGCCGCAGGAGCCGCGGCCGCGACGATTAGCAGAGCACGAGCCGGCGGTACCGTGCTCGTCATGGCGGCGCTGCTGCTGGCCACGGGCATCGTCGTGCAGGCAGGTGTCTGGACGCTGATGCCCGTCTGGCACCACCTGACGTTCTTGTTGCTGATTGTGCCGGCGGCCATTCTCGGCGGTAGACTCGTCAAGTGACGTGGAGCGGTCCATGCTGAGGTCGCTGCCAGTCTGCGGGCTCCTGCTGCTCGTCGCGCAGCTGGTGTCGGCGGAGGTCGTCAGAGTCGACGTGCGGCGCCGAGACGATTTCGGCACGCACGAGCGCGTGATCGGCCGCGTGCATTTCGCGATCGACCCGAAGCTCGCGGCCAACCGCGCGATCGCGGACATCGACCTTGCGCCGACCAATGCCGAGGGCAAGGTCGAATTCTCATCGGATCTCCTGTTCTTCCGGCCGAAACAAGCCAGCCGTGCGCGGGGCAGTGTGTTCCTCGAAGTCGTCAACCGCGGCCGCGATCAGTCGCTTGCGATCATGAGCGATGCGCAGCAGCGCGACATGTCGCCGGAGTCGTGGAACCTCGGAGACCGCTTCCTCCTCGAGCAGGGATTCGCGGTGGCGTTCATCGGCTGGCAATTCGACGTGGAGCCCTCGGACGGGCTCACGTTCCAGGCCCCCGTGGCGCCGGTCGAGGGGATCGTGCGTGCGACGCACATCGAAACGCTGGGCGGGCGGACGATCCGGTTCGGCGTCGCGTACTGCGCCTCCGACCCCAGCCAGCAGAGCGCGACGCTCACCTTTCGAACGAGGATGGACGAAGCACCGCGGCTCGTCCCTCGCAACGAGTGGCAGTTCTTCCCGGACGGGTGCTCGGCGCGTCTCGGCACCGCCGCCAGCGTCGGCATCTACGAAATCGTTTATCAGGCGAAAGGGTCGCCCGTGGCCGGTCTTGGCCTGGCCGCGATGCGCGACTTCGCAGCATATTTACATTACGGCGCCGCCGGCGCCACCCTGCGCGAGACGCCGGCCGCCCTCGAGCGCGTCATCGGCTACGGCTACTCGCAGAGCGGCCGCTTCCTCCGCGAGTTCGTTCGCGACGGCTTCAATGCCGACGAGCGCGGCCGGGCAGCCTTCGATGCGCTGATGATTGCGTCGGCCGGCGCAGGCGCGGGCAGCTTCAACCACCGCTTCGCGATGCCGGGCGTGGCCGGCAACTCCGTCCTGTCGGTGCTGCGGCCGGTCGACATCCCGCCCTTCACCGACGAAGGGCTGCTCGCGCGGGCCCAGGCGGCCCGCGTCACGCCGAAGATCTTCTACACGTTCTCGTCCACCGAGTACTGGGCGCGCGCCGGGTCCCTCACGCATACCGACGAGGGCCGGCAGGACGCGCCGCTCGCGGCGACATCGCGTCTGTATTTCCTGGCGGGCACACCGCATGCGTCCGGTCCGCTGCCGGCCGCTGGAGAGACATTTCGTTCGCCGTACCAGCACGTCCCGAACTTTGCCACGCAGCAGTGGGCCACGCGCGCGCTGCTACTGGAACTCGATGCGTGGGCGCGCAACGGGACCGAGCCGCCTCCGTCGCAGTATCCGTCGATGGCGAAGGGCGAGCTGGTGCCGCAGAAGGACGTCCGCTTCCCCACCGTGCCCTCGTTTCCATTCGCCACCTACATGCCGCAGGTGTGGCGGCTGGACTTCGGGCCGCAGTACGGCACCACGAAGATCATCTCGTTCGAGCCGCCACGGCTCGGCGCGCCGTATCAGATCCTCGTGCCTCAAGTGAACCCGGACGGCAACGACGTGGCGGGAGTTCGTCTTCCCGAAGTGGTCGTGCCGCTCGGTACTTACACCGGTTGGAACGTCACACGCCCGCAGTTGAGCGATCTCGGTTACCTGAGTGGCCTGGTCGGAGGTTTCGAGCCGTTTGCGCCCACGAAGGCGCAGCGCGAACAATCTGGAGACGCGCGTCTCTCGATCGCCGAGCGCTACACGGGGCGTCAGGACTATCTCGGCCGCGTCAGGCGGGCGGCCGACGATCTCGTCCGCCTGAGGTTCCTGCGGCGCGAGGACGTTCCCGCGGTGCTGCAGCGAGCCGAACAGATCTGGAATGCCGTCGTCGGCGCCGGAACCCGGTAGCGATCTCGTGCGCGAGGGGATCCTGGCGTCTCGCAAGACCCCGGCGGGCACGCATCGACCCATCATGTTGGATGAGGTCGTGCGCTGCCTTCGACCGAAGGCCGGCGATGTCGCAGTTGACGGCACGCTCGGCGGCGGCGGCCATGCCCTGGCGATTCTCGAACGCGTGCAGCCCGGTGGACGGCTGATCGGCCTCGACGTCGATCCCCTCGAGTTGCCACTCACAGAAGCCCGTCTGCGCGCGGCCGGCTTCGGCCCAGAGAGCTTCGTCGCCCGCCACGGAAGCTTCGCGAACCTGCCGCAAGTGCTCGCCGCCGAGGGACTCGCGACCGCGGATCTGATCATGGCGGACCTTGGCGTGTCCTCGATGCAGGTGGGCAATCCCGGCCGCGGCTTCAGCTACAAAGAGCCCGGGCCTCTCGACATGCGGATGAATCCGTCGCAGGGGGAGCCGGCGTCGCAACTGATCGCGCGCCTGAGCGAGGAGGCACTCGCAGCGCTGCTCACGGAGAATGCCGATGAACCGCACGCCCTGCTCATTGCCGGTTTGCTGAAGCACAAGCCCGTCACGACCACTCACGCCGCCGAGCGCGTGGTGCGCATGGGGCTCACCGCGGCGCTCCCGACCCTGGCGAAGGCTGACGTAAAGATGTCTGTCCGCCGCACTTTCCAGGCGCTGCGCATTGCGGTAAATGACGAGTTCTCGGCGCTCGATGCGCTGCTGCGGTGGGTGCCGCAGTGCCTCGCGCCCGGCGGCCGGATCGTCATGATCACCTTTCACTCCGGCGAGGACCGGCGGGTCAAGAAGGCGTTCCAGGCGGGGCAGCGAGCGGGCGTGTACGCCGACGTGGCGGACGAGGTCGTGCGCTCCGCCAAAGAAGAAACCTTCGCGGACCGGCGCGCCGCGGCCGCGAAGTTGCGCTGGGCGGTGCGCGGGCCGATCTGAGAGCGGTCAAGCTGTCTGTCAACCGCAGTTGACGCCCATCCTGGGAATGGCGCCTTCCACCTTCCACATGATTTCCCGGCAAATGACGCCGGCACCGCTTCCCGCGTCCTGCGCCGTCAAGTTCAGGCAAATCGCTCGGGTAGAGAGCGTTGCGCCGGGACCACATGGCGGCCATGAGACCGGCGACTGGCGGCTGGTTCGCACCCGCGAGCGGCGATGCGCCGGCCGGCGGACCTGCAATTGAACCCCAAAGAGGTTCAGGCCCTCAGGCGAATCGCTCGGTCCGAAGGCGTCAAGGATGAACACCGCGACTCCACACGGAACGCTCATGGCTTTCTGGACTCATTTTCCCTGATGTCGGTGAGTTGACGCCTGCGGCCTCAGTGGGCGACCTCGAAGAGTCGACTCGCGCCTATTGTCCTTCGCGGCTCGTCCTTTCGCGTTCCTCGATAGCGCTCTTGAGCGCTCCGTTCTCTTCTTGGTCCAGGCGCCGCTCCAGTTCGAAGTCAGCAGGGCAATGTCTGACGTCTCTCAGCCATTTGTAGATATCGAGCTGGTGCTTCACCGAGGAGTATTCGTTCTCGGCCCCCTCCTCAGCCGATTCCGTCTTGCCTTTCCCAAGGCGGTGGCGGCCGCGCCAGATCGCATGCGAGGCCTCGTGCACCAGTTCCACGGTGGTCTTGCAACCGTTCGAATAGAAATCCTCGTTGACCGTAATGGTCGTGCCGTCCCACTCGCCCCGAGGAGGAGGATCGCCGTGGGTCGGCCCGTAAACGATCTTGTCGCTTTTCTGCAATCCTCGAAGCAGGTTCACGATTTCTTTCCCGGCCTTCGTGAGACCAAACGGGGACTTGGCGATGGTATCGATGTCTTCGGCGAACATGACCTTCTCGCCAGGCCGCCTCGCCGGTTTAGGCGCGAGAGACTCCCCAGTTCCGAGAGATACCGATGCCTTCGATCGTGACAGGCACGTCGTACCAGCGTCGATCCAGTCGGGTCCCAGTTCCGACGAGCACGTCGGTCCAGGCTTCTGATCTCCCATCACCACTCCTCGTTCCCACCTTCGATGTGCCACGGGTTCCGCACCATAATGCTGAGAGCCTACCGCCACGCCCGACGCGCGGCAAGCGTTTCAGGAGGTATTGGATGAGTCTTTCGAACAGCCCGTTCCTGAACGAACCGTTGTGGAGAGGCAAGGTGTTTTCGGGTGGTTGGCGCCCGTCGGCCGGCGGGACGCAGGCCGTTACGGAGCCGGCGACGGGAAAGGCCCTCTCGGAAATCGGCCTTGCTGCCCCACCGGACGTTGCCACCGCAGCGCGGCTCGCGGCGTCGGCCCAGGCCCAGTGGGCCGCCATGCCGTACGACGACCGCGCGGCCATCTTCAGAAAGGCCGCGCGACTCTTCGAGGAGCACTCCGAAGAGATCGTCGACTGGATCGTGCGCGAGACGGGCTCGATCGCCCCGAAGGCCGAAGTGGAAGTAAGGGCGGCAGCCGGGATTCTGAATCTGTCGGCGGCAATGCCTACCGAGCCGCAGGGTCTGGTGCTGCCGAGCAACGGCGGCCGCATCAGCATGGCCCGGCGGATCCCCCACGGGGTGGTCGGCGTCATCTCGCCGTTCAACTTTCCCCTCATCCTCAGCATTCGCGCTATTTCGCCGGCGCTCGCCACGGGCAACGCCGTCGTGCACAAGCCAGACCCGCAGACGGCGGTCGCCGGCGGATTTCTGATCGCGCGCGTGCTGCAGGAGGCCGGGCTGCCCGAGGGGCTCCTGCATGTCCTTCCCGGCGGCGCCGGCGTGGGAGAGGCGATCTGCGCGGATCCGAACATCGCGATGGTCGCCTTTACGGGATCCACGAGCGTCGGACGCCGGGTTGGCGCGCTGGCGGGAGGACATCTCAAGAAGGTGTCGCTCGAACTGGGCGGCAAGAACTCGCTCATCATCCTCGACGATGCAGACCTGGATGCCGCGGCATCGAACGCGCGCTGGGGGGCCTGGCTCCACCAGGGACAGATCTGCATGACCACGGGCCGCGTCCTGGTCCACGAGAAGATCGCGAACGCGCTCGTGGAGAAACTTGCCAGCGTGGCCGAGCATCTGCCGGTCGGCGATCCCGCCACGCGGCAGGTGGCTCTCGGTCCGCTCATCAACGAGAAGCAGGTGGCCCGCGTCCACGGCATCGTCCAGGATTCGATCAAGGCTGGCGCGGAGCTGAAGGCGGGCGGCTCGTACGAGCGATTGTTCTATCGTCCGACGGTGCTCGACCGCGTCCGGCCCGGCATGCGCGCGTTCGACGAGGAGATCTTCGGACCGGTGGCCGCCGTCACCAGGTTTTCGAGCGAAGACGAGGCCGTCGCGCTGGCGAACCAGACGGAGTACGGCCTGTCGGCCGGCGTGATTTCCGGGTCGGTCTCTCGCGCCCTGGCGATCGGCAACAGGCTGCGGACCGGACTGCTGCACATCAACGATCAGACGGTCGCCGACGAGCCCCACATCCCCTTCGGCGGACGCGGCGCCTCCGGCAATGGATCGCGCATCGGCGGCCCCGCGAACTGGGAAGAGTTCACGCAGTGGCAGTGGGTGACGATCAAGGATCAGGCGCACGCGTACCCCTTCTAGGGCGCCCAGCGTCCAAAGCCCTGAAGGGTCCGGCTGAAGCCGGACACCACGTACTGTCTTCGGGTCCGGCTACGTACTGGTCGACAACTGTCGTGGTG
>JBAUGX010000175.1:0-2455 GCA_049679965.1 Vicinamibacterales bacterium
CGACAGCGTCCTGAACGCTCGGCTGGTGACGGCGCTCGACTCGTCCAAGACTCCCCGGGGGACGCCTGTCAAGGCGGTGTTGACCCAGCCCGTGTTTTCCGCCGACAACCAATTGATCCTGCCCGAAGGCGCGGAGCTCTCCGGAGAGGTCACGTTTGCGAAGAAGGCTGGGCGGATGCGCCGCAACGGCCGACTGCGATTCCTGTTCGAATCGGTCAGCACATCGGACCGGGAACCAACGACGCTGCTGGCGGCCCTCAATTCCGTGGACGCGAGCGAGAACGATCACATCGTCGTTGACGAAGAGGGCGGCGTGCGCGTCACCAACTCCAACACGCGATTCATCGAGCCGGCGGTATCCGCGCTGCTGCTGCGCGAGGCCTTGAGCCGCCGACGCGGACGTTCCAACCCTGGAGGAGGGGGCGTCTCCGGTGCGGCGGCGACTGCCGGCAAGACCGGACTCAAGAGCATCGGCGGCGCGATCGGCTTTGGGATGGTCGGCGCGGTCGTCAGTCAGTACTCGGCCCCGGCGGCGATCGTGTTTGCCACCATCGGCAGTGCCCGCACGTTCTACACGAACGTGTTCGGCAAGGGCAAGGAGGTGTCGTTCCAGGCCGACACGCCGATTCAGCTCCAGCTCGCGTCCGGATCCGGTCCCCTGGAATGACGTGGCTGGTGGCTGGTGACTGGTTGCGGGCGACGCCTTCCCACGGACTGATCGCGGCCGTCATCGTCTCCTCGGCCGCCGTCGGCGTGCTTCAGGCGCGCCAGGAGCCGGTGTTCCGCGCCCAGACCCGACTGGTCGTGTTGCGCGCGACGGTGAAGAACAGCCGGGGCGTGATCGTGGCCGGTCTCGACTCCACGGCATTCACCGTGTACGAGAACGGCAAGCCCCAACCGATTACGCTCTTCCGCCGCGACGACGTGCCCGTATCGATCGGACTGCTCATCGACAATAGCCGCAGCATTCGCCTGCTGCGGCGAAAGATCGAGGCGGCGGCCGTGGCCTTTGTGCGCGCATCGAATCCCGATGACGAATTCTTCGTGCTGAACTTCGCGGACAAGCCGCGTGTCGATGTGCCGTTTACGCGTGACGCGGCGACGCTCGAGGCGAGGATTGCGCGCGTCGATTCAATCGGGGGCACGGCGCTCTATGACGCGGTCGCCATGGCCCAGGGCTATCTGCGAGAACACGCCGCACACGACCGCAGGGCGTTGCTCATCATCAGCGACGGCCACGACAACGCCAGTGAAGTGTCCAAGGAGCGCCTTCGGCGGCAAGCCGAGCTCGACGACGTGGCCATCTACGCGGTCGGCTTGTCGGAACCCGGTGACGAAGGGAAGAGGACGCGCGATACGGCTCGCAAGGAGCTCGACGACCTGACTGAGGGCACCGGTGGGCTTCTCACGTTTCCGTCCAGCATCGAGGCCATCAACGCGGTCGTGCTCGAGATGGCCCACCAGATTCGCAGCCAGTACACGATTGGCTACACGCCAGTCAATCAGGCGCTCGATGGCTCCTACCGTTCGATCAAGGTGACGGTGGCGGGACCCGAGCGCCTCGTGGTCCGTACGCGCACCGGCTATCGAGCCACGGCGGCTGTCGCGCCGCAATAGCGAAGATGATCTCTCCCTCGAGTTCTAGACGCGGAACACGTAAGACCGATTCGGGTCGCGCTCGAAGTCTGGCGGATAGCTCTTTCGCTTGTCGGCGTAGTACTGCGCGCGGAAATGTCCGTCGCGCTCGCGGTTGAAGGTGAGATAGATATTGCGCCGCGGCTGATCGGTGAGATTGGGTTTGGACTGGTGAGGGGTGAAGCAGTCGAAAAACGCCGCGTCCCCAGGCTCCATGGGGTAAGGCCTGAAGATCACGCCTTCGAGTTCCTCGCCTTCGAGCGGCTCCCACTTGCGGCCAATGAGGCCGCGGCGATGATGACCGGCCGCGAGCTCGAGGCAGCCATTGTCTGACGTATTCGCGTCAATCGCGATGAGCACCGAGATGAAGTACGACGCGTAGGCGTCCCAGCCAGGCTGGATGTCCTGGTGCGGCGTGAAGCCGCCCCCGCCGGGCATCTTGAAGTTGATCTTGTCCTTGAAGAGGATGGCCCGGTCGCCGAGGAGTGCGGAAGTGAGGTCGACGATGCGCGGGTCGCGGACGAGCGACGCCAGCCCCTCGTCGTACTCGACAAACCGCTCGATACGGGCCAACACGCGCTGTCCGGGGACGAGCAGGCTGTCCTCGAAGTACGTCATCTGCTTGCCGACTTCGGGCGGACGGGCCGCGAGCGCGTCAATCGACGCTGCATGCCTGCGGATTTCCTCCGGCGCGAACATGCCGGGCACGATCACAAACCCGTCTCGCTCAAAGTCAATCAACTGCTGGTCCAGCATGAGGGTCAACATTACTTACTGGCGCCGGGGCCCCACCCCCGGCGCGAACTTACGCTGATGCTCG
>JBAUGX010000176.1:0-65814 GCA_049679965.1 Vicinamibacterales bacterium
GCGTGTTGCCAGAGCGAGACGCCCGCCGCCGCGAGGACGGCGGCAAGCGTGAAGCTGACGATCATGGCGGCGCCGGCGACGCTCGCGGGATCGTCCACGCCCACGACGAGCGCGACGAGACTGGCCAGGGGCGCGAGCACCAGCACGGGCCCACACCACGCGCGAGCGTGCAGACGCGGGCCGACGCGGGACACGAGGTCGAGCGTCCACGACGCCGCGAAGACCGACAGGTGCGGAAAATAGGCGACCAGATACTGGTCGTACACGCGCGGGATCACGCCCACGCCCACAAAGAGGCTCGCCGCCGTGCCGAGCAGCACGAGGCGGCTGCCCGCCGCCTCGACCTTCGCGCGCATGGCGCTCACGACGAATCCGCCGAAACCGAGCACCATCAGCGCGGGCGAGTGAATCAGATGTGAGAAGAGCCGGGGAAGAGGCGAAAACCTGCCGGCATTCTGAGCGATATTGACGCCCACGTTGTGGTGCACCAACGCAGTCAGGGCGCCATGCGCGTCGAACCAGTACATGGTCCACGCCACGGGCGCCGCGGCGCCGGCGACGAACAGCGAAACCAGGATCGCGCGCAGGCGCCAGCGCTCGATTCTTCCCGCGCCTGGCTCCCCCACGTAGGCAAGCAGCGCCACCGCCAGGCCCGGCAGCGCGAGAACCGACTTCTGTGTGAACAGCACGGCCGCACCAAAGGCCAGGCCGCCCAGGCTGAACAGCGCCCCGGCGACAGAGGCCCGATCGGACCGCCACGCACGGACGACGGCGATGAGGCACAGCAGGAGGCACAGCAGCGCCGGCACGTCGGGGCGATACTCGAACATCACATCCTGAAACTGACTGGCCGCGGTGAACAGGAACGCGGCGAGCATGCCGGTCTCACGGTCGCGCCAGAGCCGGCCCAGCTCGTAGACGCAGACAACCGACGCGATACTGATCCCCCACATCAGCAGTCGGAGCACCACGAGGAGGCTCACCGCCGCGTGCGGATCCGTGTCGGTCGCGAAATGCGGAAAGAGCGGCGCGAACAGGAAATACAGCCAGGGCGTGTGATGCTCGAAGAAATCGACATAGGGCACCAGCCCGCGCGACACGCTCCACGTCGCG
Organism: Vicinamibacterales bacterium; assembly: GCA_049679965.1. Lineage (GTDB taxonomy): Bacteria > Acidobacteriota > Vicinamibacteria > Vicinamibacterales > CAVVIG01 > 2-12-FULL-65-11. The sequence goes on from JBAUGX010000176.1 coordinate 1,114, forward strand.
TGCGCGTGCTCGAACTCGTCGAGATCCAGGTAGCGATGGAGGATGAACCAGACGCGCGACGCGAGCATGACGGCCGTCAGGATGAGGGCCGCACGGGCCACGCGCGGCCGGCCGTCAGAGCCGATCGGATCCATCGGCGATGATGTTACCGTGGAACTCTAGCCGAACGGTACCTCATGGCTTAACATAGGGCGGACTTCCAGAGAGGAGAGAGACGATCGCCTCCTTAGATTACATTCGCGTGACGGGCGCCGAACCGCACCTCGCGCGTGGGCGCCAGATTCTGGCGGCACACCCCGAGCTGCGGTTACTCGCCGGTCCGCTGCCGCAGAGCGCGGGCTGGACGCTCGTGCTCGCGTCGACACAGCTCGCGCTGGCGCTCCTGCTCATGGGTCAGCCCTGGTACGTGTGGCTCCCGTGTGCCTACGTCGTGGGCGCGACCATCGATCACGCGCTCTTCGTCCTGATTCACGAGACCGCCCACAATCTCGTGTTCCGCTGGCGCACGGGCAATCGCCTGACGGCGCTCCTCGCCAACGTACCGCTGGTCTTTCCGGCGGCCATGTCGTTCTGCAAGTACCACCTGCTCCACCACCGCCACATGGGCGAGATCGATCTCGACGCAGACATTCCCGGCCCGACCGAAGCCCGGTTGGTTGGCCAGACGACAGCGGGCAAGGCCACATGGCTCGCGGCGCTCGCGCTGGTCCTAGGCACGCTCCGCCCGCGCCGCATCAGGTCGGTGCCTTTTCTGGACGCGTGGACGGCGGCCAACATGCTGTCTCAGGCCGGCGTCGTTCTGGCGATCGTGGCGTGGGTGGGCCTCGAGCCGCTCAAGTACCTGACCGCGTCCATGATGATGGCCGTGGGGCTGCACCCGCTCGGGGCGCGGTGGATCCAAGAGCACTACGTGTTCAAGGCCGGACAGGAAACCTACTCCTATTACGGCCCGCTCAACCGCGTGAGCTTCAACGTGGGCTACCACAACGAGCATCACGATCTCATCACGGTCCCGTGGCGGCGGTTGCCGCAGGTCAGGCGCGGCGCCCCGGAGTTCTACGACCATCTGCACGCCCACTGGTCGTGGACGCGGCTACTCGTACGGTTCCTCCGCGATCGCCAGGTCACGCTCTTCAGCCGGATCGTCCGGCCCCGATCGAGTTCCTGATCGACGTCACTGCACGGTAAACGTCAGCTCTTTCAATACCCGATCGCTGGCGTCGGTCACGGTCACGGTCCACTCGCCGGCCTTCCACACGGTCTTGTTGGCCCACGTGCGCCACGGGTCGCCGCCGACCTGTAGCGTGGTGCTGGAGGTGCTGTCGCCAGTCTTCCAGGTCACTGTGACGGTGTCCGACCCGCTGCCGGTGAGTCTCAGCCACAGGTAGACCTTGTCGTTCACGGCGAAGGTCGTGGTTTCGTCGGTGATGGCGCGATCCTGCACGCCCTTCCCGAGTTTGGCCTCGGCAACCTGCAGGCCCTGCGCATATACCGTCGGGAGCACGAATCCGCACGCGGCGACGAGGACAAGCAGCGAGAGCAGTCTCTTCATGACGATATCTCCTTATGACCGGCTGTGACGGCGGGGAGCCAGACACAGGTCGCAGCGAATCGCCACAAGCATGACATAACATATGGGCTCGTGATCGACGTCTCCCCCGCGTTCGGGCGCCGCGACATCGGCCGCTTCATCGACTATGCGCACGTGCGGAACAGCAGCGATCCTCATTGGATACCCCCGCTTCGCCTCGCCGAGCGCGAGCGGCTCTCACCCTCGCACAATCCATTCTTCGCCCACGCTGATGTCGAGCTGCTTCTCGCGCGGCGCAACGGCCGGATCGTCGGGCGGATCGCCGCCATCGACGATCGCCTGCACAACGACACGCACAGAGACGGCGTTGCGATGTTCGGGTTCTTCGAGGCCGAGGATCGACCCGCGGCCCAGGCGCTGCTCACGATGGTCGAGGCCTGGGCGAGGCGACGAGGACGTGCGCACGTCCGGGGCCCAATCAACCTGTCACTCAACGACAGTGCGGGGCTCCTGGTTGACGGGTTCGACTCCGATCCGATGGTGATGATGCCGCACAACCCGCCTGCCTATGGCGAGTACATCGAGTCGGCCGGCTACCACAAAGTCAAGGATCTCTATGCGTGGCTCTACTCGATCGACGCCGAGGTACCACAGGTCGTGGCCCGTCTCGCCGCGCGGGTGCGCGACCGCCAGGGCGTCCTCGTGCGGCCGCTGCAGCTCGCCGAGTTCGCGCGCGAGGTCGAACGGCTCCGAGAGATCTACTGCAGCGCATGGGAGCGGAACTGGGGCTTCGTGGCGCCGACGCCCGCCGAGTTCCGCCGGATTGCCGGCGAGATGAAGCAGATCTTCGATCCGCGGTGCGCTGTCTGCGCCGAAGCGAACGGACGGCCCGTCGCGTGCGCCATCGCCATTCCAGACATCAATCAAGCGCTCAAGGGCACCGATGGCCGTCTGTTTCCCCTTGGCCTGATTCGGCTGCTCGGACGCAAGCGGATCATCGATCAGGCGCGACTCCTGCTGTTCGGCGTCCTCGCGGAGTACCGCACCCTCGGGCTCTACCCGCTTCTCCTGTTCGAGCTTCACCGCCAGATGAAGGACACACGCTATCGTCGCGTCGAGTTCTCCTGGGTGCTCGAAGACAACCGCGACATCAACCAGCCGGCCGAAATGGCCGGGGCAAGGCGCTACAAGACGTATCGCATTTATCAGAAGGCGCTGGCGTGAGCGAGAGGAGCAGGCGCGTCGCCGTGACCGGCGCGACAGGTTTCATCGGCCGTCACCTGACGGCCCACCTCGTTTCGCAGGGCGCGGACGTGCGCGCGATCGTGCGCGCGCGCTCCGCGCATGCTGCGCCTCCAGGCGCGACCACCGTCCAGGCACCACTCGAAACGTCCGCGCTGACTGAGGCCTTTGCAGGCGTCGACGCCGTCGTGCATCTCGCCGGCATCGTCTCGACGGTGCGCGAGCGCGAGTACATCGACGTCAACGTCCGCGGCACCCAGGCCGTCGCCGCGGCCGCCCGTGCCGCTGGCGCTCGCCTGATTTACGTCTCCAGTCTCGCCGCGGCGGGCCCGGCGTCACCGGCCGCGCCAAGGCGCGAAGAGGATCCGTCAGCGCCCCTGACGCCGTACGGGCATAGCAAGCTCGCGGGCGAACGGCTGATCACCGCGATTGAAGGACTGCGGTGGACGATTCTCCGGCCGTCGGTCGTGTACGGCCCCGGCGACCGGGCCATGCTGCCGCTGTTTCGGTTTGCCCGCCTGGGCATCCTGCCACTCGTCGGCCGGCGCGACGCCGCGTACACCTTCATTTATGTCCACGACGTCGTTCGCGCTATCGACGCGGCGCTCGCCGCCCCAACGCTTCAGGACACGGTCTTCGTCGGCCATCCCCACCCCGTGACGGCTCGCGATCTCCTCACACGAATTCAAGCGGCGCTCGGCGGTTCTGCCCTGACGATTCCAATCCCGAGCGTCATCACCGATCTCGCGGCGATGGCCGGCGAGGCCGCCGGCAAGCTCATTGGCCGTCCGATGCTGCTGAACCGCTGGCGGAACGTGGAAATCTCGGCGGAGGGCTTCGTCTGCCACGTCGATCGCCTGCGCGATCGTCTCGGCATCGTCGCAGAGGTGGACCTTCAGCGGGGGCTCAACGAAACTGCGCGGTGGTACAGACAGCAGGGATGGCTGTAGTGACTGAGTTCAGGATACCGCGACGCGCGTCGCGCCCAGCTCGGCGCCGACGCGGGCGAAAATATCGAGCGCGCGCGCGATCTGTTCGGGTGTGTGCGCCGCCGAGCAGCTGGCCCGCAGGACGCACTGGTCCTTCGGGCAACCGGGCGGCACGATCAGGTTGACGTACAGGCCTTCGTGCATTAGCCGCTGCCAGAGCGCCATCGTCCTGTCTTCGTCGCCCGTGAGGATGGGGACGATCGGCGATTCGGTGTCGCCAATCACGAAGCCGCGCTCCTGCAGGCCCTGGCGCAGCCGCCGGACATTGGACCACAGTTGCTCGCGCAGCTCGGGATGCGCCCGCACGATCTTGACCGCAGCCCGGACGCCGGCGATATTCGACGGCGATCCGGACGCCGTGAAGACGTAGGCCCGCGCAAGGAAGTGCAGTGCCCGCAACTCGGGATGATCCGACACGCACACGCCGCCGATGCCCGCGAGTGACTTTGAAAACGTGCTGACGACGAAGTCCACCCGGTCGAGCACGCCCTGCGCTTCGGCGCACCCGAACCCGGTCGGCCCGAACGTGCCGAGGGAGTGCGCTTCGTCCACCAGCAGGTACGCGCCGTACTGGCGGCAGACGTCGACGATTTCCCGCAGCGGCGCCACGTCGCCGCGAATCGAGTACAACCCCTCGCAGGCCACGAGGCGATTTCGCTCGCCCTTGGGCAGCCGCTCGAGCTTCTTCTGGAGACTTTCCGGCGAGTTGTGGCGAAAGCCAATGACCTGCGCGGGCGTCTGACGGGTCGCGTCGTAGATGCTCGCGTGGCTGTCGGCGTCAATCAGGATGACGTCGTCTTTCCCGCACAGCCCGCCAATGAGCGACAGATTGGCCTGATACCCAGTGCTGAAGATGATGGCGTGACGCTTGCCTGACCACTCGGCGAACTCCCGCTCGAGCGCTTCGTGCAGGGCCAGCGTGCCGTTGGCCGTGCGCGATCCGGTGGTTCCGGCGCCGTATTCGCTGATCGCGGCGCGCGCCGCCTCGATCACCGCCGGATGCATGGTGAGACCCAGATAGTTGTTCGAGCCGAACATCAACGTCGGCCGACCAGAGACGACGACCTCGCAGGGACCAAGCACACGGTCGATGACCGTCACGCCGGGTACCGCCGACCCGGGCGCGAAGCCCGCGAGCCGCCGTTCAATGCTCCGTAACTTGTCGAGCAGGTCCATCCACTCTCCGTTTACGCGCGCAGTCCGGCCTGGTCGGCCGCGTCGCCCACGAGCCCGCCGCTCTCGTATTTCGCCTTGGTTGCCGCGCGCTGCACCTTGCCGCTGGTCGTCCGGCCGATCGTTCCACTCGGCACGGACACGACGTCGTCGACGTACAGACCCAGCGCGTCGCCGACTCGCCGCCGAATCCCCTCGGCCAACGCCGCCGCGCCGACCGTGCCGCTCGGCTCCGCGACAATCACCACGCGATCGGAGGCCCCTTGCCGGGTCGTGCCGAACGCCACCACCCGGCCCCGGCGAACGCCCGCCAATTCAGCGACCGCCCATTCCAGATCCTGCGGGTGGAACTTCCGGCCGTTGACGATGATGATGTCCTTCGCGCGGCCGCAAACAAACAGCTCGCCGTCAGACAGATAGCCCAAGTCTCCGGTGTGCAGCCATCCGTTTCTCAGCGTCTCCGCGGTCAGGGCTGGGTCCTTATAGTAACCCAGCATGACCGACGGTCCCGACAGCACGATCTCGCCGACCTCGCGATCGGGCAGCTCCCGCCCGTCCTCACCCACGATGCGAATCGCGTGACCCGGCAAGGCGCGTCCGCAGCCGACGACGGGCACCGACGGTCCGCCCCCCACCGCCAGCGTGGCAAGCCGTCGCTTGGTGAGATCGTCGGACGCGATGTGCTCGACTCGAGGCAGCTGGCCGCGCGGTGGGAACGTCGCGGCAAGCACGTGTTCGGCCAGGCCGTAGCTTGGCAAGAAGCTCGTGGCTCGGAATCCCACCGGCGCAAAGCGTTCGGCGAACGCCATGAGCGTCGGGGCATGGATAGGCTCGGCCCCGCACCCGGCGACTCGCCAGCACGAAAGATCCAGGCCTTCGAGATCGCGATCCTTCACGCGGCGGACCGACAGGTCGTACGCAAAATTGGGCGCGAAGCTGATGGTGCCGCGGTAGCGCGAGATCGCCTTCAGCCACTCGGCCGGGCGCTTGACGAACGCCTGCGGCGTCAGCAGGATGCCCGGCCGCTCGGAGTACAGCGGGCCGAGCGCCATGCCGACCAGACCCATGTCGTGATAGAGCGGCAGCCAGCTCAGGGCCGTGTCTTCGCTCGACGTGCCCAGCCCGGCCGGGCCGTTGATCGCATCGACGTTGGCCGACAGATTCCGGTGAGACAGCGCCACGCCCTTTGGCGACGAGGTCGAGCCCGACGTGAACTGCACGAACGCGATGTCATCGAGCGACGGCATCGCGTCGGGCGGCAGTGCGGGCGCATCGAGGGCCTCGCGCGACAGGACGAGGGCCAGCTCCGGGCAGGTCGCCCGGAGCGCCTCGAAACCGCTTACCAGTGCGGCGGCCGTCACGACAGCCTTGGCACCCGAGGCGCGCAGGATACCGGCTGTGAGATCGAAATACCGATCCAGACCGCCGGCTGTCACCGGTGGATACAGCGATGCAGGCACCAGGCCGGCCATCGACGCGCCGAACAGCGACGTCAGGAAGGGCTCGGCATCGGCGAGCACTAGCGCGACCACGTCGCCGCGCCGCAGGCCGGCCTCGACGAGCGAGCGCCCGACGCCGAACGACGCCTGCTGCAGTTCCGCGTACGACCGGCGGGTTTCGACCCCGCCGTCGACAAAGGTGTAGCCCTGACCGGAACGCGCGGCCCGATCGAGCGCTTCAGGGAGCGTGCGGAACGTCATCACCTAGGTCGACCGTCCCTCGGTGAGCTGCGCGACCTGCGCCACGACCTGCGCGACCGTCCGCGTTGTCGCCACGTCGTTGAGGGGAATCGACACGTCGAACCGGTCCTCCAGCTCCGCGATGACCTCGAGGACCTGAAGCGAGTCGAATCCCAGGTCGGCGACCAGATCGCTGCTGAGAGTCGGCTCGATCGGACGACGGCTCACCCGCTTGAGCACGTCGATCACGCCTTCTTCGATTTGGGCGGATGCCGGTGGAGACATGTAAGGAATGCGTTCAAGAATAGCACCCGGGCGCGGGCCAACGCCACCTCACGGCTCGCGCTGACGGACCGGGATCGAGCGCGGGACAATCGGCTGCGTGCCGGCCAGCCGCCCGACGTCGGCGGCAATGCCCGCGGCCGCATCGGGCTCGGGACGCTCCACCTGCTCGTGATATTCCTCGTCGGCGTTCACCTCCCACAGGTCGTGCCGCTCCCCAAACAGGTTCCGCACCGCCAGCATGGCCGTGAGCATGGAATGATCCTGGTTGTTGTACTTGTGCATCCCGTTGCGACCGACCAGCTGCAGGTTGGCAAACCGCTTGAGCCACTCCCGGATCGTGGTCAGCGCCTCGAGATATCCATCGTCGTACACGGGGTAGGCCTTGAAGACCCGCAGCACCGTCGCATCGGTGACCGAGCCGGGCCGGACCAGTCCGATGGCCACGATCTCCCGCTTGGCAAGATCAATGAGGGCCTGGTCAGACATTCGCCACAAATCGTCGCCCTCCGAGCAGAAGTACTCAAGGCCCAGGCACGTGAGCCTGGTGTCGGGCACCATCTCCGGGCTCCAGTTCTTGAAATTCTGGACGCGGCCCACCCGGACACTTGGTTCATGGATGTAGATCCAGTTGTCGGGGAACACATGCTCCTGATCGACGATCAGCGCGACGGTGAGGAAGTCGCGATACTTCAACCGCTCGGCAGCCGCACGGACCGTATCAGGTGCGGCGGGGGTCAGCGTTCTCACGAGGTGCCGGACGGGCATCGTCGAGATGACCTGCGAGGCCGGCTGCTCGCGCCGCCCGCCACGGTCCTCGATCACGGCCGTATGGATGCGCTCGCCGTCGTGCCGTAATTCCACCACGCGCGACTCGAGCGTCACCCGTCCGCCCGCGGCGACGATGCGATCGCGGCATTCCTCCCACATCATGCCGGGCCCCAGCCGCGGGTACTCGAACTCGTGAATCAGCGTCTTGATCTGTCCTTCACGCCCGACGCCGAGCATGCTGAGCACGGCGGTCCATAGCGACAGGCCCTTGATCCGCTGCGCCGCCCACTGCGCGCCAATCTGGCTGCAGGGAATACCCCACACCTTCTCCGTATAACTCTTGAAGAACATGTCGAACAGGCGCCGGCCGAAACGGTTGCAGATCCAGTCCTCGAGACTGACCTCCGGACGGACTGGAGAGATTCTGGCGCGTGCGTAACTGGCCAGAACGGCCACGCTCGTGATCAGTCCCAGATTGGTGACCACGTTGAGAGCCTTGAGCGGGTAATCGAAGAAGCGGCCACGATAGTAGATGCGGGAGAGCCTCGGCCGCTGCAGCAGATCCTTGCCGAGCAACTCGTGCCAGAGCTCGCGGACCGCGGTCGCCTTCGTGAAGAACCGGTGACCGCCGATGTCGAACCGAAAATTCTTGTAGACGACCGTCCTGGCCAGGCCGCCGACCTGCGTGTCCCCATCGAAAACGTCCGGCCGCACGCCGCGCTTGGTCAACTCGTACGCCGCCGTCAGCCCGGCAGGACCCGCGCCAATAACGACGATGGGATCGTTCATGTTCAAGGGTAAAGGATACAACGTGATCGGGACCCGTGTACACTGGACCGACATGGCCACGCGGGCGATGGCAACTTCCAGATGAACCCTGGAAAGATGGTTTCGATATGAAGAAGATCGCACTCGCGCTGGCGCTCGTCCTGCTCGCGCCGATCCAGGCCATCCCCCAGACGCGGAGCTTCCTGTGGAAAGCCACGAAAGGACCGGGGGCTGTCTACCTCGTTGGGTCGCTGCACCTCCTCACCAAGGACTACTACCCGCTCGCCCCGGCGCTCGATGCAGCATTCAAGGATGCGGACCTGCTCGTCGAGGAGGCCGACCTCGGGGAGATGCTGTCGCCACAGTCGCAGCTCGCCGTGGTCACCCGCGGCATGCTGCCGGCCAACCAGTCGCTCGACCAGCTGGTCTCCCCCGCCACGTTCGCGCTCGTGACGAAGCGCGTCGCCGCCCTGGGCGCGCCGATCGAGCCGCTCAAGCGCTTCAAGCCGTGGATGATTGCCCTCACGGTTCTGGGACTCGAGTGGCAGAAGGCCGGCTTCGAACCCGAGCTTGGCCTCGACAAGCACTTCTACGATCGCGCGAGGGCCGAGGGCAAGATGGTGCAGGGGCTGGAGACAACCGACTTTCAGATCTCGCTATTTGACTCCATGACGCGCGCGCAGCAGGATCGGCTGCTGGCCGAGTCGCTCGAGGCCTCCCAGACCGAGATGGCCAGCGTCCGGCAACTGGCCGACGCGTGGCGCGGCGGTGACGCCGCCACGGTCGAGCGGATCGTGCTGGGCGATCTCAGCGACGACCGCGAGCTGTATCAGAGCCTCGTGGTCAACCGCAATCGTAGCTGGCTGCCCAAGATCGAAGCGCTGTTCGCCCGCCGCGGCCGCGCCTTCGTGGTCATCGGTGCGGCGCATCTGATCGGTCCCGACGGCCTGCTCGCCGTCCTCAAGGCGAAGGGCTACGCAGTCGAGCAAATGTGAACGGCGTTTCTGTCCTCGTCGCTGGTGGGGGTCTGGCCGGGTTGACGGCGGCGCGCGACCTGATCGCGATGGGCGCCACGGTCACGGTCATCGACGCGCGCGACCGCGTCGGCGGTCGCGTGTGGACGATCCGTGACGGCTTCGCCGACCGGCAGCACGCGGAGGCCGGCGGCGACCTCATCGACGAATCGCAGCTCGAGATCTGCGGCCTCTGCAGGGAACTGGGGCTGCCCCTCGCGCGCATCCTGCGCGACGGCTGGGGCTACGTCCGACCGAACGGATCCGGGCAGCCGCGCATCGCGGGTCGGGGCGCCACCGGCGGATGGGATCGTCTGCCGGGGCTTCTGGAGAACGTGATCCACCGGTATGTTCTGGCTGACAAGCGATGGGACTCGCCGATCGTGGCCGACCTCGCCCGCCAATCGGTCGCCCAGTGGCTGAACGAGATCAGAGCGGACGAAGAACTGAGAGGGACTGTCAGCGGCTTGCGCGGATTCTTCCTGGCCGACCCCGAAGATCTGTCACTGCTCGCGCTCGTGGATCAGTTCGCGGACAGCAACGGCTCGTGGCCGGGGCGCATGTACCGGATCAAGGGCGGCAACGATCAGCTGGCCTCGGCCCTTGCCGCTCCCCTTGGCGGTCGCCTGCGACTCTCAACCGAGCTGGTCGCCGTGACGCACCGGGGCCGCACGGTGAAGGCCAGCCTCAAACACGCTGGTGGTGCGTCGCACGTCGAATGCGACTACCTCGTCCTGGCGCTCCCGGCGACGACGCTGTGCCGCGTGCCGATCACGCCGGCGCTGCCCGCCCAGCAGCACGATGCCATCGCGAAACTGCGGTACGGCCGCGCGACGAAAACGCTGCTGCAGTTCTCGCGACGGTTCTGGCGCGCGCCCGGACGCCCGCGGGCGTTCGGATCGGCGCTGCCGTTCGGCGCGATCTGGGAAGGCGCCGAAGAGCAGCGCGGCGGCGGCGGCATCCTGACGCTGCTGGCCGGCGGGAGCGCCAGCGACGCCACGCAGAAGATGTTTGCGGCCAACGGCCCGCTGCAGATGATCGAAGCGCTCGAGTGGCTGGGATCGCGCCGCGCCGAGCTGGTCGCATCGCGCGTGGTGTCGTGGGAGGCCGATCCGTTCGCCCGCGGCGGCTATGCCTATTTCGATCCCGCCTTCGACCCAGCGCTCCGATCCTGGCTCGCGCGTCCCGCCGGCCGCTTGTTTTTCGCCGGCGAGCACACCAGTTTCCGCTGGCAGGGTTATATGAACGGCGCCGTCGAGAGCGGCCGGCGCGTGGCCGCAGAGATTGCCGCATCCCACAACCTCTCTGAGATCGGTAAGCCTAAAGTCTGAAGTCTGAAGTCTGGCGGCCAATTCGGAAGACTGAACTGCCTCAACTCCACCGCGCGATCGGCCTGCGCCAGCTGACCGCGGGCATCATCAACGCCACGATCGGCGCCGGCATCTTCGTGCTGCCGGCCGCCGTGGCGGCGGGCCTGGGCCCCGCAGCCCCGCTGGCGTACCTCGCGTGCGCCGCGCTGATGGCACTCATCGTCTTGTGTTTTGCCGCCGCCGGCAGCCGCGTCTCGCTGACCGGCGGCCTCTATGTCTATATCGAGGTGGCGTTCGGGCCGCTCATCGGCTTTCTGGCCGGCGTGCTGTACTGGCTGATGGCGGCCTTCGCGGCGGCCTCGGTCGCCAGCGCCCTTGCCGGATCGCTCGGCGTGACGTGGGCGGGCCTCAACAGCGCGATCCCGAGGGGCGTGGTGCTCGTCGCGCTGTTCGCGGTGCTGGCGGCCGTCAACGTGCGCGGCGTGACGGCGGGGACGAGACTGGTCGAGGTCCTGACGGCCGCCAAACTGCTCCCGCTGGTCGTGCTCGTCGTTTCGGGCGCGTGGTTCGTACGCCTCGAGTACCTGCAGTGGTCGTCGCTGCCCTCCCCGTCGGCGGTCGGCGCGAGCTCGCTCGTCCTTTACTACGCGTTCGCTGGTGTCGAGGTCGCGCTCGCGCCGAGCGGCGAGATTCGCGATCCGGCGCGCACCGTGCCGCGTGCCGTGCTGCTTGCGCTGGCCATCACGACCACACTGTACCTGCTGGTTCAGGGAGTCGCACAAGGCCTGCTCGGGCCTTCCCTGTCGACCTATGCGGCGGCGCCGCTGGCCGAGGCGGCCTCCCGCGTGTTGGGCCCCGTCGGACGGGTCCTGGTTCTCTCGGGTGCGGCCGTCTCCATGTTCGGCTACGTGTCGGGCGACCTGCTCGGCAGCCCGCGCGCGTTGTACGCGCTCGGGCGAGACGGCCTGCTCCCGGCTGCCCTCGGGCGCATCCATCCGCGCTTCCACACGCCGCACATTGCCATCATCACGTACGCCGTGCTGGTCGCGGCGCTCGCCATCAGCAGCAGCTTCACGACACTCGCCGTGCTCTCGAATGTCGCCGCGCTCACACTGTATCTGCTGTGTGTCGCGGCGTCGTACGAGCTGGCGCGCCGCGATGTCCGCATGGCAGGAGCGCCCTTCGCGTTGCCCGGCGGGCCGACAATTCCAGTCATGGCGGCGGTAGTCATTCTCTGGCTTCTCTCACAGGCGACCTTCCGCGAGTTCGCCGTCGAAGCCACCGTCCTGGCCGCCGCAACGTTGTTCTACCTCGCGCGGCGGCGCACCCAGCAGGACGCCGGGCGCCATGAGGCCGCAGTTCCGTGAGCCGGCCGTCAGCACCACCCGAGACGAAGCGCTTGCGCCGACCATTCCAGGCGAGGTACGGTGTCTGCATGCCGCAGGACGACTACATCCGCGTGACCTACGGCGAACCCCACGCCACGCGCGGTCGACAGATGCTGGCGGCGCACCCCGACCTGCGCTCGTTGGCCGGCCCGATGCCGTCGAGCGCCCTGTGGGTCGTCGCGCTGACGGCGGCCCAGATGGCGCTGGCGGTATTCGTGGGTCCGATGAGCTGGATGGTCTGGCTGCCCTGTGCCTATGTCGCCGGCGCCACGATCGATCACGCGCTGTGGGCGATGATCCACGACTGCTCGCACAACCTCGTGTTTCGGTGGCGTACGGGGAACCGCCTGGTGGCGATTTTCGCGAACATTCCGCTCGTCTTCCCCGCGGCCATCGCGTTCTGCAAGTACCACCTCCTCCACCATCGCCACATGGGCGACCCGGAATTGGACGCCGGCGTGCCTGGGCCGACCGAGGCCCGCGTGGTGGGTCACTCCGGTGCGATGAAAGCCCTGTGGCTTGCGGGCACGTTCTTCGTACAGGGGGTCGTCCGGGTCAGACGGTTCACCACCATTCCCTTCCTTGATTTCTGGACATCGATGAACATCATCTTCCAGCTTGGAGCGATGTTCCTCTTGTACCGGTGGGCAGGCTGGCCGGCTCTCAAGTACCTGACGACCTCGAGCATCTTCGCCATTGGCCTCCACCCGCTCGGGGCGCGGTGGATTCAGGAGCACTTCGCCCTGGTCCCGGGTCAGGAGACGTACTCGTACTATGGCCCGCTCAATAAGGTGTGCTTCAATCTGGGCTACCACAACGAGCACCACGACATCGTGACCGTTCCGTGGGCGCACCTCCCGGAGATTCGCCGTCGCGCTCCTGAGTTCTACGACGGACTGCACTCCTACGATTCCTGGACGGCGCTGCTCATCCGCTTCGTCCGCGAGTGGAACATCACCCTCTTCTGCTACATCATCAGGCCTGCGCGGCGCGCAGGCACCGCGCAGACACCAGCGAACCGATAGCCTTCTCAGCGGGCGGCAAAGGTGTCGCAGCGAGCCGGATCGCCGGACTCCATCCCACGCCGGAACCACGCGACGCGCTGTTCCGACGTGCCGTGCGTGAAGCGCTCTGGCGCCACGCGGCGCCCACCCATCCGTTGAAGCCGGTCGTCACCGATCGCGGCCGCCGCGTTCAGGGCCTCTTCGGCGTCCCCCGGTTCGAGCTCGACCTGGCCTGCTTGGAAGCGCCCTTGCTGGGATGCCGCATGCCCCCAGATGCCGGCGTAACAATCCGCCTGCAGCTCGAGCGCGACTGACGCGCTGTTCGCCCCCGCGCGATCGCGCCCGACGCGAGCATTCGTGCCGAGCAGATTCTGCACATGGTGACCGAATTCGTGGGCGATGACGTAGGCCTGCGCGAACTCACCGGGCGCACCGAATCGCCGGGACAACTCGTCGAAGAAACCGAGATCGAGATACACCTTGCGGTCGGCTGGACAATAGAAGGGACCGGTGGCCGCATCCGCGGCGCCGCAGGCCGACTCGACCGCGTCTGTGAACAACACCACGACCGTACGCTCGTAGCGAGGGCCAAGGACTTGTGCCCACGTGGCCTGGGTGTCCCTGGCCACGGCATCCACGAAGTTGACTCGATACTCTTCGCCGGGCGAGGTGGCGCGAGGCGGCTGGCCGGCGCTTATGGGATCGACTGGCAAGGCCCCGCTATCGAGCAACGAGAGAAAGTCCGTACCTGTGGCGTAACTGAGCAGAGCCAGGATCACGATGCCGCCGATACCGAGAGGCACGCCGCCGCGCAGCCCGGAACGGGAGCGGCGTTCTTCGATGTTGTCGCGATCTCCGGCAGACCACTTCATCAGGGAGTCCCGCTCACGAGCGCCGGCAGCGCGTTCGGCATCAAGAGGTTGAGCTTGGCCTGGGCTTCGGACACGAGCGGTCCACGCGCCCCGCACGCTGGAACCGCCCGGGTGCTGCTCATGCCATCGCGTCGATCTCGTGCTCGAGCCGGGTGACCAGCGTGTCGAGCTGATGGACGACCGCACGCACGGTTTCCGGCCGGCTGAGATCCACGCCGGCGCGCTTGAGCAGCGGCATTGGATGGTCGCTGCCGCCCGACTTGAGCAGCGTGAGATAGCGATCGATCGCCTCGGCGCGATCCCCGCTGGGCCCGCCGCGGAGCTGCCTCATGAGCTCGGCGCTCGATGCAAAACACGTCGCATATTGGTAGACGTAGTACGGCGTGCTGTAGAAGTGCGGGATCCGCGACCACGTGACGCGTCCGAGATCATCAAACGCGACGGCGTCGCCGTGATACGCCTTGAGCAGGTCGACGTAGATCTCGCTGAGCGTCTCGGCCGTTACCGGGCGCCCCTGCTCGACCAGGCGGTGGGCCTGGAGCTCGTAGTCCGCAAAGAGCACCTGGGTGTAGAAGGTCCCGACGATGCCGTCGATCGCGTGCTGCAGGAGCACGATTCGCTCGCGCTCGTTGGTCGCCTGCGCGAGCATGTACTCAAGGAAGAGCGCCTCGCTCAGCGTCGAGGGCACCTCGGCCACGAAAATGGTGTACGCGGAGTACACGAACGGCTGGTGGGCGTTCGCGAGCAGCGTGTGCATCGAATGCCCCATCTCGTGCGCGAGCGTGAACGCGGCGTCGAGCGTGTCGTTGTGATTGAGCAACATGTACGGATACACGCCGTACACCGGAGCCGAGTACGCGCCGCTGCGCTTGCCCGTGTTCTCGTACACGTCGATCCATCGACCCGCCAGCACCTCCCGCACCTGCCGCTGATAGTCGGCGCCAAGCAGTGCCACCGAGGGCGGCAGCCACTGCACGACCTTATCGTAGGGATACTTCGCGTCGTACTCGACGAGGGGAATCACCGCGTCGTAGGAATGGTAGGTCTCGAGGCCCAGCACGCGTTTCCGCAGGCGGTGATAGCGGCGGAGCGGCTCGGTGCCCGCCTTTGTCGTCTCAATCAGGTTCTCCACGACCGACGGCGGGATGTTGTTGCCATGGAGCGCCGCCTCGAGGGTCGATCCATAGCCGCGTGACTGCGCGAGAAACCAGTCGCGCTCGAGCACGGCATGGTAGAGGGACGCGTACGTGTTGAGGCTCGCCTCGTAGAGCTTGTGATACTCGGTGAACACGGTGGCCCGGTCGCTCTGGGACCGATTGGTCGCGAGAATGGCGCGGTACTGTCCGTACGTCAGCACGACGTCGGCGCCCGCGGAGAGCCGAACCGTCGGATGCTTGAGGTCGGCTGTCGAGAGCGCCGAGTAGGCGTCATGTGGAGTTGACGCGAAGCGGCTCGCGAGCGACAGGAGATGCTCGCCTTTGTCGTCGAGCACGTGCTCCTGCTGGCGGTACAGATCCTCGACCGCAAACCGGTAGACAGCCAGCTCGGCGTCTTTCGCCATCCACGCCTGAACAGTGGCGAGCGGAATCTTCAACAGTTCGGGATTGAACCAGGCCGCGGCCTGACCCGCCCTGGCAAAGAGCACCTGCACCTGCTGGCGCTTGCCGTTGATCTGGTTGTCCCGCTGATCCTGGTCGTAGCACAGCGAGGCGAAATACCACACCTTGTAACTGAGCTGTCCGATGTCGTCCGACAGTTTGAGCGCCGTCAGCAGGCGATCGGGCCCATCGCCAAGCGTGCCTCGCAGCGACGCGTATGCCGCAATCTGCGTGTCCAGGTGGTCGTAGGCCGCCTTCCACGCGTTCCAGTCCGAAAAAATAGGCGCGAGACTCCACTTGAAGCGATCGGCAATGGCATCGCGGTCACGGAGCTCTGGAGCGGCGGGGGCTGCTGCGGGTGCGAAAGAATCCATTGACGGAATCATACTCGGACGGGCGCATCGGGGAACGCCAGGGCTATCTCCGCGGCCGGGAGTTTGCGCCACTCCCCGGGCTTCGTCGTACCGAGATCGAGGCCACCGAGTCGCACACGCTTCAATCGTGTCACCTCGTGACCGACAGCCGCGAACAAACGCCGGACTTCACGATTTCTTCCCTCGCGAAGCTCGACGGTCAGGTGCGACTCCCGAGAAGATGCCTTGCGCAGCGTGATGGCCGCCGCCCGAAGCCAGTCGCGACCCTCGCCAATACCGTCCAGCAGCCGCTCCATCTCGGCCTGCTCGACCCTGCCGCGAACCGTGACGACGTATACGCGGGGCACGGCGTTGGCCGGATCGGCGATCCAGTTGGCCATCTGAGTATCCGTCGTGAGCACGATGAGACCACTGGTCGCGAGATCGAGCCGGCCGACGGCGACGAGGCCCCGGCCGGCTTCGCCGAGCACGTCATAGATGGTGGGCCGTCGCTGCGGGTCGCGGCGGGTGGTCATCACCCCACGGGGTTTGTGCAAGAGGATGGTCCGCCAGGCCTGACGCGCCGCCGTATGGCCGTCGAGCTCGATGCGGGCACGCTCGGGCACAACAGATGCGAGGGGGTCCCGAACCACGCGGCCGTTGACCGAGACCCGCCCGGCACGAATCGCCACGGTCGCCTGCGAGCGAGAGAGGACGCCGAGCTTCGACAATGCGCGATTGAGGGGCGCCGCGTTCTGTGACATCGTGTTAGGCATGCGATTCGTGCAGAAGATGTGGCTGTGCGCCTGGCTCCTGGCCGCCTTGCTCGCGTGCAGCGGCTGCTTCCAGATCTCGACGCTCGTCACGGTCAACGGTGACGGCAGCGGAACAATCAACCAACGCGTGCTGTTCACGTCGGCCGCATTGGCCCAAATCCGGCAGTTTGCCGCACTGGCCGGCGGCGTGCCGCAGAACTTCGAACCGGTGTCCGAGCAGCAGGCTCGCGATGCGGCCGACACCATGGGGCCCGGCGTCACCTATGTCTCCTCCACACCCATCGACACGCCCGAGGGGCAAGGAAGGAACACCACGTACGCCTTCATCGACATCAATCAGCTGCGCCTCGACGCGCAGCCTCCCTCCCCCGGCGGCCTGATGGGCGGGGCGCAGGGGCTTGGGGCTGCCACGCGCGCCACCTTCAGTCTGACGCGCGAGCCCGATGGCCTCGCGACGCTGCGCATCGTGGCACCACAACTGTCGCTGCCGGGCGGTCGCCGGATTGGGCCTGCCGGCAATGTGTCGCCCGATCAAGTGGCCATGGTGAGGCCCCTGCTGGCCGGCGCCAGGTTGGCCATGGCAGTCGAGCCGGCCGGATCGCTCGTGCGGACGAGCAGCCCGTGGGTCGAAAGCCAGCGCGTCAGCATCATCGACATCGAGTTCGACCAGTTTCTCAACGACGACACGCTGCGGCGCCTCCAGGGCGCGCGAACCGTCGGCGAGGCGACCGCCGCGCTGAAGGAATCGCCAGGCGTGAAGATCAATTTCGACCCGGAGATCACGATCGAGTTCAGGGGGCAATGACACTTGCATTGCGGATGCAATGTCATGATCGCATGTAGCGCCGCAGCCTTGGCGTGGACCATGCCACCCACGCCGTCGCAATCAGGCACCCGACGCCCCCGATGACGACCGAAAACGGCGCGCCCCACCAGTTGGCCACCGCGCCCGCTTCGAATTCGCCGAGCTGCGGGCCTCCGATGTAGAAGACCATGTTGACACCGGTCATGCGGCCGCGCAGCCGGTCGGGCGTCTCGAGCTGGCGCACGATGTTCCGGATGACCATGCTGACCGTGTCGGTGGCGCCGGTCAGCGCCAGGCAGGCGAAGGTCAGCCAGAACGACCGCGAGAGGCCGAAGACGACGGTCGCCAGGCCGTAGCCGGCGACGGCCCACAGCAGCGTCGGGCCGCGGCGCTTGATGCGCGCCGTCAGCGGCACCATGACGGCGCTCATCAGAACGGCGCCGACGGCCGGCGCCGCGAACAGCCACCCGTACCCGCGCGGGCCGACCTGTAGGATGTCCTGCGCGAAGATCGGCAGGAGGGCCGTCGCCGACGAGAAGAACGTCGCAAAGAAGTCGAGCAGCATCGTCGATCGAATGAGCGGCGAGCGAAATACGAACCGCAGGCCCTCGAGGGCGGCCTTGATCGACACCTCGTTCCGGGTTTCGTCCCCCGTGTTGTTTTCAGTCGTGGGGTCCGCCTTCAGGCGGACCTCAGGTGTGTCCACACCGCGCATCATCAGCAAGGCGACGATGACGGAGAGAAAGGTGGCGGCGTTGGCCACGTAGGCCCAGCCAACGCCGGCCGCCGCGATCAGGATGCCGCCAAGTGCCGGGCCCGTCACCGCGGCAGCCTGGAACATGATGGTGTTGAGCGTGATTGCGTTCGGCAGGTGCTCGCGGGGCACGAGCGTCGGCACGAGGGCCTGGCGCGCCGGCAGGTCGAAGGCGCTGACGGCGGCGCCCACGACGGCCAGCGCGTAGATCGGCCAGACCACGGCCAGCCCGCGAAAGGCCAGCACCGCGAGTGCGAGCGCGACGAGCGCGCCGCCCGCCTGCGTGACCAGCATCAGCGTGCGCCGGTTCCACGCGTCGGCGACCACGCCGCTCAGCATCGAGAAGGCGACGATGGGCACGAACCGAAAGAGCCCGACCAGGCCCAGCGCCAGCCCTTTTCGCTCCGGCGGCACGAGCAGCGAGACGTGCCAGAGCAGCGCCGCGTTCTGCATCATCGACCCGGTCATCGAGATGAGCAGGCCGATCCAAATCAAGCGAAAGTTGCGGTGCTGAAGCGCGACGACCGACTCGCGGGAGATCACGACACGACCAGCACGATCTTGCCGATGTGCGTGCTCGACTCCATCAGGCGGTGCGCGTCGGCCGCGGACCGCAGCGGAAAGGTGGCGTGAATCACCGGCTTGACCGTGCCCGCTTCCAGAAGCGGCCACACCGTGGCCGTGAGCGCCGAGGCGATGGCGCCTTTCTCGGCGACCGATCTCGGTCGCAGCGTCGATCCGGTGATCGTCAGCCTGCGCCGCATGACCAACCCCATGTTCACCTGGGCGGTCGATCCCCCGAGCAGCGCAATCTGGACGAGACGTCCCTCTTGCGCCAGCAGCTCGAGGTTGCGCGGCACGTACTCGCCGCCGACCATGTCCAGGATGACGTCTACCCCACGCTCGCCCACCGTCTCTCGCGCGGCAGCGACGAAGTCTGTCGTGCGGTAGTTGATCGCCCGCTCGGCGCCCAGCTGTTCGCAGGCCGCGCACTTCTCGGCCGAGCCCGCCGTCGCCAGCACTCGCGAGCCGAGCGCCCGCGCGAGTTGAATCGCCGTCGTGCCGATGCCACTGGATCCGCCGTGAATCAGAATCCACTCACCGGACTTGAGGCGGCCGCGATCGAACACGTTGGTCCACACGGTGAAGAAGGTTTCCGGGATGGCCGCGGCAGCGGCCATGTCGAGGCCTCGGGGCACGGGCAGACACTGCAGCGCCGGCGCGGCACAATACTCCGCGTAGCCACCGCCCGCCACAAGTGCGCAGACCTGATCTCCATCGCGCCAGCTCCGAACATCGGACGCCATTTCGACGATGGTGCCAGCCACTTCGAGTCCTGGGATGTCGGAGGCGCCTGGCGGCGGTGGATAGCGGCCGCGCCTCTGCGACACGTCGGGGCGATTGACTCCGGCCGCAGCGACCTTGATCACCACTTCGCCGGCGGCCGGTTTCGGTTGAGGGCGTTCAACGGGCACGAGGACCTCGGGGCCGCCGAATCGCGAAATCTCGATGGCGATCACGTGTGCAATCGTGGGGCAGTGCAATTCCGGACGTGGGTGGCGCTAGTCGCGACAGCGGACTAGCGGGTCACTCGCTGACTGACGACTTCCTTGACCGACTCCAGCGTCCCGTCGAGTCGGAGGATGTGGCGCGGGCGCGCCAGGGCATCGACGAGCGGCTGCGGTTTCTGGACCGGGCCGCCAATGATGGGCTCGACAATCTCGCCGAACTTCGCGGGATGGGCCGTGGCGACGAAGACCGCCGGGCCCACGTCCACGGTCCGGCTGAAGCCGGACCCCACGTCAGATTTCAAATACGCTTTCAGTCCCAGGTACGCGACCGCGGAGTGCGGGTCGAGCAGATAGCCGCGCTCGTGATACACGCGCCGAATTGTCGCCCGCACCTCGTCATCGTCATGCCGGCTGCCGACGAGATCGCGTCTGATGGCCTCGACGTCGCCCGCATACAGCCACATCAGCCGCTCGAAGTTGCTCGGGTTGCCGACGTCCATCGCGTTCGAGAGCGTCTGCACGGAGGCCCGTGGCTCGAAGCGGCCGGTCTTCAGATACGCCGGCACGACATCATTGGCGTTAGTGGCTGCGACGAAGCGCCCGATGGGCAGGCCCGCGCGCTTCATCATCAAGCCGGCGGTCAGGTTCCCGAAGTTTCCGCTCGGCGTCGAAAACGTGATGTCGGCGTCACGATGCAGCCGGCCCACGGCGTGCGCGTAGTAGATCATCTGCGGCAGCAGTCGGCCCAGGTTGATGGAGTTGGCCGACGTCATGTGGCTGGCGAGTTCCGGATCGGCGAAGGCGGACTTGGTCAGCCGCTGGCAGTCGTCGAAGCTGCCGGCCACCGCGTACGCGCGGACGTTGCCCGCCTCGCCGTTGAACATCGTCAACTGCGCTTCCTGCGTGGGGCTGACACGGCCTTCGGGATAGAGCACCACGACGCGCGTGTGCGGCACGGCGTGGAAGGCATGCGCGACCGCGCCGCCGGTGTCGCCGGATGTCGCCACGAGCACGGTCAGCGCGTCGTCGCCGACGTAGAGCGCGGCCATCAGGCGCGCCATCACGCGCGCGCCGACGTCCTTGAAGGCGAGCGTCGGGCCGTGGAAGAGCTCGAGCGCGAGCACGCCCGGCTCGACCTCCACCAATGGAATCGGAAAGTCGAGCGCGTCGACGAGCACCGCCTGCAACGTTGCCGCGTCGAGCTCGTCGCCCACGAAGGGGCGCAGCACGCGAAACCCGACCTCGGGGAGTGACAGCGATGGCAGCTCAGCCAGATCGCTCTTGGACCACCGAGGGATCGACTCGGGCACGTACAGGCCGCCGTCGGGGGCCAGCCCGTCGAAGACCACGCTCGCGAAGGACACCGCCGGGGCCTGGCCCCGGGTTGTTATGAAGCGCATGGTGACACCACATGGGCCCCTTGCGGGGCGATCGAAGACACGTACGACTGGGGCTCGCCGCCGATGTGAGCCTTGACCGCCCTGACCATGGCTTCAACGACGCGGGCGGCAACGTCCGTACCGCGGCAGAGCGCAAAGAGCGACGGACCAGACCCGGACAGGCTGCAGCCAAGGGCGCCCGCCGCGATCGCGGCGCTCTTGATGGCCGCCAGCCCTGGCACGAGCGGTGCCCGCCGCGGCTCGGCGATCGTATCCTCGAGCGCGCGCGAGATGAGCGCAAAATCCGACCGGTGCAGGCCGTCGACGAGCGCCCCCAGATTCGCCCACTGCCGGATCGCGTCGCCCAGCGGTACCGTGGTGCCGAGCAGCGCGCGGGCCTTCGCCGTCTCGATTTCGAGGTCGGGATGGACGACGACCGCGGTGAGCCCCGCGGGCACCGGCAACCGGACGATGTCGGGAGGGCTCGGATGACGAACCAGCACAAACCCGCCACAGATGGCCGGCGCGATGTTGTCCAGGTGCGCCGACCCAGCGCCCAGTCGCTCGCCTTCGAACGCCGCCGAGACGAGCATCTCGATCGGCGCGTGCGCGTCAAAGAGCGCATCGACGGCGACGACGGCCGCCGCGGCGCTGGCCGCGCTGCCGCCCAGGCCGCTCGAGAGCGGCAGCCCTTTCGCGATGCTGAGCACGACGCCCCGCCGCTCGCCAATCGCGGCGAGCAGCGCCTGCGCGGCGATGCCCGCCGTGTTGCGGGCCGCGTCGCGCGGCAGCCGGCCCGAGTCGCCCGTGATTGAGTCGATGCGCACGCCGGCCGGCGCCATCCGCGCGGTCACTTCGTCGCCCGGGCGCTCGAGCGCGAAGCCGAGCACGTCGAATCCGCAGGCGACATTGCTGACGGTGGCCGGCGCAAAGGCCGTCACGACGCGATCAGCCACGCCCGTACCGCCGGCGAATGGTGGGTATCAAGTAGTCGCGAAACGCACGCTCGAAATCGTACATCGGTTTGAACTCCCAGTCGGTCCGAGCCGCCGAATCATCCACGTCGGCCGGCCACGAATCGACGATCGCCTGCCGCTTCTCGTCCACGCCGCACGTGATCGTCGCCTCGGGGAACGCCTGCAGCACGACGGTGCGGATATCGGCCGCCGACGGACTGAAGGCCCGCAGGTTGTACTCCGTGCGTGTCAGGCGCTCACGCGGCGCCGCCGCCAGCGTGAGGAGCGCCTCGACGCCGTCGGGCATGGCCATGAAGGGCACCGTCGTATCCGGCCTGACAAAGCAGGCGTATGGTTCGCCCTTGGCGGCCGCGTGAACCATCTCGGACGCATAATCCGAAGTGCCGCCCGAGGGCACCGTCAGGCCTGAAATCAGTCCGGGAAACCTCACGGCGCGGAAATCGACGCGGCGCGTCACGTCGGCCGACAGCTGCTTGTAATGCCGCGTGTAGTATCGGCCCATCTGCTCGCAGTACAGCTTATTGCATCCGTAGAGCGTCACCGGACGAGTGTACTCGTCCTCGCGCACGCGCCCCGCTCCCCGTTTGACCGCCAGGTCGGGGAGGCCGTACACGGCGACCGACGATGGGTAGATGAACAGCACAGCGCGGCCGTGCGATTCGCCCTGCCGCTGGGCGAACTCGAGCATGTTGAGCGTGCCCTCGACGTTCACGTGATGTGCCGTCGTCGGCGTGAATTCGGACCGGGTCGAGAGCCTGGCCGCGAGATGAAACACCCGATCGACCTCGAACTCGGCCAGCACCCGCTCGAGGAGGCTCGCGTCGGTCACCGAGCCCACGAACTGCCGCGACACCATCCGAGCGAGCGGAGCCTCGAGCGGCATCACATCGAGGGTGATGAGCACCGAGCCCGACGCCGCCAGCCGCCCAAGCAGCTCATGACCGATCTCGCCGCCGGCGCCAGTGATGAGCGTGACCGGTTTGCGCACTACGCTCCAGGCTCCAGCTGGTCCACAGCCTCGCTGAGGCCACCCCAGGTCTGCGGATCCTGGCACAGGAGCGTGCGCAAGTAGAGGCGGACCACTTCGGGCGGGAACTGTCCCGCGATGCGGGCCACGGCCGGGCCGAGCTTGGCGGCATCTGGCATCACCTCGTCCTGCTGAATCAGCCCGTCGTCGTGCGCGATCCCGAGCGCGTCGAGAAACGCGCCCATCATCGGCCGCTGCTCGGCGAGGTGATAGACCACCAGGACACGGGCCGCGATCGGATCGGGCAGCGCGGGCAGGCTGGCCAGGTGTCGCGCCTTCCGCTCGCGATCGAGGCCGACGACCGTCTTTGCCCGAAACTTCTTGTGCTGCGCGATGAGAAGCGCCGCCTGCGCCTGCATGTCGGCCGCGTCAGGATCGTCCCAGAACGCGCGGGCCGCGTCGAGCCGCAGTGCGACGGACATCCCCTTCCAGAGGCGTAACGGCGTCATCGTGGATTCGCTCATCGTGCGTATTCTAGTGGAGCGGTCAGGATCCTAGGCATGGAGAAAGTCCGCGTGGTATTCTCACCACTCACACCCACAATGGACGAACCGACTCCGACTCCTGATTTCGAGTTGTCCGGCCAGCCGGCGCCGGTCGCGCCGCCCCCAGTTGAGGCAACCGAGGCCGCGCCGGCCGATGCGTCTCACGTCGCGCTCGTGCTCCCGTTCGACCCCCCGATCCTGGACTTCCGACCCCTTGAGGGTGCCGAGGCCCCCCGCGACGGGGGCGGGTGGACCCGGTGGGCACAGTTCGGCCGCGAAATCCTGTCGGGCGCCCAGACACTGATGTCGGCCGCTGTCTACGCCACGCTCATCGTCACGTTCGGATTTCAAGTGGCGCGTGTCGACGGCTTGAGCATGGCGCCGACACTGGAAGATCACGATCGGCTCATCGTCAACAAGCTGGTGTACGAACTGGGCGACCCGCGCCCCGGCGACATCGTCATGCTGTACTACCCGGTGAACCCGGAGAAGATGTTCGTCAAGCGCGTGATCGCGAAGGAAGGCGACACCGTGCGCATCGTCGACGGGCGGGTGTTCGTCAACGACGTCCCGCTCCACGACGACTACGTGCCGGCCGAGTTCCGCAGCCACGACGACTGGGGTCCGCAGGTCATTCAGCTCGGGTATTATTTCGTCATGGGCGACCATCGGAACAACAGCTCCGACAGCCGGCATTGGGGGTCGGTCCCAAAGAGATACATCGTCGGCAAGGTGAAGATCCGGTGGTGGCCGCTTCCGGACATGCGCATCTTCTAGCTATCCAGCCATTCGGCAATGCCGGAATCTAAACGTATACTTGAGCCCGTGTCCCAGCGCTGCACGGTGCTGATTGCCGCGCCCGACTTGATGCCAAAGCTCAAAGAGCGCGCGGCAGAGTCGGCCGGCGGCGAGCTCCTGACCTTTTCGGACACCGACGCGCTGCGCGCGCTCGAGGCCATCCTGAAGCGGAAGCCCAGCGTGGTCGCCATTGAGCAGCGCTTCTCCACCACGCCCCGCGGACAGGCCCTCATCAATCGCATGAAGGCCGATCCGACCCTGGGCCAGTCGGAGATTCGGCTCATCTCGCAGGACGGCACGCACACCCTGATTTCGGGGCCTGCCGCCTCTGCTCCAGCCGAGGCGGCCAAGCCTGCCGCCAAGCCAGCCGGCCCGCCGGCGACCGACGTGTGGAGTGACGCCCAGCCGCGGCGCGTCGACGTCATGCCGGTCGCGGCCAAACCGGCGGCCCCGCCCAAGGCGATTGCGCCGGCCGCGCCCGTCAGGCCCGCGCCGCCACCGGCTCCGCCGGTGAAGCCCATCCAGCAGGCCCGATCCCCTATTTCTGTTCCGCCACCAGCACCAGCAGCGAAACCCGCCGTCGCGCGCGAGCCGGTGGTACCCGCGGTGGTGGATGATCGGCGAATCGAGGCCGAGGGGCTGGTCGAGTCGATCGATCTGGCCGTCGAATCCGAATCCGCCGGGATTGAGCTGCCGGCTGATTGGATCGAACAGACGTCAGACACCAGGGAGGTCGGGGAAGCGGTCCCCATCAATTTGGACAAGGCGGGTGATGACACGGCCAAGGTGGCCACACCCGCCGCGCCCGCCCCGCCGACTGCCCCTCCGGCCACGGTCGAGACGGCGCCGGTCGTCGCCGCGCTGCTGGACCAGACGGGGACGCGCCGCGCGGCGCGCTTCAAGACCGACGACGCGGCGGGCCTGACGCTCGATGGGGACGCCGCGAAGCTGGTGGATCTATCCTCGCTCGGTGCGCAGGTGCTCTCGAGCGCCGTACTGAAGCCCAATCAGCGCGTGCGGCTGGCGCTGACCGACAAGCAGGGTTCCTTGAGATTCAGCGGATCGGTCGCGTGGGCCTTGTTCGAGATCCCGCCGCGCTACCGGGCAGGCATTGCCTTTGTCGACGCCGACCCCAAAGCGGTCGACGCGTTCTGCGAACGACACAAGAAGACCTAGGCGGTCTTCAAATCTGCAATCTGAAATCCAACTTCTGCAATGCCATGACGTCATCCCTGATGATCGTGTCGTGACGCTCCGAGCCGGTTGAGACAATGGCCGCGGGCACCCCCGATACCGCTTCGAGCCGTGCGATGTAGCGCTGCGCCGCTTCCGGCAGCTCCTCGAACCGTCTGACGCCGCGGGTCGGCGTCGACCAGCCCGGCATCGATTCGTAGACTGGCTCGCACGCCGCCAGCTGACCGACGTCTGACGGAAAGTCGGTCAGCGTGCGGGAGCCGCAGCGATAGGCGGTGCAGATGTCGATCCGCTCGAGCCCGTCGAGGACGTCCAGTTTGGTGAGCGCGAGCGCATCGAGCCCGTTGATGCGGACGCCGTACCGCGCGACCACCGCGTCGTACCATCCGCACCGGCGCGGCCGGCCGGTGACCGAGCCGTACTCCTGTCCGCTCTCGCGCAGCCGCTGACCGGCCTCCCCGAAGAGCTCCGTGGGCAGCGGCCCCTCGCCGACGCGGGTCGTGTACGCCTTGACCACGCCAATGACCGCGTCAATCGCGCGCGAGCTGACGCCGAGCCCGGTGCACACGCCGCCGATTGAGGCGCTCGATGAGGTGACGTACGGGTAGGTGCCGTGATCGATGTCGAGCATCGTGCCCTGCGCGCCCTCGAAGAGGATCGGCCGGCCCGCTTGCCTCGCCTCATGGAGCATCAGCGACACGTCGCCGACCCACGGACGAATGCGCTCGCCGTACTGGAGCAACTGTTCAAAGACCGGACGCCAGTCCATCGTGCTGTCGTGGACGAGCCGGTTTCTGGCTGTGACGTTATCGCGCACGTTCTGCTCGAGCCCGGCCGGGTCGGCCAGGTCGCCAACGCGGACGCCGCGCCGCGCGATCTTGTCCTCGTAGGCGGGGCCGATGCCCCGCGAGGTGGTGCCGATCTTGCGGTCCCCGCGGCGTGCTTCGAGCAGGAGGTCCAGATCGCGATGGTACGGCAGGATCACATGCGCTTTGTCGCTGATGACGATGCGCCGATCGGCGTCGATGCCAGCCCGCAGCAGTTCGTCGACTTCGGCGAGCAGCGCCTGAGGATCGACGACCACGCCGTTGCCAATCACGCATGTGACGCCCGGATGCAAAATGCCCGACGGAATCAGCCGCAGGATGAATTTCGTGCCGTTGACGTACACCGTGTGGCCGGCGTTGTGCCCGCCCTGGTACCGCGCGACAATTTTGAAGTGGGCCGTCAGCAGATCGACGATCTTCCCCTTGCCTTCGTCGCCCCACTGCGCCCCAAGCACTGCGAGATTCATAAGCGAGCTAAGATTCTACGCGAGTCAAGGAAAAAATATTTCATTTTCAAATTGACAATGCTCGCGCGCCTTCTTAGTGTCTACTCTTTCGCATGCTGACACCCCGTACCGCCTTGACGCGTCGCGTCCTTGCGGCGCTCGACGCGTCGCCGTCCCGGATTCCGGTCCTGGTTGGCGGATGCGGCAGCGGACGCACGACGCTGTTGCAGCAACTGCGCGATCGTCTCGGGCGGACCGGCGTCCAGTACATCGATGTCGAGCGCACCGCGACCACACCGGAGCGCTTCCTGCGCGCCGTCGCAGCCACGTCTCCGTTTCCGATCAGCGAGGGCGCGCCCAACGGCGCCCGCGCCGCGTTCGAGACCACGCTGGCGTTCTTCACACGCGCGCGCACCGGCGGCAACGAGCCCGCGACGTTCCTGCTCGACGAGTTCCTCGAGCTTCGCACCTTTGAGAGCTTTCCGGGCCTGCGCCGGGTGCTGAGCGAGCTCATCGACGGCCTCTCGGCCACGCCGAACCGCTTCGTGGTGACCAGCCGCTACGTCGCGCGGACATTGCGGCTCTTGCGAGATCGTTCCTCACGCTTTGAAGTGATTCATGTACCGGCACTTACGGCCGAGGACGTCCTCGACATCCTCGGGCCCCTGCCCGGCGCCGACGCCCATGCCACAGAGCTCGTCGCCCGCGCCGTCCTCGCGCTCTCTGAGGGCCGGCCGGCCTACGTCCGGGCGCTGGTCGACGAGCTGACACTCATGCACGCGCAGCGCGGCCAGGGGGCCCAGGGGGCGATGACCGGCCGCGACCCGGTCGGCGCCCTCTCGGCGCTCTTCTCGCCGGGCGGCCAGCTGGCCAAGAGCTGCGGCTTCTGCTACGAGCTGCGCCTACATCGCGCGCGCGGCTACGGCGCGCTCAAGGCGATTCTCGAGATTCTCGCCGACGAAGAAGGGCTCACCCTCACCGAGATCTCGCACCGCCTGCAGCGGACGCCCGGGTCGACCAAAGACTACTTGTCCTGGCTCGAGGACGTCGATCTGGTGACGTTCCGCCAGAAGCGCTATACGTACACCGACCCCCTGCTGCGCGTGTGGGTGCGACTGTACTGCCGGGCCTCGGCTCCCTCCGACGACGATCTCGCCCGCGAGGTCCATCGCTACGCGCTCCCGCGGCTGCCGCAGGCCGAGCCCATCCGGCAGGCCGAGCCGACCTACGCCATGGCGACCGCGGGCTCTCCGACTGGACTGATCGAGATCGACTGAGGACGACTTCAGACCTCACACTTGAGACTTCTCTAGTCTAGCCGTCGTACCTCACGACAATGATCGTGACGTCGTCGTTCGCCGTCGCCTCGCCGCAGAACGTGCGGACATCCGCGAGCAGCGCATCGAGCAGCGCCTCGGGCGGATCCTGGCGGTGGGCCTCGATCGAGGCGAGCAGCCGCTGGTCGGTGAACTCGGTGCCTTCCATGTCGAGCGCCTCGGTCACCCCGTCGCTGAAGATGATGATGAAGTCGCCGCGGTTGAGCGTCAGCGTCTCCTGCTCGAATATCGCGTTCTCGAAGAGGCCCAGCACGAGGCCGCCGGTCTCGAGCCGCCGGACGCCGCCGCTCGACGACACCAGCATCGGCGCATTGTGGCCGGCGTTCGAGTAGGTGAACGAGCCGTCCTTGCCCAGCATGCCGTAGAAGGACGTGAGAAACCGCGCCTCGATCGCGCGCCGGAACAGGCCCGCGTTGAGGCGGGCCATGACCGACGCCGCGGTCTGCTGATAGGTGGCCTCGGCGCTGAACATCCCGAGCACCGCGGCGGCCAGCAGGGCCGCCGGGGCGCCCTTCCCGGCGACGTCGCCGAGGATGAAGCCGAACCCGCCGGCGGGCAGATCGACGTAGTCGAAGAAATCGCCGCCGACGGCCCGGCACGGCACCGATCGGCCGGCCGTGGTGAAAAACGTCCCCGTGCGGCTCGCAACCGGCAGCAGCGATTGCTGGATGGCCGCGGCGACCTTGAGCTCTTGCTCGAACTTCGCCTTGTCGAGCGCCTCGCGGTAGAGCCGTGCGTTCTCGATCGCCATCGCCGCCTCGGTGCTGAGGGCGGCGAGGGCCGCCGACACCGACGGCGGGCGCAGGGCACCGCGTTGACGGCTATCGAGATACAGCACGCCGATGATGCGCTCCTCGCTCGCCTCCTCGCGGCGCTCCACGTAGCGGACGAGGCGGAGCGGCGTGCACAGGACGTTCCGAATCCCGAGCGCCACCGTGCCGGTGTGTTGTTGCGCGAGGTTGCCGTCGAGCAGATCGTCGACGATCGTCTCCTGGCCGGTCGCGAACACCTGTTCGGGCACCTTCCGGCTGGTCTCGAACGTCCGGCCCGACAGCGAAACGTGGCCCCGTGCCCGCGCCAGTTTGAACTCGAGCTCGCCCCGATGGTTGGCGAGCATGATGAATCCGCGCTCGGCGCCGGTCACCTCGATGGCCGAATCGATGACCAGGGTGAGCACGTCGTCGAGCACGCGGCCCGAGCCGAGCGCGCGAAGCCCTTCGAGCAGCCGCGCCATATGCGAGAGGAGCTCGGTGGCGGCGGTGACGGCGCTCCGTTCCTGGTCCCCAGCCACTCGCGAGTCGTCGTCATCGACGAGAAACGTGATCTCGTTGTCGTCGGTCTGGCCCAGGCGAATGCGATCGCCGTGCGTGAGCAGGATCTGCGTGACACGCTCGCCCCTCACGTAGGTGCCGAACTTCGACCCGCAGTCCTTGAGCGTGGTGGCGCCGTTGATGGTGATGATCTCGGCATGAAGGCGAGACACGCCGCCACCCACGACGCGGATGTCGGTCTCAGTGCGGCGGCCGAGAGTCAGGGACGGCTTGTCGATGACGACGACCTTGCGGCCCGTCTCGTCGCGGATGAGCAGGCGCGGGGCGACGTCTTCGGCCACGGTTACACCGTTGCGGAGAAGCTGTCGATGGCATCGGCTTCCCGGTCGTAGCACTCGAACACGGAGATGAGCTTGGTGATCGTCAGCAGAACCGTGGTCCGCGGCGTCAGACGGGACAGCTTGAGGGACCCGCCTTTGTTCCTGGTGGTCGCGTACGCCTGGACCAGTTCGCCCAGGCCCGCGCTGTCGAGCGATGACACGCCGCCCAGGTCCACGACGAGCTTCCGCCGGCCCTGCAGAATCAGACTTCGCACTTTGTCCTTCAGCATCACGTCGCCGCCATGATTCAGCGTGAGGTCACCGCTCACGACCAGGACCACGACGTCGCCGACCAGCCGTTCGTCGAGCTGCATCCGGGCGGATTATACCCTTCCTCAACTCCGCAACTTCTCGAGCGCCAGGCGAGCCGCCTCCTGCTCCGCCTCCTTCTTGCTCCCGCCGGTGGCCTGCGCCAGAGGCTCGCCCCGGACCGCGACCTCCACCTCGAACTGCTTGCGGTGATCCGGACCCGTGGTGCCGACCAGGCGGTACTCCGGCAGTGAGGCGTCGCGCGCCTGCAGGATCTCCTGGAGGGCCGACTTGTAGTCCTCGCCCGCCACGCCGTGGCGGCGGACATCGGCCAGCAGGCCGCCGAACTCGCGCACGAGAAAGGCGCGGACGTGCTCGATGCCGCCGTCCAGATAGATCGCCGCGATGAGCGCCTCGTACCCGTCGGCCAATAGCGCTTGCTTATGGCGGCCCCCGGTCTTTTCCTCGCCGCGCCCGAGCAGCAGGTGATCGCCGAGCTTCAGCCGCTCGGCCTGCCTGGCGAGGGTGGTCGTCGACACGAGCGCAGCCTTGGTCTTCGACTTGCTGCCCTCGTCGAATTCCGGGAATTCGGCGAACAACAGGTCGGCGATGACGAATCCCAGCACGGCGTCGCCCAGGAACTCGAGCGACTCGTTGTCGATCACACCGCCGCTCACGTCCTCATGGGCCTTCGAGGTGTGCGTCATCGCGTGCTCGAGCAGCCCCCGATCGCGAAACCGGTAGTCGATGGCCCGCTCCAGCGATTCGAACTCGTCGCGCAGGCGCACGACCTTCTGTCCGGTGAGCTCGGTGCGGTGGTCGGCGATCATCCGCCGCGCCACGTCGGCGTCGGTCGAATGGACCGAGATCTGGATCTCGCCGAGGGTGTTGACCGCCATGGGAAAGACCGAAGGCGGCGACTGGCTGGCGACCACCGAGGGCACGCCGTGCGCCTCGAGCAGCCCGCGCACGACGCTGGCCTCGACGTCGGACCGTGTGCGGAAAATGACGATGAGATCGGTCACGGACATGACTATTTCACAGGCCCCGCAAGCTCCGCGGTCCGGGCGCCGGTCGTGGTGGTGGTGACCGGCAGGCGGTCGACCCTCAACAGGATCATCGTCATGTCGTCGTGCTGCGGCGCGCCTCCCACGAAGGCCTCGACTTCGCGCAGCACCCGCTCACGCAGCTGGTCGGGCGGCAGGTCCGCGTGTCGTTCGAGCACCCGGCCCAGGCGCGTTTCGCCAAAGCAATCGTCGGCGCTGTTCATGGCTTCGCTGATGCCATCGGTGAAAAAGACGTACAGATCGCCCTCCTTCAACGGGATGGTCTCTTCCACGAGCAGTCGCTCGAACAGCGGACCGGCGCCATCGATTTTCAAGCCGAGCACCAGCCCGTCCGGGGCCAGGATCTGGGCGGCGCGCGACGGCGCGCCAGGCCCGGGCACGTGGATGAGGGGGGTGTGGCCGGCCCGCGCGTAGGTCATGGTCCCCGCCCGCCGATCGACGATGGCGTAGGTCATCGTGATGAAGCTGCGCGGGTCCAGGTGCGCCGAGATGATCCGGTTCGCGCTGATGAGGAGATCGCGGGGCGACGCGTGGATCTGGCACAGCGACAACATGAGGCCCTTGAGCTCGGCCATGTAGAGCGCCGCGGAGGTGCCTTTGCCCGACACGTCGGCGACGAGCACGCCCACGCGGCCGTCGTCGATCGGCAGAAAATCGTAGTAGTCGCCGCCCACCTCCCGCGCGGGCACGCAGAGCGCGGTGACCGACAGGCCGGGCATGAGGAGCGGCCCCTGCGGCAGGAGCGACATCTGGATTTCGTGCGCGATACGCAGCTCCTCTTCCAGACGCTTCTTCTCCGCCGACACCCGTAACAGATCCTCGATGCTTGACGTCATCGAATTGAACGACTGGGCCAGCTCGCCGAGCTGATCCTCGGCCGTCACGGCGATCTTGTGGGTGAAATCACCCTGCCGCACGCGCTCGGTCCCCACGAACAGCTCGTGGACCGATCCGGTGATCGACTTGGCCAGGGTGAGCCCGACAACGAGTGCGACGACCTCGATGACGAGGAACAGGCCGCCGACCACGATCAGCAGCACGAGCAGCAGGGCCTGGCCGATGCTGCGGTTGCCGATGAGCCCCTGCGCCGCCACGATCCGGGCGTAGATACCCGACAGGCTGACCTGGGTCGACACGAGCAGCGGCTGCGTCTCGCCGGTTTCCCAGTCGCGATAGTCGAGGAACGTCACCCACCCGAGTGGCGCACTCGTCGTCTCGAAGGGACGATTCGCCGGCGGCGCGCTGCTCCCGCGACGATCGACGGCGGTGATACTTCTCAGGATCACGCCGGTCTGACGCCGCAGCCGCTCGATCGCGTCGCCCTCGACCGGCAGATCGACGATGACGCCGTAGCGCGGCGCCGTCGAGTCGGGGAACGCGACGGCGCGCACGAGCACGTGCGTGTCGCCCCCCGCAGCGTACGCGAACAGCGCGCTCACGCCGTCGCAGCCAATCCAGCTCGGCACGGCGGTGGGGGGCGCCAGGTGGGTCCACGGCCCCGCCCTGGCCGACGGCGGTGCGGGAGGGCGCGCAGGCAAAGTCGCCACGCCCGACGCCGTGGCGCAGGGTCGATCGACCGGCACGACCGCCATCGACGCGCCGGCAAGCTCCGGCGCGAGCGTCTTGAGCTTCCGATCCAGTACCGCGGCCACGTCTCTCCCGATGCCGCCCTGCACTTCGAGCGCCGCGCTCGTCGCCAGCAGGCGCGCGCGGTCGTCGAGCGCGGTGAGCTCCGCCTGGACCAGATACGAGCTGAAGTTGAAGAACAGCAGCAGGCCGCACAGCATGAAGAACGCGCCGACGAGCATCACCGGCACGACGCCGATGAAGACGTACGACAGGATCAGCTTGCGGCGCACGCGCCACAGCAGTCGCCGCCTGGCGATCAGAAAGAGACGGAAGAGAAAGTAGATCGCGCCCACCGCGATCGCCACGCCGGCGGCCGTATCCAGCAGCGTCAACAGCGCCGAGAGCGTGAGCAGGTCGCGCGCGTTTACGAAGTCGGGGTCCGAGGGCGCGCTCGTCGCGAGCTGGGCGAGATAGACGAGCGCCTTGAGCCCGAGGCCGGCGAGGATCGCGCGACCGGGCAGCGTGCCGAGAAGCGTGCGGAGAAAGACCGCGGCTTGCGACCTGACGCGTGGAGCGGCCATCGGCGTGGACTTCGGGATACTAACAGAGTATCGTAGCGGGCTCGTGAAGCTTCCACCTCACGCCCGGTTCGGCACCGTGTGCCTGCACGCCGGTCAGGAGCCCGACCCCGCGACCGGCGCCATCATCACCCCCATCTATCAAACCTCCACCTACGTGCAGGACGCGCTTGGTACGCACAAGGGCTACGAGTACGCCCGCACGCAGAATCCCACGCGGATGGCCCTCGAGCGCAACATCGCGGCGATTGAAGACGGCCCGGCCGCCTTCGCGTTCGCCTCGGGCATGGCGGCCATCGGCGCCGTCGCGACGCTCCTCAAGGCGGGCGATCACGTCGTGGTCTCCGACGACGTCTACGGCGGCACCTATCGGTACTTCGACAAGGTCCTCACCCGCTACAACCTCTCGTTTTCCTACGTCGATACGACGGATCTGGAGAACGTCGAGCGCGCCATCACCCCGTCGACGCGGATGCTCTATGTCGAGACCCCGACCAACCCGATGATGCGGCTCACCGATCTCGGCGAGGCCGCCGCCCTCGCCCACCGCCGCAAACTGCGCCTCGCAGTCGACAATACGTTCGCCAGTCCGTGCGTGCAGCGACCGATCGCGTGTGGCGCCGACCTGGTGATCCACAGCACGACGAAGTACCTCAACGGGCACAGCGATAGTGTCGGGGGGATTGTCGTGGCGACCCGGCCGGATGACATCGAGTGGCTGCGCTTCGTCCAGAACGCCGCCGGAGCGATTCTCGGACCCTTTGACGCGTGGCTCGTGCTGCGCGGCACCAAGACGCTGTCGCTCAGGATGGAGCGGCACAACGCGAACGGCCTGGCGCTCGCCCAGTACCTGGCGGCGCATCCGAAGGTGCGGCACGTCCACTATCCAGGGCTGCCCTCGCACCCGCAGCACGACCTGGCCAAGCGTCAGATGCGCGGCTTCGGCGGCATGATTGCCCTCGATCTCGGATCGCTCGAGGCCGCCCGACGGCTGTTGAACGGCGTACGGCTCTGCGCCCTTGCCGAGAGCCTCGGCGGCGTCGAGACGCTCATCTCCCATCCGGCCACCATGACGCACGCCTCGGTGCCCGCTGAACGCCGCCAGGCCCTTGGGATTGCCGACGGCCTCGTGCGTATCTCGACCGGGATTGAGGACATCGCGGATCTGATAGACGATCTCGCGCAGGCGCTCGATCTCATCTGAGCCGACCACCTGGCGACCAAGGACCACTAAGTGCTCGACATCCTGCTTCACAGCGATCGATATCTGCTCACGCTGGTCGGCGACTACGGCCCGTGGGTCTATGCCATCCTGTTCGTGATCGTCTTTGCGGAGACCGGGTTCGTGGTCACGCCGTTTCTGCCAGGGGATTCTCTGCTGTTTGCCACCGGGGCACTCTGCGCCACCGGCGCCCTCAGCCTGCCGATGGCCGCCGGACTGCTGGTGCTTGCCGCCTTCACCGGCGATGCCTTCAACTACACGGTCGGACGACTGGTCGGCCCTCGCGTGTTCAGCGCGACCGACAGTGCCGGGATTTCCCACCGTCTGCTCAACCGCGAGCACCTGGATCGCGCGCACGCGTTCTTCGAGAAGTACGGTGGAAAAGCCGTCA
The DNA here is from genome assembly GCA_049679965.1 of Vicinamibacterales bacterium. Taxonomy (GTDB): domain Bacteria; phylum Acidobacteriota; class Vicinamibacteria; order Vicinamibacterales; family CAVVIG01; genus 2-12-FULL-65-11. Next base: position 36,130 of record JBAUGX010000176.1, read on the forward strand.
TCCTCGGCCGCTTCGTGCCTATCGTGCGCACGTTCGTTCCCTTCGTGGCCGGCGCCGCCGCCATGCCATCACGCACCTTCGGATTCTACAACCTGACCGGCGGCGTGGCGTGGGTGTTTATCTGCGTGGGCGCGGGGTGGCTGTTCGGCAACGTGCCGATCGTGAAGGAGAACTTCTCGCTGGCGACAATCGGCATCGTCATCGCGTCGCTGCTGCCCATCGTCGTCGAGATGGTGAGAAAGAAAGCCAAGGCGTCCGCCTAGGCCGGACGTCAATGCGATCGCGTCTCCCCTCGAATCCAGGCCAGATATGCCGAGCCGCCTCCGGCCACCTCCATCACGAGGAACTCGGGCAGCTCGTAGCCGTGAAGCTCCCGCACGCGCGCTTCGACGGCCGACACCTGCTCGCGCGTCGTCTTGATTACCATCTGGCGCTCGCGGTCGGACTCGATCGCGCCCTTCCAGCGATAGACCGACGTCATCGGACCGTGCAGGTTGACGCACGCGGCCAGGCGCTCGCCGACGAGCGTCCGCGCCACCGCCTCGGCGCGTTCGTCATCGGGCACGGTCGTCAGGATGAGGACGAATTCAGACATGCTCAAGGGTCTTGTACTCGGCCGCGATCTGTTGTAACGTCTTTGTCACGATGTCCCCGAAGCGGCCGACACCGAGACCGAACCGCACCGGCCGAAATCGCCGGATCGTTCAGGTGCTGCTCGCCCTGGCCGCCCTGGTCATTGTCGTCGACGCGCTCGTCGGCGACCGCGGGCTGCTGGCCATGCTTCGCGCCGGCCGGGAATACGATCGGGTGGCTTCAGCAACGGTCCGTCAGCGCGCCGAGAACGCGCGGTTGCGGGAGACCGCTCGCCGCCTCCGTGAAGATCCCGCGGCGATCGAAGAAATCGCGCGACGTGACCTCGGACTGATCAGACCCGGCGAAAAAGTCTTCATCATCAAGGACATCCCACCACCAGGGAAATGACGCGGCCCGGGCCCGCCTACCGCGCGAAGACCTCCGCGATTGGCGTCACCTTCACCTTGTCCGCAGCAATATTCAGTTTGAGCGCGCCGATCACCCGATCCTCGGCCAGGAGCGCCGGCGGTTTCTCACCTTCGTAACGCATCGGCGACGGCGCGTCGGCGACGAGGGCCTGCCTGAGTCCCGCGGCGTCCCTGGTGATCACGACGATGGAGAGATTGCGCGCGTCGAGGTGCCGCTTCACGGCCGCATTGACCTGCTCCACGGTCAGGTTCTGCAGCCCCTGGCGCATAAACCCGGCAAACTCACCGATCCCGTACCACGCGGAGTCCATCGCGTACCCGAGCTGCTGATCCTGGCGCGCCGTCATCACGTAGACGTTGTTCATCAGATAGTCGCGGGTCGCCTCGAAGTCGGCCTTCGTCAGGCCGTTTCGCACGAGCCTGTCGAGCTCGTAGATCGCGATCCGCAGCGTCATGTGCGCCTGGGCCGGCACGACCGGCCGAATCCAGATCTCGAAGATCTGCCGCTGGCGAGCCACGTTGGGGTCCGGAAAGGCCTGGAACATGCCGCGCGGGAACGCCTCGATGTAGGCGTAGTCGCCGTAATTGATGCCGCGCACCTCTCGGATGCGCTGGAACAACTGTCCCGACGCCGCGCGGTGCTCCCCGAGCCACGCACGCGCCACCGAGAGCGGCACGAAGTCCGGATGCGCCCTGGTCACCTGGATGGGAAAGCCGAAGGAGATCGCCGTCGCGCGAGTGTCCTTCTCCAGAATCTCCACCTCGATGCCCGAGGGCCGCGCGCCCTCGACCGCCAGGCGCTGGGCCGCCGGGCCGGCGGGCAGCGCGGCGAAGCCGCCCTGCAGCGCGCGCACCATCTCGTCGGGCGCGTCGCCGTTCACGCCCAGCGTCAGGTTGGCCCGCGTGTACATCGTCCGCGCAAACTGCCTGACGTCCTCGAGGGTGATGGCGGCGAGTCCGGCGATGGTCCCGAGGGCCACGTGGCCGTACGGTGTGCCCCGGAAGATGTTGGCCTGCAACCGTTCCTTGCCCAGCTCCTCCTCGTTGCTCGACCGCAGGTCCTGCACGAGCGCGTTTTGCTGCGCTGTTTTCAACCGCCGGAAGTCCTCGTCTCGAAACCCCGGCTCGAGCAGCTGCGGCAGCACCGTGCCGAGAAATCTCGACCAGTGGTCGCGGTGGATGCTCGCCGTGAAGCTAGTCATCTCTTTGTCGACCCGCCCGACAAACGATCCCGCCATCGGGTAGAGCACGGCGTCAATTTGGTCGATCGTCATCGTGCGCGAGCCGGCCCTGGCGATCATGGCGGCGGTAAGCGCCGCCAATCCTTCCTTGCCCGCTGGATCGTGCGCCGAGCCAGCCGTAAACAGCAGCTTGATGTCGAGCTGCGGCAGCACCGACTTCTGAATGATGGCGCGCACGTCGGATGCCGACGCCGCCTGCGCCGGCCCGCCCGGCGCGACAGCAGCGGCTGGCCTGACTGAATCGAGCGACGGCGCTCGCGAGATCGAGGCCGGCAGTGGATCCTTCGACAGCGTCGCGACGATCAGGCCAGCGTCGGTGAAGTAGGCTCTCGCGGCGGCTTGGACGTCGGAGGGCGTCAGCGAGTCGAGCGTCCGGTAGTAATTGTTGACCGTCGCGTACGACCGTCGATACGACGCGTAGTTGGACACGACCGTCGCGATGCGCTCCGTGCTGTCGAGCGTTCGCGAAAACGAGTACCGATTGAAGGACTTGGCGTCCGCCAGCCGCGCCTCAGGCACGAGGGACCCGCGCGCCGCGGCGACGGTTCCAAGAATCTCGTCGCGCACGTAGGTCGCGTCGGCCGGACTCTTGATCCGAGCCAGCACCGTGAAGAGCGACGGATCGACGTTGACCGGGACGTCGGTTTCGAGCACGTCGACCTTCTGCTCGTTGACGACCAGCTTCTTGTACAGCTCGGAGGTCGGGCCGAAATACAACGCACTCAAGATCTCGACCGCAGCCGAGTCTTTGCTCGACTCGACGAACGCCGGCCCTGGGAACGCGACAGTGACCCATGGCAGCGTCTCGCTCGTCCAGGGCACATGCACGTAGAGCGGACCCTTCGGCGCCGGTTCCTTCGGGATGCCGGCAGTGGTCGAGGTCCCGGCCTTCCACGGGCCCCAGTACTTCTCGATGAGCGGCAGCACCTGCTCGGGCGTCACGTCGCCGGCGACGATCACCGTGGTGTATTGGGGCCGGTACCAGCGTTCGAAGAACAGTTTCGAGTACGCGTACTCGTTCGGCATGTTCTCGATGTCGCGGATGAAGCCCATCGTGGTGTGCTTGTAGGTGTGGGCCTGGTAAAAGCGGTCGCGCTGAACTTCGATGAGCTTCTGCAGAGGGTCGGCGCTGTTCTTGTTGTATTCGCCGAGAATGGCGCGCGCTTCGGTCTTGAAGTCGGCCTCCGAATACGAGAGATGCTGGAACATGTCCGCGTACAGCGCGACGATCCGTTCGAGATGCTCCTTGGCGAAGGTTGAGTAGTAATGCGTGCGGTCGTCGCCCGTGCTCGCGTTGTCGCGCGCCCCGGCCTTGCCCATGATCTCCCGGTACTTCTCGGGCGGCGTGTCGGGCGTCCCGCGGAACATCAGGTGCTCGAAGAAGTGGGCGAAGCCCGACTTGCCCGGCTCCATCTCGTTACGCGAACCCGCCTGCACCGGGATGTCGATGCTGACCAGGTTCGGAAAGCCCGTCGGGACGACGATGACCTTCAGGCCGTTTGGAAGGGTTCGCTCGGTGGCCCGAAACGGCAGGACGTCATCCTGCGCGGCGCCGCCTTGTGCCTGCGCACGCGGGGGCGCCTGCATCGCCAGACCGGCGATGAGGACCGCCGAAGCCACCGCGGTCGCGAATCGAACCGAGCGCATGCCAACCTCCCCAGCCACCAGCCGCCAGCCCCTAGTCCCCGCTATTTCTTGATCACCCTGCCGCTGCTGTTCATTCGCGCCACATTCGCCTGGATGCGCTGCACGTAGGTGATCGTCTCCTGATGGCGCCATCGCGGAACCTCGGGCGCGACCGCCTGGATGCTGGGCCACTGCCGATGGTCCAGGGCGCGCCCTTCGGCGACCTTCTGCGCCCGCTGCAACGTCGAGAGTCCGGCATTGTAGCTGCCGAAGGTGAACTCCCACCGGTGCGCCGCGTCGGAGTCATTCTTCCAGGCCACCCAGAGCCGGCGGTCGTAGAAGATACCGGCCGCGATGTTCATGTCCGGATCGGTGACCGACTCGCCGATCTCGGGATTCTTCGACCGCACGTCCTGATACGTCGAGGGCATGAGCTGCATGATGCCGCGAGCGCCGACACGGCTCGTGGCGTCGGGGTTCAGACCGCTTTCGGTCATGCCTTGGGCTTTGAACAGGCGCCAGTCGATGCCGGGTCCAAAGAAGCGCTTGGCGTACTTGCGGAACGTGTCGTCGTGCCGGTCGGTGACGGCCGACTGGGCCTCGACCGGGCCGGTGACGCAGAACGTCAACAGGATGCCAAGAACGACCGCCGGGGCGCGCCTACGCATCATGTCAGACGAGCTCCAATCAGTTGAGGGCGCCCCCGATGATGATGGCAATCGACAGGAACAACGCCGCGATGAAGATGGCCACGGCTACGTTACCCTTCTTCAGCTCGGCGGGAAAGTCGACCTGGGGCGTCAGTCGATCGATGACGCGATACGACGCGTACATCAGGACCACGCCGAGCGCGGCGTAGGCGAAGTTGAGAGCAACAATCTGCCATTCCATGGGAGTAGGGCCAGGGCCAGCGCGCCCGAGCCCTCAAACTATATCCAAGAAGACGCGCGCGCTCCACGGTAGACTATCGCCCATGCGCCGCCCGCTCGCAGTGTCCTCGACACTCTGCGCCGGCCTGATCTGTGCCACCCTGGTCGTTCCCGCGCGCGCGGCCGACAGGCCCTGGCAGACCGGCAGGTGGACCGACATCAACGTCAAGCGTCAGATGTTCGACTTCGGTCCCGGCACAAGTCCGTTCGGACAGCCGGGGAGTGTGCCCACCATGCGGGCGATGGCCGACGTGCGCGTCTTCGTGATCGAGACCGACGACCTTCGCATCGAGATTCAGGACGTCGTGTCCGTCGGCCGCCGATCGGTCGACGCGGAAATCGGCGAGGCCGTCACGTTTGCGCTCGACAAGAACGCCATCTACATCAAGGGCGTGAACGGCATCGAGCACAAGCTGCGCGTGACCAAGAAGACGTCGAAGCCAAAACCATCGCCCCGGGCCGACTGAGGCCGGACGCCGCATGCGGCGTCACGCTCCGCCCTGACACACAGTGCCGAAGTTGAATCCCCGCGCGCGAAGGGCAGGAACGAGCCGCGCGGTGGCGTCGACAGTCTGACGCTGGTCCTTGCGGGGCGCCGATTCATCGCCGTCGTGCATCACGATGATGTCGCCGGCCGAGACACGGTGGGCCAGCCGGCCGACGATGCTGTCTGCCGTGCGGGCGCGAAACCAGTTCCAGTCCCACAGATTCCACCCCCATCCGACCAGCCGATAGTCGATCTCCCGCAGGCCCGCGTACATCTCGCCTCCCCGCCAGCCCGCATGCGGCCGAAACGCGCGGCAGGGCCGCGCACCCCCCAGCCGCTCGATGCGATCGGCGGCCTCCGTGAGCGTGCGCGCGAACTCCGCTGCAGAGAGCAGCATGTAGCCGCGGGTGGCCGAATGCAGCGCGACCGCATGCCCCTCGGTGAACATGCGCTGGATGATGGGCGCGGTCTCGTTCGTGACGTGCTGATCGATCAGAAAGAACGTCGCATGGGCGCCCTCACGCGCCAGCACGTCCAGCAAGTCCGGGGTCGTCGAGGGATTGGGACCATCGTCGAAGGTGAGATACACGGTGGGCGGATCGCCGCGCGGCATGTGCCACACGGCGCGATCGCCAGCCAAGGCATCAAGGACAAACGGTGCGGGAGCGGTGTGCGCCAGCGCCACAATGCCAATCCCCACGAGCACGACAATCCACATCAGGTGCGCCTCGGTCGCCGCATAGGTCATCCTCCTATAAAGTGGGCAGGAGCGCATCCACGCATGTCCGCGAGCTCCTTCCGCGTGCTGGCCGACCTCGTCGTGGTCGTCCATGTCGCGTTCGTCGTCTTTGTGGCCCTGGGCGGCCTGCTGGCGCTGCGGTGGCGCCCGGTGGTGTGGCTGCACGTGCCAGCCGTCGTGTGGGGCGTCGCCATCGAGCTTGGCGGCTGGGTCTGCCCACTCACGCCGATCGAGCAGTACCTGCGGCAGCACGCCGGGGCGACCGCCTATCAGGGCGACTTCATCGAGCGCTACCTCTTACCGCTGCTCTACCCTGCTCGACTGACCCGCGGACTTCAGGTATTCCTGGGACTGCTCGCCCTGTTGGTCAACGCGTTGGTCTACCGGTCCGTGCTCACGAGGCGCCTGAGAGCGGCGTCCCACGATACACTCACGCGACCGTCACGCCCGATGCCGCCTGATCCGCCCGCCCACCTGCCGCCTCGATTGCTCATCGTGCTCTATTTCGGCGCCGCTCATCTCGCCCTCGCCCTGGCGTCGGCCGGCGTGGCCTTGGATCCCCGCGGAGTGTCAGGATTCTTCTATCACCCGTGGATGCTCGCCATCGTCCATCTGGTGACGCTCGGCTGGATTACGGCGTCGATTCTTGGCGCGATCTACATCGTCGGCCCGATCGCCCTGCGCCTGGAGCTGCCTGCCACGTGGGTGGATTACACGGCCTTCGGGCTCGTCCTCACCGGCATCGTCGGCATGGTGGCGCATTTCTGGATCGAGGAGTACCCGGGCATGGCGTGGTCGGCCGCGACGGTCGGCGCCGGCATCCTGCTCGTTGGCGCCCGCGTCGCCTCACGGATTCGCCTGGCCAATCTGCCCGCGGCTGTCAGCGCACACATCGCCCTTGCGTTCCTCAATGTGCTCGGCGCCGCGACGCTGGGCACACTCATCGGGTTCGACAAGGTCTATCACTTTCTGCCGGGGTACGTGCTGACCAACGTGTTCGCGCACGCGCATCTGGCGGCCATCGGGTGGGCGTCGATGATGGTGGTCGGCATCGGCTACCGTTTGCTGCCCATGGTGCTGCCGGCTGAGATGCCGAGCGGACCGCGGTTGTGGACAAGTGCTGTCTGCCTTCAGATCGGTGTCTCGGGGCTTTTCGTGACGCTGCTGCTCCGCCATCCAATCGTCTGGCTGTTCGCACTCGTCATCGTCGGAGGATTTGGCGCGTTTCTGTCTCAAGTTCTCTGGATGCTGCGACACCGGCGCCCAAAGCCGTCCGGTCTGCGCACGCCTGATCCGGCCGTCCTGCACGCGGCCGCGTCGCTTGCCTCTCTGGCGATCGCCTCGGCTCTTGGCGTGTGGCTGACCATCGCGGAGCCGTCTTCGACGACCTTGCGCGCCGCGACCGCCTACGGCGTGTTCGGCCTCGTCGGGTTTCTTGCTCAGATGATCGTCGGGATGGAAGGCCGGCTGCTGCCGATCTTCGCGTCGTATTGGGCGTACGCCAACACCGGCCACAAAGGGCCGGTGCCCTCACCCCATGGCATGGCGTGGCGCGGCGGACAACTGGTCGTGTTCGCGCTGTGGCTGGTCGCCGTGCCGGCGCTCGCCGCAGGACTCGCCTTCGAGATCGTGCCGCTCGTCGGCGTCGGCGCGTGGTGTCTGTTGACGGCCACCGTGATCAACGGCGTCAACGTCGCGAAGATACTCCGGCACGCCTTCGACACGCGCGCGTCGGGTTAGGCCGCCCGTACCGTCAACACCTGCGCAGGATGCACACGAGCTGCCCTTGCGATGGTCCGACATCGACCAGCTCGAAGCTGCGGCCCTCATAGGTGTGCTCGTCGAGAATCCAGACGATGCGGCCGTCCACGCGCAGCACACCGAGCGCGTAGGTCTGCGCGGTCACGCCGTCGGCGGCATTCCCAACACTCGCGTCCACTTTCATCAGCGCCGCACCGTTACCCGACACCGCCGCCACGAACCAGCCTTTGATAAACGTGCTTCCCGTGGCGTCGTCGTTGCTGTAGTCCTTCTGAGCCGCGAAGTAGTACCAGTCGTTCCCGGCGTACCGATACCGCCACATGTTGTCGAGGTCGACAGCGGTTCGCGACCGTTGACTCGCCGATGGCAGAAAGCTGCCTGTTGCCGAGGCCTCGACGCGTTCGGCCTCGAGCGCCTGTGCCAACTCGACAATCAGGCTCCCGACGCGGCGGCTCGGAGGATCCGGCAGATGCTGGACGGTTTCAACCCGCTCGACCGCCAGGCTTCCCATCACCGCGATCCCGATGAAGTCTGTCGGCCGCCGGGCGCGCGCGTTGGCGGGCGCGTCCGTGCGAAATCCCTCCTGGTCTGCGCAGACAGAGGCGTCGTCGAGGAGGGCTGGGCCCTGCAGTGCGAGAGGGCGAGGGACAACATTGGCATCGAACGGGACGAAGGTCCATCCAGCCCGCGGCAGGCTGGCAGCCTCTCTGGTCAGTTTCAGCGGCACGCCGGGTTCGGCGCTTTCGGTCAAGGATCTCCAGGCACCTTGACTGCGTACGGCGACCGGCATCAGCAGGCCACCTTCACAGACGACGCCGACCGCGGCGAGTGCGGCCGCCTGACCGGCGGCGGGCGCGACACCTCTCCCCTGCTCGCGCGCAAGAGCAACGGCCGTGGTCAGTGCCACCGCCAGCGCGGCAGCGCTGATCTTCCGGGTGATAGCCACGCGCGAATTATAGCCGCTCGAGGCAAGCCCTTTCGGGCCCTCTGGTGTCTAACTCCCTACCGTGCACATGTCACTTGACTCTGTCCCGATGGCCACCATAATCGGGCAGGAACGCGAAGTGCCTGTCGCGATACGTCGTTCGGCCGCTCCAGCCGGCATGGCGCTTCTGGTCGGCATGCTGGCGTGCGGAGGCCCGCCCTCCGCCAGTGTTCAGCCCGCGCAATCGACATCAGCCGTATCAACCGTATCGACCGTACCGGGCGCCGCCGCCCCGTCTCTTCGACTCACCGGGACCGTGGAGGCGGTTCAGATTCGGACCGTTTCCGTCCCGCGGCTCCTCGGACCGCAGACCCCGCTCCTCATCATCGGTCTCGTGCCGGCCGGCACGCGCGTCGAGCCCGGCGAGGTCCTCGTCGAGTTCGATCCGCAGCAGCAGGAGAGAAACGCCTTCGACCGTCGCGCCGAGGTCGTGAACCTTGACGGCACGATCGCCAAGAAGGAAGCCGAGCAGGCGGCCAACGAGGCGAAAGACAGGACGGAGCTGACCGCTGCCGAGAACGACGTGGCGCGCGCGCGCCTGGACGTGCGCAAGAACGAGCTGCTGCCGAGAAACGACGCCGAGAAGAACACGCTCGCCCTTCAACAGGCGACTGCGCGCTTCGAGCAGCTGAAGCTGACCTTTGATCTGAAACGCACGGCCGCGGCGGCCGAGCGTCGCATCCTCGAGATTCAACGCGAACGTGCCGAGCGCGCCCTCCGCCAGGCGGTGCAGAACGCCGCGCTCATGTTGGGCAAGGCGCCCTTCGGCGGGCTGGTCGTCATCAAGCGCACGTTCCGGAACGGCACCTTCGTCGAAATCGCCGAAGGCGACGAGGTCCGCCCCAACACGCCCATCCTCGACATCGTCGATACGTCCGTGATGCGCGTCCGCGTGCGCCTCAACCAGGCCGATGCACAGCTGGTCCGGGCCGGGCAGCGCGCCAGCATTGGCCTCGACGGATTTCCGGATCTCACATTTGCTGGAAAGGTGGCGCAAGTGACGCCGCTCGCCTCGCGCAGCCAGCTCTCGAACACCGTTCGGTCGTTTGTCGCCCTGGTCTCAATCGACGGCACCCACCCGCAGCTGCTTCCGGATCTGACAGCATCGGTGGACATCGTTCCCGACGGAGCGCCCGGCATTCGCGTTCAGGCGTCGCTCGAGGGAGGCCGCTAGTGCGCCGACTCGTCGTGGCCATCGTCGTGGTCCTGGCCGGTGGGCTGACGGCGTACGCCTTCTACGCCTACACCGGCGACGCGACCGGCGGCACCGCCACCGTCGCCGTCACCCGCGGCGACTACTCGGACATCGTCGAAATCCGCGGTCAGATACAGCCCGTCAAGTCCATTTACGTGACGGCGCCGCTCAGCGCCGGCGAGCTGCAGATCATGAAGATGGCGGCCAACGGCACGGCCGTGAAAGCAGGCGACGTGGTGGCGGAGTTCGACGCCGTCACGCTGAGGCGGACCATCCAGGAAAAACAGGTGGAGTTGCGGAGCGTGACGGCCGAGCAGCAGCAAGGCCAGGCTCAGTCATCCATCACGGCGGAAGAGCGGAAAGCCGCAGTCCAGAAGGCCGAGTTCGACGTGCTCAAGGCCAGACTCGGTCTGGGCGAGATTGGACTCATCGCCGCCATCGACGCCGAAAAGGCCAAGCTGGCGGTGGCTGACGCCGAACAGCGGCTTCGCGAGGCGCAGGCCTCCGTCAATTCCGCCACCGCCGACGCCACGGCGGATCGCAACATGCGCCAGCGGAAGATCGAGAAGACCACGCAGGATCTCGAGCTCGCCCAGCGGCAGGTCGCCGCCCTGAGCGTGACGGCACCCACCGCCGGTACGGTGAGCATCCTGCCCAACAACCGCGTGCAGTCGCCCAATGGCGTGGCCCAGGAATACCGCGCCGGCGACCGCGCGTTTCCCGGGGCCGTTATTCTGGAGCTTCCGGACCTCTCCTCCGTGTACCTCACGGCGCGGATTGACGAATCGGATCGGGGCAAGCTGAAGCTCGAACAAACCGCGGCCATTCGCGTGGATGCGATCGCCGACCGCGACTACCAGGCCGGCGTCAGCGACATCTCGGTGCTCGCGCGCACGGACTTCCAAAGCGGGTGGCCGCCGCCCAAGCAGTTCGACCTGAAGCTGTCGCTCAGGGACCCTGATGCCCGCCTGCGGCCGGGTATGAGCGCGACGGCGCGGATTACTGTAGGCAAGCTCCCAGGCGTGCTGCTCGTCCCGTCGGCGTCCATCTTCTATGAAGAGGGCAAGACGGTCGTCTACCGCCTGGCGCGCCGCGGATTCGAGTCGGTGCCGGTCGACGTCCTCCGCCGCGGGCGCGAGCAGGCCGCGATTTCCGGCGACATCAAAGAGGGCGACCGAATCGCCAGCAAGAGGCCCGGCGATTCGGACGCTGGGGTAAAGAAGTAGCTGACCTCAGACTTGAGCCTTGAGACTTACAGAATGAAACAGCGCCGCGTCATCGTCGTCTCGGCCGTCGTCATCGTGGCGACCCTGGCCGTGGCAGCCGTCGTGGTGGCACGATCGTCGGTGTCCAGGCTCGCGGCCGACACCAGCCAGCCCACCGTGCCGACCATCAGGGTGGAGCGCGGATCGCTCGAGCTGACCGTCTACATGGACGGCGAGCTCCGCGCCTCGCGACAGCAGACCATCATGGCGCCGACCGTCGGCGGTGCCCTTCGCTTTCTGACCCTTCTCGACACCGGTGTCGAGGTCAAGGCCGGCGATGTCATTGCGGAGTTCGACCCGGCCGATCAGCAGTTCGCCCTCGAGCAAGCGGAATCCGAGCTGCTCGAGGCGGATCAGGAGATCGTCAAGAGAAAGGCCGACACCGACGTCCAGGTGGCGGGCGACAAGGTCAAGCGCCTCACGGATCAGTTCAACGTCCGGCGGGCCGAGCTCGACGCCCAGGTCACGCCGGATCTCGTCTCCGGCAACGACTTCAAGATCCGGCAGGCATCGCTCGACGAGGCGCGTCGCACACTGGCGCAGACCGAGCGCGACGTCGCGAGCCGGGTGGCGCTCAATTCCGCTGGCCTTTCGGTGCTCCAGCAAAAACGGGCGAGGTCCAATCTCTCCGCCGAGCGGGCGCGCCAGAACATCGAAAGCCTGGTCATCAAGGCGCCGATGGACGGCGTCGTCTCGGTGCGCGAGAATCAGGACGCCGCGGGAGGCTTCTTCTTCTTTGGCATGACGCTGCCGGCCTACCGCGTCGGCGACACCACCACACCGGGCCGCGCCATCGTCGACATCTTCGACCTCTCGGCGCTCGAGATCCGGGGGAGCGTCAACGAGCAGGACCGCGCCAATATCTCCGCGGGGCAGAAGGTCACGGTCAAGTCGAACGTCGCGCCCTCCAAACCCCTGACGGCGACCGTCAAGAGCGTCTCCGGTCTGGGCCGCGCCGACAGATCGGCGGGCCCGCTGCGCGTGTTCGACGTGATTCTCGTGCTCGATGCGGCAGAGAAAGATCTCCGGCCGGGCACGTCCGTGTCGCTCGTCGCGCAGGGCAACAAGATTGACAATGTGCTGGTGCTGCCCCGGCAGGCCGTCTTCGAGGTGGATGGCAAGCCCGTCGTCTACGAGCGCACGGCGGAGGGGTTTGCCGCACGTGCGATCAAGGTCGTGCAGCGCACCGAAAGCCGCGTCGCGGTTGACGGCGTGCCACAAGGCACGGAGGTCGCGCTGGTCAACCCTGCCGCTGCAGCGTCCGGCACGCCCAAGCCCGCGGCGCCCGCCTCGGGACCGAGGCTCGCGCCATGAGTGAGCCCGATCCGCGTCGCCCCTCGGCTCGCCGCCACGGCCTCGACTTTCTTCCAGAGCTCAAGCAGGGCTTCGACAACCTCCGCGCGCACAAGCTCCGATCGATCCTGACGATGTTCGGGATGATCTTTGGCGTGGCCGCCGTGATTGCGATGCTCTCGATTGGCGCGGGCGCGCAGCAGCAGGTCGTGGCCTTCATCGAGCAACTGGGCGTCCGAAACATCATCGTCGAGGCGCGCGAAGCCGGCGACAACCAGACCTGGCAGCGTGTGCGCGCGCTGTCGGCGGGACTCTCCTTCCGGGACGTGCGAGCCATCGAGGCCAGCCTTCACGGCGTCAACGCGATGTCGGCGAGGAAGCGCATCCTGCCCCGGAAAGTGCTTCCCAAACCTCAGACGGACATCCCGACCGTGTTCGGCGTCAACGCCATCTATCTCAAGGATATTGCCGGCCTCCGTCTCTCGCGGGGCCGCTTCTACTCGGCGGCCGAAGACGAGGCCGGGGCGGCCGTCGCCGTGCTGGGTCAATCCGCGGCGACCGGTCTCTTCGGCGCCGACGAAGCGGTCGGACGTTTCGTGAAGCTCAATGAAGAGTGGTTCCAGGTCGTCGGCGTCGTGGCGCCGCGGCTCGCCGTGCAGACTGATGTCGGCGGGCTGCCGGCCCAGGACAGCAACAACATCGTCTACGTGCCGATCAGGGCCGCAATCCTGCGCATCGAGGACGCGCAGTCGGGGCTCAAGGACGAAATCGACGCCATCTACCTCAATCTCGCCGCGGAGGATCAGATCACGACGGCGGGCGTGCTCGTGCGGGGACTGCTGAAGACGACGCACCGGGAGGCGGACGACTTTACGGTGATCGTGCCGGCGGAGCTTCTCGCGCAGCAGCAGCAGACGAGGCGTCTGTTCCTCTACGTGATGGTCGCCATTGCGTCGATCTCGCTCCTGGTCGGCGGCATCGGCATCATGAACATCATGCTGGCGAGCGTGATGGAGCGGACGCGCGAGATTGGCGTGCGCCGGGCGATCGGCGCCACGCGGAGGGACATCATCCGGCAGTTCCTCGTCGAGACCACGCTCATCACCGTGAGTGGCGGCGTGGCGGGCGTCGTCGTCGGGATCGCGTTGTCGCGGCTGGTCGCGTATCTGGCCGGCTGGTCCACCGTCGTCACTGTCACCTCGGTCGTTGTCGCCTGCGCCGTGTCGGTCACGGTCGGCATCGTCTTTGGGCTCTACCCCGCCGCCAGAGCCGCTCGCCTTGATCCGGTGTACGCGCTGCATTATGAATAGAGATTGACAAACATTCATCTGGGATCTATGGTCCGACTGATCCATCAAACGTTGCCAGGCGTGGGGGCGGATGGATCGCACCCGATCGGAAGGCCCCCGGGAAGGAGGTCGCAGCATGATTCAAGGTGCTGATGGTGCTCCACCGAACCACCACCGCCCGCAGTCTGTGAGCCGCCGTTTTGCCGGACCTACTGGGTATCGCGCGCTCAGGAGACATCGCCCCTAGACCTCGGTTACCTCAAGGCAAGCGGTCGCTTCGGCGACGAACACAGAAGGTCATAGCTGGCATGGGACTCCGGTAGGACCGGCGTCAACTCACGGACCTGCGGGTCCGCAGGAACAAGCACGATTTGGTCTACGCGCGTAAAGCGCGCCAAGAGGCATCTTTCCCGGGAAAGATGCCTCTTGGTTTTCACGTTCACCGAACCGTGGTCATCGCAGGCAACGCCGACAGCGGGTTGAGGATGGTCCGTGGAGGTGGCTATGCCAGATTCACAGCGGGCGAAAGACTTTCTCCGAATCCCTGACAGTCTCCGTGAGAAGAGGCCACTGCGGGCGCGCCTTGGAGCGGGCCAGGGGAAGGCGAAGCGGGGTTTGGACGAACTCTTCGATCACGCGCCGATCGGCATGGCTCTGATCGCCCTGGATCGGCGAAGGTTGCACGTCAACGACGCCCTCTGCCGCCTGACCGGCTATCGTCGGAACCAATTGGTCGGCACGACCGTTCGGGCGATCACTCACCCTGATGACGTCGACCTTGACGTCGAGGACCGGCAGCGGTTGCTGGCCGGTGAAATCTCCGCCTACCAGATCGAAAAGCGATACGTGCACGCCTGGGGGCACTACATCTGGGTCCTCGTGACGGTGTCGCTCGTCCGTGACGACCAGGGCCGGCCGCTCTATTTCATTTCGCAAGTTCAGGACATCTCCGAGCGCAAGGCCCAGGAGAGACGCCTGGCCGATCTGGTCGACCACGATTTTCTCACTCGCCTCTTCAATCGACGACGCTTCGAACAGGAACTGGACAAAGAGGCTCGCCGGGCGGCGCGGTACAGATCGACCGGCGCGTTGCTCTTGATCGATCTCGACCACTTCAAGGAGGTCAACGATCAGTTCGGCCATCAGACAGGCGATGACTTGCTCAAGTCCGTCGCAGGCGCATTAAGGCATGCCGTTCGCCAGACGGACACACTCGCCCGATTCGGCGGGGACGAGTTCGCGGTGATCCTCCCGCACACCAACGCCGACCAGGCTCAGCGCATTGCCGAGAACATCGTGCATGCGTTGAGGCGGCAGGTTGCGGTGCTCGGCGACCGCGTCGTCCATGCGACTGCGAGCGTCGGGGTCGCAACGATCGACGACTCCACCGCCGCCGAGGTACTGGCGTGCGCCGACCTGGCGATGTACGAGGCCAAGGCGGCTGGGGGAGATCGCCTCGCTATGTACTTCGCCAGGACGAATCTCCGCGAGCGGGCGCCGGCACAAACCGACGACTTGGAGTGGATCCGACGGGCCATCCACGACGAACGCCTGCTGCTCTACTGTCAGCCTATCATCGACCTCGTGAACAATGAGGCCAGTCGATACGAGCTCTTGGTGCGGATGGAAGGGGCCCGGGGTGCTGCGCCGCTTCTGCCGAGCGCCTTCCTCGGCGTCGCGGAGCGCTTCGGCCTGGTTCAGTCGATCGATTCCTGGGTCATCCGCAAGGCGATTGCTCTGCTCGCCGAACACTCGCGACGCGAACCTCCACTCACGCTCCACGTCAACATCTCCGCCAAATCGATGAGCGATCCCAACTTCGCAGAGATCACCGAGTCGGCACTGGTGGGAGCTGCGATCGAGCCTGCACGCCTGATCTTTGAACTCACCGAAACGGCGGCGATCGCCAATATCAAGGACGCCACGATCCTGGCCGACCGACTGCGAAGAGCCGGCTGCCGGTTTGCGCTCGACGACTTCGGCGCGGGCTTCGGCTCGCTCTCCTATCTGAAGTATGTTCCCTTCGACTTCCTCAAGATTGACGGCGATTTCATCCGCAATCTCGGCGTGGATTCCACCGACCAGCTCGTCGTGAGGGCGATCGTCGGAATCGCAAGGGAAATGGGGAAACGGACCATCGCCGAATCCGTCGAGAACACGGATGTGACTCGCCTGCTTCGCGACAGCGGCGTGGACTTCGGGCAAGGGTTTCACTTCGGTCGGCCCCAGCCGGTGGGCGACGTGTTCAGTGCGAGGTGCCATGTGAGCGCTAACTTCCCGGACGTTTCCGCCCTTCAAGACCCGCAACGGCAACTTGAACAGGCGTTGATCGACGAGTTCCTCCGTCGGCAAGGCTACGAACCTGGGGAGGTGGACCGGTTGCCCGATCCGCAGCGAACAGGCCTGATGACGCAGGCGTCAGCCTACGCGTCAGGAAAACTGGCCGAAGTCGACGCTCGCGCACACCTGGTTCACGAACTCCACGGCGGTATCGAAGCTGCTCATAAGCACGGGCCCCGGTAAACGCCACCAGCAGGCCCGGATGCCGCCATGATCAAGCTCGACCGGATCCTCTGCCCTGTCGACCTGTCCGAGTTCTCGCGCCATGCGCTCGATCACGCCTTCGCGCTCGCCAAGTGGTATGACGCGCACGTCACCGTCTTGCATGTCTTCAGCGCCGCGGAGCCGCCCCTGCCGCTCATCGGCATGCCTGCCGGTCTCCCGGTCCTTCCGGCCGTTCACCCGGATGAAGTAGCCGAAGACGTGCGTCGCTTCTGCGGCCCGCTCCCCACCGTAAGCCGCGGTTGCCCGGCGCAGATCGTGGTCGCGGAGGGGGACCCAGCCAAACACATTGTGCTTCAGGCCGAGCGGACGGACCTCGTCGTGATGGGCACGCACGGGCGCAGCGGCTTCGAGCGCCTGTTTCTGGGATCAGTCACCGACCGAGTGCTTCGGACCACGCACGTGCCAGTGCTGACTGTTCCACAGCCAGTCGAACGACCGGAATCGGTGAATTACAGAACGATTCTGTGTCCAGTCGATTTCTCCGACGCGTCGACTCGAGCCCTCACCTATGCCTTGTCGCTGGCTGAAGAGACCGACGCGCGCCTGATCTTGCTGCACGTGGTCGAAGGCGTTCCTGAACCGCCGCACTTCGGCGAGATGGGTCACCTGAATGTTCGCGAGTACTATCGATATCTCAACGAAGACGCGATGGCACGCCTGAAGGCCGCCGTGCCCGACGAGGCGCGCGTCTGGTGCAGGCCGGACGAACGCGTCGTCACTGGAAAGGCGTACCGGACCATCTTGGAGGTCGCCGCGAAGGATGACGCGGAGGTCATCGTCATGGGCGTGCACGGCACGAGCGTCCTGCACCGGCGGCTCTTTGGCTCAACGACGCATCACGTCATTCGCGAGGCTGCCTGCCCCGTACTCACGCTGCGCGCCTGACGGAAGCCGCCCGCAACGGGCGGTCAGTGCGACAAGATGGCCCGCACGCGGTCGTGTGCCATGCGGATCTCGGCACACTGTCGTTCGACGACGTCACGGGCCGTGAGCGGCAGCATCTCCTCCAGCGCGTGCTCGTAGGTGGTCAAGGCGAGATCCTCGCTGTGTGCGGCTTCGGAGATCATCGCCTTGTCGGCCGACGGGCTCAGCGAGGCCTTCAGGACCATCCAGCTTCGCCGCAGCGCCCCGCGGGTCGTGCCATCCGCGGCGTCGGGGATCACACCCCCCTTGGGCGCTCCCACAGCGCTCAGCTCCAGGCACACCACGTTGAGACGGTAGTAGAGGGTCTCGAGGAACGTCCCGCGCAAGACGAACGGCAGCAAAGACTTCGGCGTCGTGGTGACGAGCTGCACCCCTGGCTGCTGGCCAGACAGCCACTGTAGCAATCGCACCTGGTCCACATGGGCCAAGCCGGTCGCGTCCTGAACAATGAGCGTCGCGGGCAATGAGACAGGCAGCGTCAGGGACGCTCCAGTTGTCGCCCACACGGGCTCCTGGAGCGCAGGAAACAGCGCCCGCAGGAGTTTCCTGGTGACGGCCCTGTCGCCGACGAGCAGCAGATTCGGGCGCGCTGTGACCAGGATGCGCCATTCCTCGGAGGACACACCTCGGACTGGAGGTGTTGGGGAGGCGACTCGTTCCGTCGCTTCCGCAGCCGTCTGAAAACGCCGACGGATCGCGGACCACATCATGGAAGCCCCTGATCGAACGGCTATTACATGACGTAAGGGACAAGAGTTGTCAAGTCGAAAATCAGTCGAATGGGCGCCGACGCGCACACTACCAGGCGGGTACTGCGTTCCCGTCGGCGCCGACCGCGTACGGGGCCCAGACGAGCGTCACGAGCCGCACCGCAATATTGGTTCTCTTGGGCTTGCAGGTCAGTTTTTCGAGCGGTTCGGACGCGGCGTTGAAGCGCTCTTCAGCGGCCGCCGTCTCTGCGCGCAACTCCTCGTCGAGCTGCTGGATCTGCTGCTGGACGGCTTCGACGGTTTCTTTCGCGCGGCCGATGTCCTGCGACTCCTTCAGCGTCCGGCCCACGCCGCGTGCTGCCGTCGTCGCACGCCCGATCGTCGAGGCGCTGACCGCCTTGCGCCCGACCAGGGCGCCGAGCAGCGTCGTGCCAAACGAGATCGCGGTTTGTAGCCCCTGCGCCTTGGCCTGCTCGGATTCTCGGGCGACCGCCTGCTCGGCGCGGCGCAGCCGCTCCTGCGCCGCCGCCACCTTCGGCGCGTACCTCTGGCGTAGCTGTTCAACCATCTGGTCCCGCGTCTCACGCGAGCCCTGCTGAAGACGAATCCTGAAATCGCGCTCGCTTTCGCCGGGGTTCGATGCCACTCCGGATTGCGTCGCTCTCAGCAGCTCGAGCGTCTGGGTGCCGTACACCCAGGTCACCAAGTCCTTCCCCCAACCTTCCGGGCTCTTGGCTTTGACGGCATTGGCCGGCAGATCCGCGAAGCCGATGCCGGCCGCCGGCGCCGCCTCGAGTTCCGCCACGCCGATGTCGATCGGCGTCGCGCTGTTCCAGTCGACGGGCACCGGGCCATCGGTCACCGGCGTCGCGACCGTGACATCGGCGGGGAAATCGATTTTGAGCTTGGCATCCACGTAGCGCACCTGCGCGGACCCGTAGATCATCGGGCGGTACGTCAGCCCCGCCGCGGCGGCGTTGCGCGGCGGAAGGAAGTACTGCGACACGCCGGCGGGCAACATGGGCTGCCGCCCCCCGGCAGCGGTCGTCCGACCCGTCGAGGAGGCCGCGGTGGGAACGGCAGCGGGCCCGGCGGCGGATACCGGCTGTGCCGCAGGCGCTGGGGCCTGACGACCAGCCATTAGACGTTTGATCTCGTTGCGCCCGAGCGGACCACGCAGGTAGGAAAGCGCCCATCGGGATTCGAACACGACTGGCGCATCCTCGTGGACGTTGTTGATGACGAAGACCCGGCTCGCCAGCCCGGCCAGTGTTTGCTCCATGGCCTGCCGGTCGAAAGGACGGCCTGTGGTGGTGGCCGATCCCTCGAGCCCATCCAGCACACGCGCCTTGTCGCGTTCGGTCTGCAGGCGGCCCAGAAACCACGTGCCGGTATTCGCGAGGCCTTTGTAGTCGAGGTCCACCGGGTTCTGCGTGGCCAGCACGATTCCGACGCCGAACGCGCGCGCCTGCTTGAGGAGCGTCAGCAGCGGCGCCTTCGACGGCGGATTCGCGACCGGCGGGAAATAGCCGGCGATCTCGTCCATGTACACGATGGCCCTCAGGCTCGTCGTGCCGGGCTGGCTCCGCATCCATCCCAGCGTCTGGTTGAGGAGCAGGGAGACGAAGAACATGCGTTCGGCGTCGCTCAGGTGTGCAATCGAGCAGATCGACACACGCGGCTTGCCGTCGGCGGTG
Organism: Vicinamibacterales bacterium; assembly: GCA_049679965.1. GTDB lineage: Bacteria > Acidobacteriota > Vicinamibacteria > Vicinamibacterales > CAVVIG01 > 2-12-FULL-65-11. Next base: position 55,837 of record JBAUGX010000176.1, read on the forward strand.
TGCAGCAATCGATCGATGTCGAGGGCTTCGCCCTGCATCCACACGTCGAACCCGGGCGCCGCCAGCAGATTGTTGAGCGACATCGCCAGCGCCAGCCGATCCTTGGCCGGGAAGAACGCGTCGAGATCCATGACGCCGACGCGCGCCACCGGCGGCGTCTGAATCTGCTGGATGAGGTCCGGCAGGGTCAGATCTCTGCCCTGCGTCCATGCGGACTGCAGGATGGTCGAGAGCAGGATGTGCTCGCGGCTCTTGATCGGATCGGCGTCCACGCCCACCAGACCGAGCAGACTGGTCGCCGTCGTGTGGATCCGATCGCGCAGCAACTCAGGGTCGGTGGCGATAGACGCATCGGGCGCAGCAAAGGATTTGACGATGGAGAGGGGGACGCCGGCGGTGCTGCCCGGAGTGTAGATCGTGAACTCGGCCGAGCTCTTCAGGCGCGCGATCCGCGCACCGTCCTGCCCCCAGGACGCGAGGCCCTTCTTCCAGAGCGCCGCCTGGTCGGCGGCGAACTCGGGCACGCTCTGTCCCTTCCGTCGCGCATCGTCTTCGTTCACCCACGGCGCGAACTCCTCGGGAGTGAGATTGGGGAACGTCAGCAGCAGATTGCTGAGATCGCCCTTCGGATCGATGATGAGCGCCGGCACGCCGTCGATGGCGGCTTCTTCGATGAGCGCCAGGCACAGACCGGTCTTGCCGCTGCCGGTCATGCCGACGCACACCGCGTGGGTAACGAGATCCTTGGAGTCGTACAGCAGCAGATCGCCACCCGACCGTTTGTTCTGCAGATCGTAGGTCCGGCCGAGATAGAACTGCCCGAGCGTCTCAAAGTCCTGCATAGACCTCACTCAAAGCGTCGCCTCATCCTGTTAGGCGCCAAGCGCGGTCTTCACCGTCGCCAGCAGCTGCTGCAACTGGCCCGCCTGCGGCATCGCACCAGTGGGCGTGAGCCGGTCGATGACGGTCGGGAGAAGCCCGGCGAGGGCACTGGCCGCCGCGCCTTCGGTCAGGCCGGAGGCCTTCGCGAGCTGCTGAATGTGCCCCGCACCGAGCCCCTGCTGGAGCTGGTCCGCTGAGATTGGCAGATTCTTCCCGGTGCTCACCCAGGACGCCACCGCGTCGCCGAGCCCGGCCTTCTGGAAACCCTGGACGATGCCCGCCAGACCGCCGCCGGACGCACCGGTTCCGAGCATCTGGAGTACACCCGTCAACAGCGCCGCATTCCCTGACACACCACCGCTCGCCGCTCCGGCAAGCTTCGTCACATCGTCGAGTAAACCCATTAACGCTCTCCTATTCGTAGCGCCATTGCGGCGCGGACCACCGTGAATGTACACCGGGCTCTATCGTCGCGCGAGAAGATCTCGAATCTCGGTCAGCAGGGTCACTTCCTTCGACGGTGCGAGCGGCGCAGCCGGCGCTTCCACCTGCTTCTTCTTCGTTGCGTTCATCCCCTTGATGACCATGAACAGGGCGGCCGCCACGATGAGGAAGTTCACGATGGTATTGAGCAGTACGCCATACGCCAGCGTCACGGCTCCCGCCGTCTTGGCTGCCGCGAGCGAGGCGTAGGGTCCAGCCGTGGCGCCCTCCTTGAGCAGCAGGAACTTGTTCGAGAAGTCGACGCCGCCGAGGAACAGACCGATGACCGGCATGAGGACGTCGCCCACGAAGCTGGCCACGATGCCACCGAATGCCGCACCGATGATGATGCCCACCGCCATGTCTACGACATTGCCGCGCATGGCGAAATCTTTGAACTCTTTCAACATGTCTCTCTCCTTAAGTGTCTCTGTGCCAATCGGTCAGAACGTGGCCGTGACGGCCGGTGAATTATAGTTCGTGGGTGTCGCTCGCAGGCGCGACACTTAAGGCAAGTAGGAAGAGATGCGCGCGAATGACTGAAGCGAGAGACCGGCGCCGGGGGCCTCCTGAGCTGATCGGCAGGGCGTGGTGGCTGGCGGCCCTGGCTTCGGGGGCTCTTCAGCTGGCGTGCCAGGCCGCGCCCGCATCTCCCCCGGCATTTCCGCCGCCGCAGGCCGCTGCCGCGGCGGTGAATGATCGCTACGACCTCGAGCGCGACGAAAGGCGCGGCGGCCACACGCTCGCGCGGCAGATCGCGCCACCGCGGAGCGCGTGGTGGCCCTGGCGCTCGCGCAACATCACGCACGCGTTGATCGGTGGCTCGCCCGCCAGGGCCCGCGGCCGAATCTCGCCCTGGACTATCGCGGCGCCGGTCGCGAGCCCATCGGCCGCAGCCTCGCGCGTCGAGGCCAGCAGGCCCTCGACTGCTCCGATGCGGTGGTCGTGCTGCGGTGGGACGCCCGCGGGTTTTACGTGCTGACCAGCTATCCGGAGCTGTCGCGATGACCGGGCGGGCGCCTCGACGACCAGTGCATCGCCGAACGACGGCGTCGCCGGCCCCGCTGCGTCCCGCTGATTTCGCGGCGCTCGCCAGTTTCCTCAAAGGGTACCTGCACGAAGACTTTCGAGAGGTGCACGGCTCGGTCCGCGCCGCCGCTGCCGCCTTCTGCGCCGACGCCAACCTGGACGAACGCCGGCAGCTCGCCCGCGAGCTCGCGACGCTCGCGCGAATCGGCGCGAACAGGCCGGTACGGGACTTACGGCGCTTTATCACCAGGGATCTGGGAAGCCGCTGGGAGCCGGCGTCCCGGTCCGAGATCTCGACGCTGCACGACCTGATCCGCGCCGCGATCTGATGGCTAGGGCGGGTTTCAGTTTCATGTAGCGCGTCGGCCCCCCGCGCAGGGGTCGTGCCGGTCGGCTGCGGCCGGGTCGCACGCCGGGAAGTCGAGTCTTCGCTCGTACTCTCGCTCGTGGCCGGTCTGCCCCAGCTCCGCTCGCTCCCGCGGCGACTATGGTTGGTTCGATCGCCGGCCATTCACGGCATACACCGACGAGGCTGGTGCGATCGATACGGATCGCGCGGACCGAAGTCGCCGCGACGAATCGCTTCGACTCGACTTCCGGTCACGGATGCAGCGGCGTGCTCCCACGGCCGCTGCCGCCCGGCACGGCCCCTGCGCGACGGCGGGGCCTGGCGGTGGATGCAAACGAAATTGCTCTAACGGTCTCAGGTTTGGGATTCGAGGACCGCGCGATGCGTCACTCCCGCCAGCACGGCGCCGACGATCGGTGCGACCCAGAACAGCCAGAGCTGACCAAGCGCCTCTGGACCCGCAAACAGCGCCACGGCGGTTGAACGGGCCGGGTTCACGGATGTGTTGGTGACGGGAATGCTGATGAGGTGAATCAGCGTGAGCCCGAGGCCGATCGCGAGCGGGGCGAAACCGCTCGGCGCACGACCGTCAGTCGCCCCGAGGATGATGATCAGGAAGGCAAACGTCATGACGACTTCGGTGACCAGTCCTGCCATGAGGGAGTAGCCGCCGGGCGACAACGCGCCATACCCGTTGGAGGCGAACCCGCCCAGAGCGGAAAACCCCGGCTTCCCGCTCGCGATCACGAAGAGCACCGCGGCTCCCGCGATTCCTCCCAGCACCTGTGCGAGAACGTATGGCGCAAGGTCCTTCGCCTTGAAGCGGCCGCCCGCCCAGAGCCCGAGCGAGACGGCCGGGTTCAGATGACATCCCGAGACATGCCCGATGGCATAGGCCATCGTCAGCACGGTGAGCCCGAACGCCAGCGACACACCGAGGAGGCCGATCCCCACTTGGGGAAAGGCCGCCGCGAGGACCGCGCTTCCACAGCCTCCGAGGACCAGCCAACCTGTCCCGAGAAACTCCGCCGCCAGACGTTTTTGCATGTCGTGCTCTCCAGTCAGCTGCCAGGTTGACGCCGGAGCATCGGCCCGGCGGCGAGAATGACAAGGATGGACGTTACACCATTCGCGGCAGCCAACAACCACCGCAGTCGCGCCAGGTCGGGGCCCGAAAACATTGGGAGCACGTGTAAGCCCATGGTGTTCGCGGCAGTCATGGTACAGCATGGCCGGAGACGAAGGCGGCGCGCGGCGAAGACTACCACCCTCACGGATACGCGCATGTGGCACCTGCCCGACGCATCGGACACCCACGCACCCCGCGTGAGCCGAACCCCAGAGGTCGTGAAACGCTGAAGAATCAATCGTGCCTGAGCGCGGTGACCGGGTCGATCCGTCCTGCACGCAGCGCAGGAATCAGCGCCGCACCAGCGCACGCCGTGACGATGCAGACCAGGCCTGCGGCGTAGGCGACCGGATCGAAGAGACGCACGGCCGACCCGATCTGCTCTGCCGCAGGCGTCGCCAACAGCGCGGCGCCGAGCGCGGCCGTGAGGCTGCTGCCGAGGAGCAGCCCAATGCCGACGGGACGAGCGGACTGTGACAACACGAGCGCGCCGATGCTTCGGCTGGTCGCGCCAAGGGCCATCCGCACGCCGATCTCCCTGGTGCGTTGTTCGACGAGATACGAGAGCACGCTGAACAGCCCCGACAGCGTCAACAGAAGCGCCAGCGCTCCAAGCACCAGCGTCAGCCAGAACGGAATACCCAGAAGATACACTCCCGTGCGCGCGATGGTCTGCAACGTGGAGACTTCACCCATATTGGGATCAATCGCCGCGAGCCGATCGACGAGCGCGTGGCGCGCGCGCTCGGAGTCGCCACGCACACGCAACGTCAGCGACGTCCTGGCCGCTTCGGCGCCGATCGGCAGGTAGACACCTGCTCCGCCCGCCCTCGTGCCGCCGAGCCAGAAGCCCGCCACGTCCCGGGCGACGCCAACGACGACAACGGTGCGCGAGAGCGGCGGCGGGTCGCTCAGGGCAGGCGGGTCCGGTTCGAGCCGGAGCACCTGCCCGACGGCATCGATGCCCGGCCACAGCTGGCGCGCGACGCGCTCGGATACCACCGCCACCGCGGCGCTTACGCTGCGCTCGGCCTGCGTGAAGCCGCGTCCGCGCAGGAGGTCGATCCCGAGGACGCCAAAGTACTCTGGCGACACGAACTGGTACGTGACGGCCGACTTGCCATTCGCACCTTCCGCAAACACAGGGGGGCCGCCCAGCCAGTCCGGCCACGAGGCCGCAACCGAGGCGACGAGCGGCTCGCTCTTCACCACATCGAGGATGGCCCCACGCTTCTGCTCGTCCAGGATCCTCACGCTGACGATGCCGGCCGTGCGGACACCCGGATCGACTGCCGCTGCCGCCCACGAGCTGCGCAGGAAGACGGCAGCGCAGATGAGGAGCAGCACAGATCCTGTCACCTGCAGCGCGACGAGCGCGTCCCGCGCGCGGCCGGGACGGCCGTCACGCACCACCTCGCCGCGAATCGCCCGCACCAGCTCCACGCGCGTGGCCTGAAGCGCCGGTGCGAGCGCGAAGAACAGGGTCGAGACCATCGCGCCACACACCAGAAACAGCGCGACGCGCCAGTCCGCTGGCGGCACGGCGACACGAAGGGTGCCGATATCCGGCGGAAAGGTGCTCGTCACCGCGTAGACGACGCCTGCGAGCACGAGCCGTGAAATGCCGAACGCGAGCGCAGCAGACACCAGTGCGAGCAGGAGGCTTTCGGTGAGCAACTGCCAGATGATGCGGCGCCGCGACGCGCCAATCGCCAGCCGGATGCCGATTTCGCGCTGGCGTGCGACCGCGCGCGCGAGCAGCAGGTTGGCGACGTTCGCCCACGCGATCATCAGGATGAGACCGAACGCAAAAAAGAGCGGCATGAACAGCAGCATGACGTCGGCCGACAGCGGGACCGTGCCCTGCCTCGGCTCGAGCACGAGGCTCGCGGCGGGCCGCCCGCCGGAACGTTCAGCCGCACGCTGCGAGTCCCTCGACTTCGCTCGGGACAGGTCCCACACGAGGAGCTGCGCCAGCGCCTGACCGCGCGACAGACCGGGCGTGAGCCGCCCGACGATCAGGAGGCCAACGGTGTCTTCGCGTCCCTCAGGGGTGCGGCGGAACTCGCCAAGAAGGGAGAGCGGCGCCCAAAAGTCCGGCGCAGCGACCGTCTCCAGTCCGCGAAAGCCTTCCGGCATCACGCCGACAACGTGGACCCGCGCGCCGTTCAGCAGAACCGTGCGGTCGAGCACTCCGGGATCGCTCTCAAAATGTTGGGTCCACGCACGATGGCTGAGGACTATGGCCGGGGGGCTGCCGGGCTCGTCGTCTGACGTGGTGAGTATGCGTCCGCGCTCGGCGCTGACACCGAGGAGGTGGAAGAAGTTGCCCGTGACGAGCCGTCCTTCCCTCCTGCGGCCCTCGATCCAACCTTTGATGTCCGGCGTCGTCGCGAAGGCATCGGAGAACACGCCCGTTTCACGGACGAGCGCGTCATACTGTGCGCGCGTGAAGCCCTCGGGCTCCGCATTGGCCGATGGCTGACGTTCCACCGCGAACAGCTCGTAAGGGTTGCGCACCTCGTCCACGCGAAAGATGAATGCATTGAGGATCGTGAAGACGGCGGCCACCAGCCCCAGGCCGAGCCCCACCGTCGTCACAATCGTCAAGGCCGCCAGGGGCGCCCGGCGGAACGAGCGACAGGCGTAGCGGACGTCACGTGCGACCGTGTCGAGCAGCGCCGTGCCACGCGCGTCACGGCATGCGTCCTTGATCGGCTCGACGCCACCAAACACCCGGCGTGCGTGCAGGCGCGCCGCTTCTCGTGGCATGCCGCTCGCCTGCAGCCGCTCGGTGTCGCGTTCGAGATGGAACCGCAGTTCCTCGTTCAGATCGGATTCACGGCGATCGCGGAAGAAGAGAGATCGCAGCCGGCTCGTGAGCATGTGCCAGAGTCGCACGGTCAGGTCCTCCGCAGCACGAGGAAAGAACGGAGCCGGCCGGAAAAAGTTCCTGCAGGAGGCTTACACGTTGGCGGCCTTGAGCGCCGCCAGCACCCGCGCGTTTCGGAACGGGACCCGGCGCAGACGCACGCCCGTCGCGTCGTAGATCGCGTTGGCCACGGCCGCGAGTAGCGGTTTGTGCGCCGTCTCGCCGGCGCCGTAGTGCGGCAGGTCTGGCCGGTTCGGGTTCGGATCGCCGTTGACGATCACGATATCCATCGTCTCGGGCGTGTCGGCGTGGGTCAGCGTGGGATGGGTGGCCCAATCGACGCTTGTCACCTTCTCGGCGTCGAAGCGCACCTCTTCGTACAGCGCGCGGCTCAGCGAGTGCAGCACCCCGTTCTCGAGCGTGCGCGTGAGCGCCTGCGGGTTGACCACGAGGCCGCAATCGTGAGCGCAGACGATCCGCTTCGCCCACACGCGGCCGGTGCGTCGATTCACCTCGACGTCGACGATCTGCGCCACGATGGTCTGGCTGCGCACGGCGTACGCCATGCCGCGGCCCCTCAGAACGTCGCCGCTCTCGATGGGTTTGGGCGAGGTCCGCGGCGTCCATCCGTACTTCTCGGCCGCGGCCTTGATCGTGGCAATCGAGCGCGCGCGCTTGAAGCCGCTGTCGTCGGCCGTGCTCGCCGCGAGGGCTCTCAGCCGGAACTCGACGGGATCCGCCTTGGCCGCGGCGGCGAGCTCGTCCATGAACGATTCGGACGCGAACGCGACCTGAGGCCCGTCGGGGTCGCGAAGGTTGCCCGTGCGAATCGGGTTTTCCCACACGAGCGGCAGGCTCACGATATGGGCGATCGTCCGCGTGTTCGGCACGGCGTACACTTCGACCGGCGTCGACGAACTCCCCCGTCCGGGCGTGGCGTTCTGTTGGCCCGTGAGCTGCGCGATGAGCACCGTGCCGGGTTCGTTGTAACCGACGTGATTGTGGTCCGCCGCGCGGCCGTTCCACTCGAGCGCGGTGAGGTTGCCCTGCGCGTCGAGGGCGCCGCGCAGCGTCACGGCATAGGCCGGGCCCTTCGTGTCCCAGGCCGTTTCCTCCTGCCGGCTCCACTGCACGCGCACGGGCCGTCCCAGTTCCTTCGCCAGAAACGCGGCTTCAAAACCCGCGTCGTCGGCCGCCGTACGACCGAACCCCTGGGGTCCGTCCATCCACACGACACGCACCTTGTCCCGCGGCATCTGCAGGAATGTCGCCACGCCGTTGCGCATCCCATACGACTTCATGTCGTTCGTATAGATCGTCAGCTGGTCGCCAGACGGATCGGCCATCGCGTGCGCCGGCGCGATGGCCGTGTGCCCCTGAAACGGCACGTCGTAGCTCGCTTCCACCACCTTGACGGCCGACGCGAACGCCGCATCGGGGTTGCCGGCCACGACCGGATTGAAGCTGAACGTCGGGGTCGCGTTCCGCATGTACGTGAAGAGGTTTTCTGACGTCGGGAACGGCGGCGTCGCCGGCTTCTGCCAGTCCACTTTGATCTGTCGTGCCGCCCGGATGGCCTGCTCTTCGCGCTCGCAGACGACAGCGACGTAGTTGCCCTTGCGGACGACCTTCACGAAGCCCGGAAGGCTGCGGACCGACGACTCGTCCACGCTGACAAACTGCGCGCCGGCCACAGGAGGCTTCACATTGCGCGCGTGCAGCATGCCCGGCGCCTTGACGCCGACTGCCCACTTCGTCGTGCCGTCTACCTTGGGCGGGATGTCGAAGCGCTGTGGCGACTGGCCCGTGTACTTCAGCTGCTGTACGGTCTTGAGCGGCGCCCGACCCGTCGTCGCGTTCACGTTGGCGCCGGTCAGCGGTACGTTGAAGCGCCTGCCCCCAATCAGCTGGCCGTAGGTGACGCGCCTGGATGGATCCGCCATCACCGTGATCACGCCGTCCGCGACAGCCAGCTGAGCCACGGGCACACCCAGGCGGGTCGAACCCATCTCGAGCAGCACGCGACGGGCCTCGGCCGCCACGCGGCGCATCGGCCAGCCGTCGGTCTGCAGCGCGTCGGACCCGCCGGAGCCGCCCTGGTCCACGGTCACGTCGGTCGTTCCCATCACGACCGTCGTCGCGTCGTAGGCCATGTCGAGCTCGTCGGACATGAGCTGGCGGAACGCCGTGCCGGTGCCCTGCCCAAGGTCTGTCTTGCCGACATGAAACGTCGCCGTGTTGTTCTCGTGGATCACGATCCACGAGTCGAGTTGGCGGAAGTCGAGGTCTGGATAGGGACCGGCGGCCGCCGTACCCTGTGCGGCGAGGGGCTTGCCGATCGCCATCACCGTCGCCCCGACCACGAGCATGCCTGAAGTTTTCAGGAAGTCGCGGCGCGACGAAGAACCCGCCTCGCGCGCGAACGCGTCTTCGACGTGGTTCGGAATCGAGGTGAAACGGATCACGCCGTCACCTCCTTCGTCGTCGCCGACTGTTCGGAGTCGGCCGTCTTCGTCACGGACTTGGCTGCCCGCTTGATGGCCGCGTGAATGCCGTAGTACGTCATGCAGCGACAGAGCGTTCCCGCCATTCCCTGGCGGATCTGCGCATCGGTGGGGTTTGGGTTCTTGTCGAGCAGCACCTTCGCGGTCAACATCTGGCCGTTCTGGCAGTAGCCGCACGCCGGCACCTGTTCGTCGATCCAGGCTTGCTGGATCGGGTGGAGCTTGCCACCTTGGGCCAGCCCTTCGAGCGTTGTAATCTCGGCCCCCGCTGCCTGCGACATCGGGCGGAGGCACGACCGGACCGCCTCACCCTTGATGATGACGGTGCACGCACCGCACTGGCCCAGGCCGCACCCGAAACGTGGGCCCTCAAGGCCCAAATCATTCCGGAGGACGTACAGCAGCGGGGTCGCGGGATCGACGTCCACCGTCTGCGTCTGACCGTTCACCGTCAAGGAAAAGTTGCTCATCGGCACATCTCCGTTCACCCGAAGGGCGATCTCATCCGCCCTCGCTGACAGGTGATTCTGACGCCAGTTGCAGGAATTGTCATGCAGAAACCCCCATCCGCTCGCGTGATAGACGAGAGGCTATCCGAACTGTCCTGCCTGTGGGTTTGAGCGAGAGCGGATTTGGTTGCGGGGGCGGGATTTGAATTCTAAGACAGGCATTTGTTCAAGTTGGTGATGGCGTGGGACTTCTGGCAGAAGAGCTTATGCCTCAGTAACTT
>JBAUGX010000177.1:0-11878 GCA_049679965.1 Vicinamibacterales bacterium
GCGCAGCGTTACACGCTGTCGCACCTTGCACACGACGTGAAGAACCAGACGGGCCTTGGCGAGCCGGTGCGCGACTGGTTCCCGATCTCGTTCATGGGCAGCTTCACCGACTGGGCCGACGTCACGCACGGCGCCGAGAAGGAATTCGGCCAGCTGACGTGCGGCTGCCACCCGAACTGCGGCATCGGCATGGCCATCATGATCGACAAGGAAACGAAGGAAGCCGTGCCGGTGACGGCGTTCCTCAAGGCCGAGCAGCTCGCCAAGGACGTCGCGGCGGTCAGCGACGCGGGACGCGGGCGCTTCCTCTCGGTATTCGGCATGGCGCTGGCGCTCGTCCGCAACTACGACTCGTTCAAGTCGCCCACCCACTTCAAGCTGACGGACCTGCTCAAGAAGTTCGACAAGACGTTCGGCGCGACCAAGTCGGCCGAGAAGGGCAAGTACGGCAAGGTCGAGGGCGACCGGACGATGGACGATATTTCGAAGCGGCGGGCGGACCGCTGGAACTTCCTGTTCATCGCGGGCATGTGGTTCCAGGATCTGTTCAATTACGACTTCCGCCGCACCGAGATGTGCATCATCCCGTATGCCACCCAGCAGGGCGAAATCTCCTTCTGCGCCTACAACACCGGCATCGGCTGGAGAAATATTATTGAAAAGATGCACATGACCGCGACGCTCACCAGGTGGTACGAAGAGCACGGCCGCCACGAAATATTCGCCGGCGGCAAGAAAGTGGAGTTGGCGTCAACCGCGCACTCGCTGAAGTTGAACGAAGAAGCCGTGCGGCAGGGCGCGCAGACCGACCTCGAAGACCTGGGGATCGCCAAGAACGCGCGCGAAGAGAAGGCGGCGCGCAAGCACAAGACGCCGGAAGAGGCGGCCTTGGAAGCAGCGCACAACGCCGAGATGGCCAAGCTGTACGCGCAGCACGTGCTCAAGGAGCAGCCGACGCTGCAGATCCAGGGGCTGGGCGGCAAGAAGAAGTCGTCCGAGCCGCAGGCAGTGCTGCACAAGGCAGTGATCTGAGAAGGTCAAAAGTTAAAATTTAGAAGTTAAAAGGACTGGGCGGCTGTGAGGCCTCTCAGTCCTTTTTCATTTTAAGTTTTGACTTTTAGCTTTGAACATCCTCTTTCTTCACACGTATCCCGGCTGGGGCGGCGGCGAAGTCTCCTTGACCGCGATCAGTGAGGGCCTCAGCGGTCGGGGGCATCACGTGACGATTGCCTGCCGGCCGCATGCAGCCCTTCATCAACGCGCGACCTCGCTCCACAGCGCCGTCGTGCCACTGAGAATTTCTGGCGATATCAATCCCGTTACCATCTGGAAGATCCATCGGCTGATCAGGCACAACAAGATTGACGTCGTGTGCGTGCACACGAGCAAAGAGCTCCGTGTGGGCGGGATGGCCGCGTCTCTGGCTCGTGTGCCGGTCGTGATGAGCCGGGAGATCGACCTGCCGATCAAGGGCACACGGCTCAATCGATTCTTCTACACGACGGTCGCGTCGGCCGTCGTGGTGAACTCGCGTGCCACGATGAACACGCTGCTCGCCAGCGCCCCGTGGCTGGAGCGCGATCGCGTGACCGTGGTCTGGAAGGGCATCGACGTCGAGGTATTCCGGCGCGCCGAACCGGCCGATCTGAGATCCGAGTTCGGTTTGGCCAGGGATGCCGTCATCGCCGGCTTCGCGGGCAGGCTCGAGGATCAGAAAGGGATCGCGACACTGCTCGACGCGATATCGCTCGTCGTGGCGCGCAACGACAGGATCGTAGTGGTCCTGGCGGGCGACGGACCCCTGAGAGACCGCATCAGCGCCTATAGCCGCGAACATCATCTCGAGCGGAACATCGTCCTGGCTGGATTCAGAGAAGACATCCCGGCGTTCATGAAGGCAATCGACTTCCTCGTCATGGCGTCGAATTGGGAGGGCTTCGGTTATTCCGCGGTCGAAGCGATGGCGGCAGGAAGACCCGTGATCGCCACCAACGTGAGCAGTCTGCCGGAAATCGTTCAAGACGGCATGACAGGCCTTCTTGTGCCGCCACGGGCACCGCAGAAGCTCGCGGACGCCATGCTCACCCTGGCAGACGATGTGATGCTGCGAGAATCCCTTGGCAAGGCCGGCGCACGAAGAGTGGAAGAAGTCTTCCCGCTGTCAGCCATGCTGGACAAGGTGGAGTCGCTCTTCCGCTCAGTCCTCTTAAGTTCTGAGTTCTGAGTTCTAAGTTCTACGTTCCGCCGCAAGGCGGCCCTATCGCCCTCGTCTGGGCGTCGCGGGCCTGGGCGCAGCGGACCTGGCTGGCGGCGGGGGCGGAGGCGGCGCGGGCGGCCTGTACTCGAGCAACACGTTGCTGATATCGGCGATCGGCCGACCGGGCTGCGGGTAGGTCGCGCTGCCATCGAGCCGTTCGATCGTCACCTTCTCGCCCAGAATGCTGACTTGCTGCTCCCCTTCCGGGATGGTGATGGTGATCGACTCGGTACCGGTGGGGGCGACCGCTTTGACGGCGCCCGGACCGGATCCGCTAATGCGATCGACCAGATCCGCTTCGGTTCGGAACTCATTCTGGACAACGGCCCGGCTGATGAGGGTGTTGTCCATGGTCAGCACGCCGACGGTCGCGGTGTATCGGGTGAACGCGCGGCGCGCGCGGACCTGCTCCTCGGAGTACGTGTGGCGATTGTGGAGATCGAAGGTCAGCGTCGCCGTTCCCTCGTGGGGCGGGAGCTTGACGATGATGCCCTGGGCGGGATCGCGTCCGGTCATCACATCGCAAAAGGCCAGTTGGGTTTTGACGCCGACGCCGAGCGGCGTCGGGCATGTCACCTCGGGTGCGATGATCTCTGGTGTCGGCGGCGGTGGCGGCGCGGCCGGGGCTGCGGGAGCTGGGGCTGCACCACGCTGCCCTCGTGTCTGGGCGGATGCCGACACCGCAAGAACGGCCGCGAGGGCGACGGCGACCAGGTACCGCATAGGCGACCAGTATAGTACGGTTCCGCGTTCTAGTCGTTGATGCACGCCAGGCCGGCCGGCGTGCTGCCTCCCATGACCGGCGCGACACTGCGGAGCTTGATGAGCTCCAGGAATTCCATCCGCGTGCGAGAGGCGGTGCGGAAGGCGCCGAGCATCGCGCTCGTGACGCAAAAAGAGTTCTGCTTTTCGACGCCGCGCATCGACATGCACAAGTGGGTTGCCTCCACGACCACCGCCACGCCCAGCGGCGCGACCTTGTCCTGGATGGTCTCGGCAATCTGGTTGGTGAGGCGTTCCTGCACCTGGAGCCGCCGGCTGAACACGTCAACCACCCGGGGAATCTTGCTCAGGCCGATGACACGGTTGGTCGGAATATAGGCGACGTGGCACTTGCCGAAGAACGGCAGCAAATGATGCTCGCACAGGCTATAGAAGTCGATGTCCTTGACGATGACCATCTCGCTATAGTCGACGGCGAACAGGGCGCCATTGAGCACCTGATCGATGTCTGCGTCATATCCGCTCGTGAGAAAGCGGTAAGCCTTCTCGACGCGTTTGGGCGTATTGAGCAGACCGTCGCGGCTCGGATCTTCCCCGATTTCCACCAGCAACTGTCTAATGAGCTCCTGCATCGGCATATTGTATATCTCTGGATTGCTTGTCATGATGGCACCATGAAACTCACGCGCCCACGGGCCGCGTGGCCGTTCGCTCTCCTGATAGCGGCTGCCACGGGAGCAGGGCCGGTCGCGCAGCAGCCGCCCACGATCGCCGACGTTCTCGCGCGCGCGGGCGAGTATGTGGCTCGGCTCGAGCGCAATCTCTCGGGCATCGTGGTCGAAGAGCACTACGCGCAGGACTCGACCCGCCTGGGCGGGGGCCTACCGACGAGGGGACCCGGCGCGATTCAGACGACACGCGAGCACCGGGACCTGAAATCCGACGTGCTCCTGGTCCGCCCCGAAGGGGCCGACCGCTACATTCAGTTTCGCGACGTATTCGAGGTGGACGGCAAGGCGGTGCGCGACCGTGACGACCGGCTGGCCATGCTCTTCCTCAACCCGGCGCCGTCCGCGTCAGAGCAGCTGCAGGAGATCAGAGAAGACAGCGCGCGGTATAACCTCGGCAACATTGCCAGGGACTTCAACGTCCCGGTGCTCGCGCTGATGTTCCTGCACTCGGAGCATCAGGCGCGGTTCGCCTTCGCGCTCAAGACCGGTCGGGCCGGACAGCCCTGGGAAATCGAATACCGCGAGGTCCAGCCGCGCACGATCATTCGCACTACCGCCGACCGCGACTTGCCGGTTCGCGGCCGCTTCCGCATCGAGCCGGACTCCGGGCGCGTCTGGCTCAGCGAGCTCGTCCTGGAAGATGACGCCGTGCACGCCGGCGTCACCGTCACGTATGCGCTCGACGCCAAGCTGGGCTTCCTCGTGCCGACTGAAATGCGCGAGTCGGTCGGGACTCGAGACGGCAGTCTCGAAATCAAGGGACGTGCGACGTACAGCCGGTTCCGCAGATTCAACGTCACGACGGAAGAAAACGTCCGATAGGGCACCAATCAGCTCGTCGGTGCGAGTGCAGACAATTTGGCGCCCGCCGTGGTCAGGCTGGCACACGGTTCTGTATTAGACGGCCAAACGTTGGGAAATGCCGGGCATATAGAACATCGACACGTGGCACGATTCCTGAAGACAGATCGCCTCACATTGTCCGGGGAGGCGGACTGCGATGCGGACACACACTGCGCCTACTCGCACCACCCTTCAGCCAGCCGAGGGCCGGAGGTCAGCGATACAGCAAGTCGTGGTCGTCAACGGCAGCCAGGAAACGCTCGCGATGGTCGAGACCGTGCTCAATCCGGGTCGCTACAACCTCGTGTTCCTGGAATCGAGCGGTCACGCCTATTCGGAAATCAAGCGCCTCCAGCCGAACCTCGTGATCCTCTGCACGCGGATCGAGCAACTGGACGGCTTTCAGGTCCTCTCGATGTTGAAGCTCGACGATGAAACGCGGAACATCCCGGTCGTCACATTCACGACCGAGGATGAATCTGAACCCGAATCTGAGGAAGTAGAGGATGTCGGGGTAGCCAGATTGCCGAATTGATCTCACTTCACTCTGAGATGTTCCAGGTAATCGCCCGACTCGATCCGCCGCGCGCCCCCGAGCGGCGCGTTGTAGAAGTACGCCCAGGCAGGTTCCGTGCGGCCGTCATCAAACGTCACCGGCACCTCGACACGGGTGTACAAGCTGGCGTCTGGCTCGCCGGGACGAAAGCCCTCGATCTCGTCCAGCGCCGCGAGGACGCTGTCCGGGTCCAGCATGTGATGGACCTCTCCCCACACGCGACTGTCTGACGCGGGAACCGCAGCAGGGTATATGCCAAGGTCGAATAGCGCTGCAGAAATCCAGCCGCGGCCCTGCGACGAAAGCTTTGTCTCAATGCGCGACCGCCCACGCCGCCTGAATCCGCTCATCAGCGTGCCGTAGAAGAACACCAGGTTGGTCACTGCTGCCCAGGAGTGTAGGGGCTCGGCGTGATCCCGTCAAGCAAGTCTCAAGTCTGAAGTCTGAAGTCTGAAGTCCGATCAGACTTGAGACTTGAGACTTAAGACTTCACTGCCCGGGCTGTCCGGGCCGAGCGGCCGCGCCGATGGCGTCGAAGACTTCGCCGGGAACGGAGAATGACAGCGTGACCGTCTTGTCGCTGCCGCCAAGCTCGAGCGACTGCATGGCGGGCTGGAACTCCGGCCTGTTCCCCGCCTGGAGCCTGGCCAGTGCCACAAAGCCGCGTATGACGTCGCGCAGGTTGGCGGCGGACTCCTGGTCTCGGGTGTCGACACGCACGACACCACTCAGGTCGGAGTCGATGCGACTGCTTACCGAAAACCAGGTGATCGGCGGAATCTGACTGGCGATCTGTTCCGGGATCCTGGCGTTCGCGCGCAACTCATCGAAGCGGCCGACGGCCCAGGCGTTGCCGCCGGCGAGCGAGCGGATCTGGCCCATCAATTCCTCGTTGGACGTCACGTTGCTCCCGCCCGTCATTAGGTCGATGGCTGTCCGCACCATCTGCGTGCTGCCGAGCGCAGCGAGTCCGGGCTCCATGAACGCCAGTGCAAGGCCGTCGCCCATGGGAGGGCCGGCCGTCGGATTGGCGATCAGCCGCTTGCCCTTGTACTCCTCAACGCTCGCGCCACGATCCCGCATGAACGCCTCGATCTTGACTGCGTCGAAGCGTCCACGCGCCAGTATGAGACCGCCGGCCAGTCCGGTGTGGCCACCACTCCCCGAGGCTGGCGAGCCGCCGGAGCGGCGGCCGAGGCAGGCCACGATCCGATCGATGTCGCTCTCGATGTTGATGCCGGTCTCGTTCTGGAACTGGCGCTGCCCATTCTCGGGAATCGGCACGACCCGGCGAATCCTCTGCCGGAGGTCGGAGGTCATTACGTCGTGCACGTTGGCGTACGCCACCAGGGATGCGTCCATGGGCACGTACCGCAACTCCTGAGGCTCGTTGCTCTGGAACAGGCCAAGGGGCAGCTGCGCGTAGTACGCAACCAAGCCGGTGCCGACCCCAACCAGCAGCACGAGGAGAGAAGCGATGACGAAATAACGGGTGCGAGCGGTCATCGACATGGCCACGAAGAGTTTATACGGAATCCCCGAGCGGGTGTTCCCCTACTGCTCCAGGACGTACTCCCGGCGTTGGACCGCCCAGGCAGACAACCAGAGCGTGACGACGACAATAACGGAGAGGGCCGTGAGGCTAGTCACAGTCGACGGCACTTCGCGGACGACCTGCAGCAGGACCGAAATGGGCGAATCCTGAGGCATCTCGTGGGTCACGAGGCCCTGAAGGTAGAACGCCACGGTGAACCGTTTCAGGTACCCGGGGATCAGGAGTGCCGCCGGCTCCCACCCCAGGGCGAACCCCAGCCCGATGACCAGCGGCCGCTTCAGATGCGTCCCGACCAAGGCGAACACGGCTCCGTAGGCGGTCAGTCCGACTGCCAGCATGCCGAGATCGACGACGAGGGACGGGAACGCTTCGGCGATCGACCCGCCGCCGGTCGGCACGGCCAGGAAGAAGACCAGTATCACCGACGGCAGCACGAGCAGGACCGTGCAGACGAGGTATGCCAGAAACTTCCCGAAGAGCACGGCGCTCCTCGGTATCGGCCGCGTGAACAAGTACGTGATCGTCTTGTCCTCGACCTCGTCGGCGATGAGCGAGGTGCCGTAGAACACCCCGAGAATGGGGATGATGAAGCGGACGTAGAGAAGCCAGATCATCATTCCAAAGACGGCGTCACCCGCAACCTGCTGGCTGCGAAACCTGAACCCCCATCCGTACGAGATGGAGGCCAGGCGGAGGGCCGCCGCAAGCAACACCGGTCCGCCGAGCAGAACGGCGAGAAAGGCCGAGCGGCGGGACCACAGCATCTGCCCGAGCGAGAGATCGAACACGCGCAGCGTGGAGGCCACGAGCGTCGGCGCCCGCCGAGGTGAAGGTGCAGCAGCGGGCGGCATCATGCCTTCACCAGGTACTCAAAGACGGCCGCCAGATTGTCGTCCGGCGAGGTGACCTCGTGGATCGCACCCAGCTCGCCAGAGGCCGCCAGTTCCGTCAGCCGCGTGTAGAACGCATCTGGACGGCCGGTCTGGACGACGACCGCGTCGTTCTCGAACCTCAGACTGAGCACATGATCAAAGGCCAGGAACTCACGCGCCAGCTCGCGCGTGCGGTCGGCTTTAATCGAGACGGTGTGCGGATGCTCGTCGATCAGGTCGCGAATCTGGTGCACGTTGCCTTCGGCCAGAATGCGACCATGATTGATGAGCAGGATGTCCGAAGTCATGGATTCGATCTCATGGAGGATGTGGCTCGAGACGATGACGCTCTTGCCGGCGCGCCCCCAGTCCTTGATCAGGCGGATGGTCCTGCGGCGAGCGATCGGGTCCATGCCCGAGAGCGGTTCGTCGAGAATCAGGAGCTCCGGATCGTGCGCAATCGCCTGCGCCATCTTCACGCGCTGCCGCATGCCTTTGCTGTAGGCGCCGATCTTCTTGTCGGCGGCGTCGGCCAGCTCGACCTGATCAAGCGCCCGGCGGGCCATGGCGAGCGCCTCGTCGTCCGGGAACCCATGCAATCGGACGAGCGAGGTCACCCAATCGAGACCGCTCATCCGGTCGTAGAACGAATCCTGCTCGGGGCAGAAGCCAATGCGAAAGAACAGCGCCGGATTCTTCCAGATCGGCTCGCCGAGTACGGTGAGGGATCCTTTGCTGGGCTTGAGCTGCCCGGTGACGAGCTTCATCAGCGTGGACTTGCCGGCGCCGTTCGGGCCGAGCAGCCCCGTCACGCCCGGTGGAACGGCCAGTGCCACGTCGTTGAGTCCGATAACCTGTCCGTACCACTTCGACAGATGCTCGGCGGCGATGACGGGTTCACTCACGCGACCACCTCCACGCCCCGAACCCTGCGCTCGAGCACCAGCGCCGACACCGCGACCACCAGGATGATCATCAGCAGCGCGACCGGCCAGGGTGTCGAGAAGCGCATCGGCACGCGGAAAATGGCGTCGCCAATCTGCGCCAGGTCGTTCGGCAGCGAGATCCACGAGAGGCTCGTATCGCGGGTCACGAATCGGAGGACGCCGAACAGCGCCACGCTGAAGAAGACGAGCGCGGCGTACAGAACCGCGACGTACCGGCTGCTCTTCGACAAAGAGGACAACGCCAGCATCGCGACCGAGACGGTCAGCACCTGGAGCGCCGAGAAGACGGTGATCGCCGGAATCAGGTAGAGATGGCCCCTGAGGAACGTCATATTGCCAGCAAAAGCGGCCTGCAGCATGAGGAGCACGATGGCCGGCACCCACGTCACCATCAACAGGCATGCGGCGAGAATAGCGAGTTTGCCGAAGACGTAGTCTGCTCGCGCGAGCGGTTTCGAGAGGTAGATCTGGAGCGCGTTGGCCCGGCGGTCGTTCGCGATGAGACCGGCACCGACGTAGACCGTCATGAAGAACACGAAATTCGTCTGCTGGTCGAGAAACTGCCGGAAGGTGTCTGGTGTCGCCGCCAGCATCGAGGCCTGAGGAAAATTGGCGACGGCATAAAACTGGACGGCCCGGATGATGGCGGGCAGCCAGGCCATCAGCAGCAGCCCCAGGAAGATGCGCCGTGCGAAAAACGTCCGGAGACCAGCCGCCGCGATGACGGCCCAGCCGTGGCCCCGCCTGCCGCGTCCGCCGCCGTAGCGGCGATAGCCCTGATCATGAATAGGCATAACGAATTCTGTCGTGCTTGGGTGCTTGGGTTCTTAGGTGCTTCGGTGGTGACCAAGCCTACGAACCGAAGCACCTATGAACCTACGCACCTAGTCCTCTCCAACCGCCTTTGCAAAGACATCTTCAAGTGTCGGTACGCTCGGCCGCAGATGACGCACCTGCACATGGTCGGCGGCGGCGATGGCGAACAGCTCGCGCGTCCCCCCTTCGCCTGGCACGAACGCGCGCATCACATCGTCCTCGGTGGCGTGGCAGTCGATGCCGGCCGCGCGCAGATGGGCGAGAAAGCCGTCGATCTCGCCAACGGTGGCCTTGACGCGCAACTCGTACACCTGGCCGTGCGGCGGTCTGAGCGCATCAATCGGTCCGGCCGCCACCACCGAGCCTTTGTCCATGACCACGACTTGGTCGCACGCGAACTCGACGTCTGGCAGCAGGTGCGAGGACAGCACGAGGTTCATGCCCTTGTTGTGCCCAAGATCCCGGATGAGCTCGAGCATCTCGTCGCGCCCCTTCGGGTCCATGCCGTTGGTCGGCTCGTCGAGAAACAGGAGGTCGGGATCGTGCACGAGCGCCTGCGCCAGCTTGATGCGCTGCTTCATGCCGGCCGAGTAGGTCTCGACATTGCGGTACCGCGCCTCGCCCAGCCCGACGTAGTACAGCACTTCGTGCGCGCGCTGCATGGCGTCGACGCGCGGCAGGCCGGCCAACTCGCCGCAGTAGGCGACAAACGAGACGGCGTTCATGCCGGGGATATGGGCGTCGCTTTCGGGCATATAGCCGAGGCGCGCACGGATTTCGAGCGGTGACTCGGCCACATCCAGGCCAAGCACGCGCATGCGACCGCGCTCGGGAGCCAGAAACCCGAGCAGGGCCTTGAGCAGCGTGCTCTTGCCCGCTCCGTTCGGCCCGAGGAGGCCCACGGCGCCGCCCGCGAACGTGGTCGTCACGTTCCTGAGGGCCGGACTTCTGCCATAGGCCACCGACACGTCTTCAAGTGTGACAACAGGAGCGGTGGAGAGATCCGTCATGTAAGTCTCAAGTCTGAAGGCTCAAGTGTGCCAGACTTCAGACTTCGCACTTGAGACTTATTTCAACCTGCTTTCTAATCTGAAGCACGTCATGCCCAATCCAGCCACCGAGGCCACTTCGCTCGACACCGAATTCCGTCGCGGCCTCGGTCTCTACGACTCGACGATGGTCGTCGTCGGATCGATGATCGGATCCGGGATCTTCATCGTCTCGGCCGAGATGTCGCGGACGCTCGGCAGCCCAGGCTGGCTGCTGGCCGCGTGGGTGCTGACGGGACTGCTGACCGTGGTCGGCGCGCTGTCGTACGGCGAACTGGCGGCGATGATGCCTCGCGCGGGCGGCCAGTACGTCTACCTGCGCGAAGCGTTTTCACCGCTGTGGGGCTTCTTGTACGGCTGGACGCTGCTGCTCGTGATCCAGACGGGCACCATCGCCGCGGTCGCCGTCGGCTTCGCACGCTACTCCGGCGTCCTCGTGCCGTGGATCGCGGAAGATCACTACCTCGTTGCACCAATCCATCTCTCGACCGGCTACGCGCTGTCGCTCTCCACGACGCAGCTCGTCGGCATTGCGCTCATCGCGCTCCTGACATGGACCAACACGAGGGGTCTCGAGTACGGGCGCATCATCCAGAACGTCTTCACGACGGCGAAGACCGGCGCCGTGGCCGCGCTCATCATCGCGGGAGTCGTGCTCGGCTGGAACCAGATCGCGGTTGCCGGCAATTTCGGGGACCTGTGGACGCCTCGCGGCAACGTCGACATCGTGCCCGGCCTGACGTCGGCGACGGCCTTCGGGCTGTTCGTCGCGCTCTGCGTGTCGCAGACCGGGTCGCTCTTTTCGGCCGACGCGTGGAACAACATCACGTTCACGGCCGGCGAGGTCAAAGAACCGCGCCGGAACATTCCGCTCTCGCTCGCCCTCGGCACGTTCACGGTGATCGGCCTGTATCTACTGGCCAACGTCGCGTACCTCGTGACGCTGCCCTTCGATCAGGTGCAGCACGCGCCGGCCGATCGCGTCGCCACCGCGACGCTCGAGGCGGTGTTTCCCGGCCTGGGGGCGACGCTGATGGCCGTCGGCATCATGATTTCGACCTTCGGCTGCAACAACGGCCTCATCCTCGCCGGCGCGCGTGCCTCGTATGCGATGGCCCGCGATGGGCTCTTCTTTCGCGCGGCCGGCCGGCTGAACGCCGCCAAGGTGCCGGGGTGGGGGCTCGCCCTCGAAGGGCTGTGGGCGGCGTTTCTCGTGCTGCCGCGCACCTACGACCCGGCGACGCGCACGTACGGCAACCTCTACGGCAACCTCCTGGACTATGTGATTTCGGCCGCCCTCATCTTCTATATCCTGACCATCGCCGGGGTCTTCCGTCTGCGGCGGACGCGGCCGGACGTCGACCGTCCGTACCGGGCCTTCGGCTACCCGGTCGTCCCCGCCCTCTACATCGCCGGCGCGGCGACCATTCTGATCGTGCTCTTCGCCTACAGGACGGCGACCACATGGCCCGGACTCGTCATCGTCCTGCTCGGCGTACCCGTATACTTTCTCTGGAGGAAGTAGGCCG
>JBAUGX010000178.1:0-28489 GCA_049679965.1 Vicinamibacterales bacterium
GGCGGCACCGGCACGGGCGTGGCCACCGGCGCGCCCGCGGCCGGCGGGTCGGTGTCGAGCAGGGCCCCACTCGCGCTGAAGACCAGCGGGTCGCTGCAGACACAGGTTGGCCTGGCTCTGACGCGAGAGACCGGCGGACGTTACGAAAACATCGCCATCGCCAACGCCCTGCTGACGCTGCTCCCCGAGTTTGGGCGCCGGATCACGCAGACCTACTCGCGCCAGAGCAGCCAGTATCGGGTGAGTTGCGAAGGGGTCTCCGTCACGACATCGCAGGTGTCGGTGTTCACGTCGTACCCGGGCGCGCGCAGCGTCTATCTGTCTCGCGACGGCCGCGTTCCGTACTAACACCTTGGCTCAGGGCTCAACGCTCAAGGCCTACACGACCGCCCTCGTCCTCCTCACCGCGGCGGCAAGCCTCCTCAGCGGGCAGCAGCCAACATTCAGAGCCCGAACCGAAGTCATCGAGGTTGACGCGGTCGTCACCGACGGCCAGGGCAACGTCGTGCGCGGCCTCACGAAGGACGACTTCACGATACTCGACGATGGGAAGCCGCAGCCGATCGCCGCGTTCACGTTCATCGACATACCGATCGAGCGCGCTGCCGATCCGGCCCCAGCCGCCCTCCCCTCGCTTGCCAGTCGCCCCGGGACGGCGGTGGTCACCGCGCCGCGAGTGGAGCCGGATGTCAGCACCAACGAGCGGCCGTTTGACGGGCGGGTCTACATCCTGATCCTGGACGATCTGCACACCACGCCAGAATGGTCGCTGAAGGTCAGAACGACGGCGCGACTCTTCCTCGAGCGCAGTCTAGGCGACAACGATCTGATCGCCATCGTTTATGCCAGCCGCGGGAACGCCGGCTCGGGCTTCACCAACGACCGATCCATCTTGCTCGCCGCGGTCGATGCCTTCACCGGCCTTCGACCGCTCACTCCGCAAGTCGAGGGCGAGATTGCTCGCGGAGCCGCCTCTCGCCTGGGGCCCACCCTCCGCCTCGAGCGGGAGAACAATGCGGCCAGGATGCTGGGGCTCATCAGGCGGATCTCCAACTGGGCGGAGGAAACGCTGCCGGGCCGCAGAAAGGCGCTGCTGTTATTCAGTGAAGGCGTCGAAGGGTTCACGGCTGGCGACTTCGACGGCGGCGACCTCGCCACCGGCGGCCAGGCCGAGTTTCGCGCACGGGCTCTCGAAACGAGGATTGGTGATCAGGTCAAAAACGCCATCGCCGCCGCCGCTCGCGGCAATGTCAGCATCTACCCGGTGGACGCACGCGGCCTGGACAACCTTTCCATCACGAACGGGCATCTGTTCTTGAGCGCCATGGCGAGTGAGACCGGCGGAACGCCGGTCCTCCGCATGAACGACTTCACGACGGGGTTCGAGCGCATCGTCCGTAACGCGAGTTCATATTACGCGCTCGCGTACATGCCGCCGGCAACCGCCAAGGCAGGGACGTATCACAACATCACGGTCAAGGTGAATCGGCCCGGGCTCCAGGTTCGCGCGCGACGGGGATATGAAACACCTGACCAGCCGCGTTCGGCGCCGGTCGCACAGCCCCTCCGCGCCGGGGCGGCCTCGGCTGCCCTGACCGCCGCCATCAACAGCACCGTCCCAGCCTCGGACGTGAAACTCGCGATCTTTACGGTGTCGTTCAGGGGTCAGGGCAAGAACACATCAGTCTTAATCGGAACCGAATTGAGCAATCTGGCGCTCGGCGAGCTGGACGCGAGCGGCCGCCTGCCTGACGAAGTGGAGCTGACCGCCGTCGTCACGGGGCTGCGCAAGGTCGTCGATAGTCGCACGAATCATCTGCGTCTTGCTCTGACACCTGAGAGGGCTCAGCAGACCGGCGGCGCCGTTCGTGTCCTCTACCGCTTCGATCTCTCGCCCGGTACGTATCAGGTTCGTGTGGCCGTAAAGGACGGCAACAGCGGCCGCATCGGCTCGATCGTGCGCGATCTCGAAGTGCCGGATCTGGGCAACGAGAAGACGCCGCTGGCGATGAGCGGGATCGTCCTGACCTCGGCGCGGGCGACCGAGCTGGTGACGACCGGAGACGAGGAACGCCTCACATCGCTCCTTGGCACCGCGCCGGCGGCCCTTCGACAGTTTTCGCCACACGATGAGCTCGTCGTGTTCGCGGAGGTGTACGACCGCGTCAAAGCGCCGCATCAGGACGTGGTCTCGACGCGCGTGATCAATCAGGCCGGCCAGATCGTGCTCGAACGCGCCGATGCCGTCGCCCCTGTCATCAATGACGCGCAGCGCAACGACCGGGGGACGTACGAGCACCAGGTGCGACTGCCGCTGACCGATGTTCTTCCGGGTCGCTACGTGCTCAGGATCGAAGTGAGCGCACAGGTCAACCCCGGGATCCGGGTCTCCCGCGGGGTTCCGTTTACGGTCGTACCGTAGGGCTGTATCATCCATGCGTGGGGTCCGACTTCAGGCGGACCAATCCGGCTGAAGCCGGATCCCACGCGGGTTCATCGGGAGGCGCTCATGATTCGCGGGGCCCTTCGCGCGACACCACCTCTCGCCGCATGCGGCGCCCTCGCGCTCGCAGGCGCCTTCGCGACGCCCTCGGCAGCCCAGCAGCGGCCTCCCCTCGACCTCCTTCTCGCCCGCGCGACCGACTACGTGCAGGACTTCGTCAATCGGTTCTCGAACGTGGTCGCTGAAGAACGGTACATTCAAACGGCCCGGTACAACAGGGTTATGACCGCTCACCGCGAGCTGACGTCTGATTTTCTCCTCGTCAAGACCCCGCAGTCGGACGACTGGCTGACGTTCCGTGACGTCTTCGAAGTCGATGGAAAGGCCGTTCGCGACCGCGATGAACGCCGCCTGGGCCTGTTCTTTGAACCGGGCGGATCGGCGATCGAACGCGCGACGCAGATTGCCATTGAGAGCGCGCGCTACAATCTCCGCCCGCGAGCAATCAACGATCCCCTTCTCGCGCTTGCGCTGCTGCAACCTCGATATCAGACACGCTTCCGATACACACTCCGCAGCATTGACAAGGGCCTCGGTCCAGACGTGTGGGCCGTCGACTTCGAAGAGCGAGAGCGGCCGAGCATCCTCGAAGGACGTATCGGTCGAGAGCTCACGGCTAAGGGGCGATTGTGGATCGAGCGCGAGACGGGACGCATCGTCAAGACCGACCTGTCGGTGACCGGCGCCGATCATGTCGTCACGTCGTTTCGATTCGACGAGGCGTTCGGCATCAATGTGCCGGTCAGAATGGAAGAGAACTACGCCGTGGGCTTCAGTGGTCGAGGAACGGGCACGGCCACGTACGGCCGCTTCCGCCGGTTCGAGGTGAAGACCGAGGAGAAGATTCAGTGAGGCCACTGTCCCTCCTCGTTCTCGCTCTGCTTGTTGCCGCCGAGGTCGTGAGCGGCCAGCGGACGCCGCAGCAGCCCACTTTCAGGCTCGAAACAACGCTCTTAGAGGTCGATGCCGCCGTGACCGACCCACAGGGCAACATCGTCCGCGGCTTGACCAAGGATGACTTCACGCTTCTGGACGACGGGAAACCTCAGCCCATCTCGGCGTTCACGTTCTTCGACATCCCCGTCGGGCGAGCGCTCGAGCCCGCCTCCGCCGGGCTACGTGTCGAGCCTGACGTCAGCACCAACGAGCGGCCGTTCAACGGCCGCGTGTACATCCTGGTGCTCGACGATCTCCACACCACGCCGGAATGGTCGTTACAAGTCCGAAACGCGGCGCGGCGCTTTCTCGAGCGCTATCTGGGCGACAACGATCTGATGACCGTCGTGTATACAAGCCGGGGGAACGTCGGGCAGGACTTCACCAACAGCCGCTCCTTGCTGCTCGCCGCCATCAGCCAATTTGCCGGGATTCGACCGCTCGAACAGGACGCGCGGCTTGGACCAACCGTGCAGCTCGCGCGGTATCAGAACGCACTGAACATGCTTCAGTCAATCCAGCGGCTGGCCGACTGGGCGGACCTTGCCTTGCCAGCCCGCCGGAAGGCGCTGCTGCTCTTCAGCGAAGGCGTCGCAGATTTCTCGCCCACGGCCTTTCAGGGCGTTGAGGTCGGCAACGACGCCAGCGAGCTTCGTTCGCTGACGGCGAACACGAGAATCGGCGAGGCCGTCCTCGACGTCATCGGGGCTTCCGCTCGCGGCAACGTCAGCATCTTTCCGGTCGACGTCCGTGGGCTTGAAGGGGTCACCATCTCGAACCTTCGAACCCAGCAGAACGCGAACGGACACCTGCTGCTCAGCGCCATGGCGAACGAAACAGGTGGCGTGCCGATCATCCGCACGAACGATCTCGAACGCGGATTCGAACGCATCGTACTCAACAGCAGTTCCTACTACGCGCTGGCATACGAGCCGCCGGTCGGCAAGCGGCCCGAATCCTTTCACACGATCACCGTGAGAGTGAAGCGTCCGGGATTGCAGGTTCGTGCCCGAAGAGCCTATCAAACGCCGGCCGACCGCCTTCGGGCGGCACGAGGTGAGAATGCCCAACCGGCGAGTACGCCCATGAGCGGCGCTGAGGTGTCGCCCGCCCTCAACAAGGCCATCAACAGTCCCGTGCCCGCGACGGACATTCCGGTAGCGGTCTTTTCGGTACCGTTCAAAACCGAGGGCGCGACCGCATCGGTTCTTGTTGGCATAGAACTGGGCGAACTGGCGCTGGGCGAACCCGACGCGAGCGGCCGTCTCCCGAACAACGTGGAACTGAGCGCTGCTGTGACCGGCCTGCGTGAGGTCAAGGTCAGCCGGACTGACCGCGTGCGGCTGTCGTTGACGCCCGAGCGCGCGGAGCAAGCCGGCGGCGGCGTGCGGGTCCTCCACCGTTTCGACCTGCCGCCGGGCACGTACCAGCTTCGCGTTGCGGCCAAGGACGGCAACAGCGACCGCGTCGGCTCCGTCATGCACGATCTGGTCGTGCCGGATTTCAGCAAGAGTCCGCTCGCGATGAGCGGGATCGTGCTCACCTCTGCCCGCGCAAACGATCTGACTACAACGGGCGACGAGGAACGGCTCATCGCAGTGCTCGATGCGCCCCCCGCCGCACGGCGCCAGTTCTCACCAGACGATGAACTGCTGGTGTTCGTCGAGATCTACGATAAAGTGCTGCGCCAGGACATCATCTCGACCAGGGTCCTCGATCAGATGGGTCAGACCGTGCTGGAGAACGTCGAAACCGTCTCGAGCGAAGCTCTCCACAACGAGCGTGGCGTCTACGAGCACCAAGAGAGGCTGCGCCTTGACGATCTGGAGCCTGGGCGCTACGTGTTGAAGATTGAGGTGCGATCCCAAGTCAACCCAGAGATCCGCGTCTCGCGCGAAGTTCCCTTTACGCTGGTGAGGTGAACTGCACCATGCTTGCCCATCGAGCGGGGCTCGTGAGTGTCAGCCTGTCGGTCCTCATCACGATCACCACGCTCGCGCAACGTCGTGATCCGCCCATCGACCTGGAGACGACTCTCACGCGAGCGGGCGCTCGCGTCGAGCAGTACTACGCTCGAGCGACAAGCCTGATCTGTCGCGAGGAGCTTCGGCTCCAGCCGGTGACGGCAAGCCTGATGAACCAGGGGCCCGAGCGGCGCATCGTCTCCGAACTCCGCGTCTCGTGGGAGCCCACCGCCGAGCCAGGATCGCGGCCGGAACCGAGCATCGTGCGCCAGGTCCTCACCATCGATGGGAGGCCGCCACGGCCAGGCGACGAACCGGGGTGCCTGGACCCGAAACCGACGTCGCCAGAACCGCTGGCGGTCCTCCTCGAGCAGCACCGCGTCGACTACGTCTTCTCGCTTGCCGGCTCAAGGCGCACCGACGGCCGCGTGTCGCTGCTCATCGACTACCAGCCTCGCGCGAAACGCCCCGGCGAGGTGACATGGCGCGGCGACTGCTTCGACGCGACGGTGCCCATGGCCGGGCGGGTCTGGATTGATGCGGAAACGGGCGATGTGCTGCGGCTGGATGAGCGTCTGGTCGAAAAGTTCGAATTTCCCGTTCCGCCCGAACGAAGAAAGAAGTCTGGCCCCACATCCATGCTCATCGAGCGTGCGGAGTCGTCGGTTCGGTACGAGCGAATCCGCTTTCGTAATCCGGACGAGACCCTGATGCTGCCAGTGTCGGCAACGACATTTGCGATCGTGTACGGATCAGGCGTCCCGGCCGTGCGGACGTCTCAGCGTTTCTCGGACTGGAAGCGGTTCCTCACCGACGGGCGCCTTGTGTTTCCTACAGAACGTTGATGGTTCCACGGTCCGCCTAAAGGCGGACCCCACGAAGACCGCACGGTCCTCCTTGAAAGGCGGACCCTACAAGCGGTTTTGACGATGGTACAATCCGTGCTCACGGAGGGCCAGGTGGTGCAGGGACATTCCTCGACCAAACTCACCTACGCCGATTACGTGCTGCTCCCGGACGATGGCCTCAGGCACGAGATCATCGAGGGAGAGCACTACGTGACGCCGTCGCCATCGATGCGGCATCAGCGTATCTCCGGGCGGTTGTTCAACTTAATCCAGAATCATCTGGATACGCGAAGGGCCGGCGGCGAGGTCTTCTGCGCACCCTTCGACGTCCTACTGTCCCACCTCAACGTCCTCGTGCCGGATCTGGCCTACATCTCCGCCGAGCGCGCGCGGATCATCACGTTGAAGAATGTGCAAGGTGCACCCGATCTCGTGGTGGAAATTCTCTCACCCAGCACGAAGTCGCGAGACCAGCGTCTGAAGCGCGACGTGTACGAGCGAACCGGGGTCGAGGAGTACTGGGTGGTCGATCCCGACAAGGACTTTATCGACGTGCATCGACGGATGGCCGGCGAGTTTGGACCACCAATCCGGTACCGTCGCGGCGAAACGTTGACGACTCCCCTGCTGCCGGGTCTCGAACTTCCGCTGGACAAGGTCTTCGCGTAGCACAAGGTCCGCCTAAAGGCGGACCCCACTTTTGAGTCTTCAGTCTTCAGTTTTGAGTCTTAACTTTTGAGTTTTTACTTCCCGAGCGGGCTCGGGACCACCGGCGGCTTCTGCAGGATGTCGCGCGTCCTCTGGATCTCCAGCTCTTCAAACAGGAGGCTGGGCGCGATCACTGACGCCGCCGTCGCCCCGTTGAGGCGGTAGTTGTAGAGCGTCCGCTCCTGAGAGGCTTCGAGAATATCCCTGAAGGACGTTGACGCGATGCCGCCGAAGCGCAGTCCGCGCACCAATTCTTCCTTGCCGTCCGGCGTCACCTTGAAGGCCTGAAGAATCACCGGACCGCCAGGACCTGCGGTCCCGATGTCGGCCGGGTTGGCGACCGATCGCACGATGTAGCCAAACGGCTTGTCCTGTACCTTGAGCAGCTCGAGGTACTTGCCCTTGAGAGTGGCCGCCGGAACAGCCTGTGCGCTGCTCAGCTGGAACACTCCGGGTTGGACAGTGCCGGTGCGGCCATGGCCGTTGGACTGCGGCAGATTCCTCTGTGGGGTACGGCTCGTGAGCAGCGTGACGAGCCGCCCTTTGTCCACCAGCGTCACGTCCTGGGCACGCACGGCTTCATCGTCGAGCACGTAGGCGCCAGGAACCGGGCGCCCGTCGAATTCCTTGAGCGACGGCGTGTCGCTCACCGAGAACGCGTCCGACAGGACGCGCAGTCCGATGCGCGTGAGAAACGGCGTCGCCTGCGCCTGCCCGCCACCGCCCCCTCGCCCACCGGCCTCGGCATCATTGGGACGCCGCGCCAGCATCAGCGGCACCAGCGTCTGCCGCACGATCTCCGCGCTGGCCTCGCCCTCGATCAGCACCGGTCCGGTAAACTCCTCGCCAATCGGCGCGGTTAGCTGGCTCTGGATGCGAGTCGCCACGCCGCGAGCCCGCGACAGCAGCTGCGGCATGGCCGGCAAATCTTCGAGCCGATTCTCGACGAGGCTGAAGAGATCCCGGACCGGCATGCCGTCGGCGCCCTGCGTTTCGGCCGACACGCGCAGATAGGCCAACTCGTAGGGCGCGACTGTTTTGAACCCTTCGGTGTTGAGGAAGTAGCTCGTGCCGCGCGTCTCCGACACCCACGCTTCGGTGGCATCGACGCCGGGGCCGGCGCCGGCGGCCGACAACTGACGCACCCGGTCGGCCCATTCGCGGCGATCGGAGGCTGGCGGCGCGACCGACAGCACCATGTCTACCGGCTTCTCGCGCGAGAAATCCGGGAGCGCATCAATGCCCGCCCGATTCTGGAACGTCGCCTTCTTCTTGGCAAACACGCTGACCGCGCGCTTGTACGCGGCGTCGGTCGTCAGCCAGATCTGCCGGCGCATGACGTCGTAGTTGTCGTCGAGCGCCGTGGTGCTGTCGCCGAGCACGGCCACGAGGCCGGCGCCCCGATCCTGGGTGATGAACCGCGAGCTGTCGAACGCGTAGTCACCGACGCGCACTTCGACCCGCAGCGACCGGCCTCGGGTATTGGACTCGTCCACCAAACCGCCAAGCCGGGCCACGGCGCGCATGGTCGTGGTCTCGCTGATTTCGTAGGCGATGTAGTACGGCGGGGGCTCGCCCGGCAGCCGCAATTCGGCCATCGAACGCTTCATCTCGTCCTGCATGGCCCTGAAGATGGGCGAGTCCTGGGCCTGCGGTCCTGGCGCCGGTGATAAGACGAGCGTGAGGACAGTCGCAAGAGCTGCGGTGGCGATCGGTCGCGCGCGCATGGCAGGCCTACCTCGCCGCCCTGGGCGCCGACAGAATCGGCAGCGCCTCCATCGACTGCGCCTTCTTCTGCACTTCCACTTCGCTCACGAGCAGCGGCGGCGACGAAGCCGACACCGGCACCCAGCCGCTTTCGGCGCCGCACACGCCGTTGAACACGTCGGCCTTGTTTCCGGTGGCGATGATCCGGGCGAAGGCGGTCAGCGGCGTGCCGATGAGATCGACGCCGCGAACGAGCTCGGGCGCCCGTTTCTCGTCGGTATAGATCCGGTAGACCACGTTCGGCAGCACGTTAAACGCGTTGGGCGACCCACGGCCGGTGTTCGTGAACCCACCCTCGATGTTGTCGAAGAGCAGGCCAAAAGGCTTCCCCTGCTTCTTGGCCTCGGTTCTCAGCATGTCCGTCAGATTTTCAAACGACATGCTCCGGCTCGATTCGACCACCAGATTCGACTGGCGCGACACCGGGACGTTGCCCGGCTCCGCGCGGCCATGGCCGTTGCTCCGCGCGAATCCGCGAATCGGCGCACGGTCCAGGAGAAACGTTTTCAGCACGCCCTTGTCGACGACCGTCACGCGCCGCCCCTTCACGCCCTCATCGTCGTACACGTAATGGCCCATCAGCTCGGTGCTGCCCAGCTTGGTGAGCGTCGGATCGAAGACGACACTCAGGAACGACGGCAGGATGGGCTGGTCCACCTTGGCGGTGAACGTCTGCCCGTCGTCGGCGCTCCGCTGGCGGTTCGCCTCGACCCGGTGTCCGAAGATTTCGTGAAAGAACACGCCGGCCGCCCGGCCCGACAGGATGGCCGGGCCCGAGTACGGATCGACGAGCGGCGCCTTTCGCAGCTGGGCGAGGAGGTCAATCATACTCCGAGCGTCGGACAGGAGCTGTTTCTCGTCGGGCAGCCCCTCCTGGGTCGTGGCGAAGTAGGTCTGATAGAGCGGCAGTTCCATGCCGTCGTCGGCCTTGGTGACGGCCTGGATGAAGAGCCGGAAGGCGACGCGGCCGCTCTCGACGCGCGAGCCCTCGCTGTTGGCGAAGGAGCGATTCACCGATTCGGCGGACAGCGAGACGTCGCTGCGATAGATCAGTGGGTCGTCGGCAAACGGCGCCGACACGCGGCGCAGGCGCGCTTCCCAGGTCTTCGTGTCGAGCGCATAGGAGATCGGCGCCCCCGTGAAGGTCTGCGGATCCTCGCGGGAAAAATCGGGGGCCGGATCGTCCTCTTTTACCTTGGCGGCCACATTGGTCTTCACGCGCGTCAGGCCTTCGGTGGCCTGCTTATAGGCGCGGTCGGTCGTCGTCCAGAGCGCCTGCCGAATCGGCTGCTCGTCGTCGGTCAGCGGCAGGAGGACCTGGTTGACGCGCGGGGCGGCTGCCCGGGCGTCGCCGCGGATAGGATGCGTGTTGTCGAGCGTGTAATCGCCGACGCGGACTTCAACGGTCGCAAACCGGCTGCGCGACTCGCCGCTGCGCTGGAGCGCCCCGAACGAGGCCACGATCTGCGCCGACCGCTGGTCGGCTACCGTGTAGGCCACGTAATAGGCGGGCGTCTGTTCTTTGCTGAGCACCTGGAAGTTGCGCTGCAGCTCGGCCTGCAGGATGTCGAGGGTCGAGCCGGCCCCTTGCATCGGCCGCGATCCCAACCCCGGCACCACCCACAGCAGGGCGACAAAGGCGACAAGGCGCAAATGCTTCATATGAAACGGCATGATAACGCAGTCGGCAGAGGGAATACGTGAAAAGGTCCGCCCGAAGGCTGGCTTCAGCCGGACTTCTTCACTTCTTCAGCGCCGCGTCCCAGTCAAGGACGACGGTGATGGGGGTTGCCGCGTTATCGTCTGCCGCCACATTCAAAAGGAACCGGCCATCTGGCGCAACGGCGTATTGAGCCCGCGATCGAAATCCCCCAGGAAGTATGCCGCCCCCTGAGGCGAGCTGCGTCGAGAACAAGGCGATTGGTGAAGAAGGATTCATGGCGCGGGCTTCGGGCCCCATGCGCATGACCACGGCCATCATCTTGCCGTCGGGCGCAACGTAGAAGAGCTCCCGACCGTCGCGCCGCCAGCGTGGAGCGATCCCGCCGGCGGTTGACACAGCCAGCCTGCCACCCTGTTCCGGGAACGCCTTGACGTACACCTCGTAGCGACCCGTCTCGTTCGAGGCATACGCCACTAATCGGCCGTCTGGTGAGAACTGACCCTGAACGTCGTCGAAGACGCTCTCCACAACGGGAAACGGCTTGGCGCCACCGTCGAGTGGCAACGCCCAGAGGTCCGACCCGTTCTTCGAGTCCTGCACGGCGTAGAGTACGGTCTTTCCATCGAACGACCAATCCAGGGTGGACTTGTCCTGGCTGGTCACCAGGAGCGGGCGTTCGTCGGTCGCGCTGCTCGCGAGCTTCTCGAAGACATCGAACTTTCCGTTGCGGCTGGAGACAAATACAACACGGCTTCCGTCTGGCGACCAGACGGCGTTCGTGTCGATCTTCGTATCGAACGAGAAACGACCCGGGTTGCCTCGTGCGACGTCGATCAGCCACAGGTCAGCGTTGCTGGCCGCCACACGTGTGACGATCGCGCGCCGGCCGTCGGGATCGAGTTGCGGATTCGCGAACGACGTTTCGTCGGCAGGCAGCAGGTCGCCCAGGGCGTTGCCGCCGCGGTCGACCCAGGCCAACTTTCGTCTAATGGGCCCGCCGGCCCGATATGCCAGCACGCCCGTACCTGATACTGAAAAGGCCCCTCGAAACGTGCCAGGGTCGCTGGCGAGCGCCGACGCCACCGAGATGGATTCCTCGCCGAGGAGTCCGGTTGTGACATCGAAACGGCGCGCGATGAGCACCCCTTGAGACACGGACAATAGATAGCCGGGCGGAGCGTAGGCGGCTGCGGTTTCACTCTGCATGAGGCGCGTCGGTTCCCTGCCATCGAGAGATCCAACATAGACGCCTTGTACGTTCGCATCCGCCGCCGCGACAAAGACCAGGAACCGGCCGTCCGGCAGGAACTGCGGCCAGCGATAGCCGATGGAATCAGGCACAAGTCGCAGCACTTCTGACGGCAGCCCGCCCACAGCTGCCACCCTCGCCAACCCGGCGCCTGATTGCGGCGCAAAAAGGATGACACCGTCGCGGCTCCAGGTTCCACCGCGTGCGGCCGACGCGTCGGCCAGAACCCGAGGGGCGCCGCCCG
Source organism: Vicinamibacterales bacterium (assembly GCA_049679965.1). Taxonomy (GTDB): domain Bacteria; phylum Acidobacteriota; class Vicinamibacteria; order Vicinamibacterales; family CAVVIG01; genus 2-12-FULL-65-11. Next base: position 11,883 of record JBAUGX010000178.1, read on the forward strand.
TGAGATCGATCCGTTTCAGCTTGCCGTCGGCGAAGAACCCGAGCGAGCGTCCATCGGGGGACCAGAACGGGAACTCCGCGCCGTCGGTTCCGATCAGCGGCCGCGCGGCGGTCTGGTCAAAAGGACGGACCCACAATTGCGCGACACTGCCAGCCGGCGCCACGAACGCCAGCTGGCGACCGTCTGGCGACAGAGCAAGCTGTAGCAAACCGGCAGTCTGTGGGGCGACGACGTCGAGCCGCGTCGCGACTGCCGGAGGCGCTGCACGGCGGAGGTACAACGTCGCCGGCCACGCGAGCGCCAGCGCCGCAAGCAGCGCCACAGCCGCGACGACTCTCCAGGCGCCTTCCGGCTGCGTACGTCCGCCCAGGCCCGTACGTAGGCCGGACCCAATGAGGTCTGGCGTCTGTGCGCCAGATCCCGCTTCAGCATGTGGGCCGGACCTTATCAGGTCCGGCTTATCCGCAATCCATTTCAGCTCGCGCAACAGGTCGCGCGCCGTCTGCCAGCGATCGTCCGGATCTTTTGCCAGGCAGGTGGTGACGATGCGCTCGAGCGTCGCCGGTGTCACCGGCTGCAGCATCGTCATCGCCGGCGGCTGCGCCGACATGATGGCGGAGATCAGACTCGCCTGGCTTTTCCCCTCGAACGCCTTCTTCCCTGTCAGCATCTCGTAGACGACGGCGCCGAATGCGAAGAGGTCCGTCCGCGCATCGGCCTCCTGCCCTTCGAGTTGCTCGGGCGCCATGTACTGGAAGGTGCCGAGAATCGTCCCGTGCTTGGTCAGCGTCGGCCCGACCGTCGGCAGGGCGGAATTGTCCGCCTGAAGGCGAACACTACGACTGACGGCCGTCTTGGCGAGCCCGAAGTCGAGCAGCTTGGCGCCGGCCTTCACCAGCATCACGTTGCCGGGTTTCAGATCGCGATGCGTGATGCCCGCGCGATGCGCCGCGTCCAGCGCGCTCGCCACCTGTATCGCGATGGTGAGCGCCTGGTCGATCGGCACCGGCCCCATCTTCAGCCGATCGGCCAGCGTCTCCCCATCGAGGTACTCCATGACCAGAAAATCAGTGCCGTCCTGATTCCCGATGTCATGGAGGATGCAAATGTGCGGATGGTTCAGCGCCGCCACCGCGCGCGCTTCGCGCTCGAACCGCTGTTTCAGATCGGGATCTGCGGCGACGTCCGCAGGCAGCACCTTGATCGCGACGATGCGATCGAGCCGCGTGTCGCGCGCCTTGTAGACCTCGCCCATCCCGCCGCTCCCGAGCGGTGAGATCACTTCATAAGGACCCAGTCGAGCACCGCTCGTTAACGGCATAAGGATCGGTTGTTGCTGTGGACTTCCGCGAACGCCGCGAACCCCTTCACACGCGGGCATTGTACGCAATTCCTGTCCATAAGGAGCAAGATGACGATGCTAGAATTGACGCGTGGCCGGCGCCAGATGCTGGTCGATAAACTGCCAGATATCGCGAGCGTGGTCGTCGGCGCCTTGTTTTTTGGTCAGTTTCTCACCGAACGGTCGTTTTCTCTGCCACTCGCACTGTTCGGTGTAGCCGGTTGGGCAATTCTTATCGTCTGCGCGTTCGTGCTAGCCGGAGGGCCTGAGTCATGAATGGTTACTACGGTTACTACGTCACGGTTAGCGGGATCGTCCTGATCGCCGTCCTGATTACCTTGATGGACGTCATCTCTCGCCATCGGAAGCGAAAAGCTCATAAGAACTAACCGCCCGCAATTTGCAGAATCGCCTCGGCCGCGCGGCGGCTGGCGCCGGGGCCGCCCAGTTTCTCGCGCACGCGGGCCAGGCCAGCCCGGACCTTCGCGGCACGATTGGCATCGGTCAGCAGCGACACCGCTTCCAGCGCCACGGCTTCCGGTGTGAACGCGTCCTGCACGAGCTCAGGCACGATCTGCTCCCCTGCAATCAGATTGACCATGCCAATCGATTCGACCGTCACGAGCCGGCGTCCGATCTGATAGGTGATCGGCGACAGCCGGTAGACGACGACCATCGGGACGTCGTGCAGCGCCGCCTGAACCGTCGCGGTCCCCGATGCGGTCAGCGCCACGTCGGCCGACGCCAGCACGGCGTCAGACTCCCCTTCCACAACAGCCACTCGCTCGAGCCCCTGCCGTCCGACCACGTCGAACAACCGGTCGTCGAGCCCTGGTGCCCGCGCGACGACAAACTGCGCGGCGGGGACGCGCCCGCGGATCAGGCGGCTGGCCTCGACTAGATCGGGCAGGATGCGGGCCACCTCGTTCGGCCGGCTCCCGGGAAACACCGCGACCGTCGACGCATCGGGCGTCAGCCCATGCCCGAGCAGGAACGGCTGGCGGGAGGCGGACGGCTGCACGAGATCGATGAGCGGATGGCCGACAAACTCGACGGGCACGCCGCCGGCCCGGTAGATCGCTTCTTCGAACGGAAAGATGACGAGCACACGATCCGCGATCTCGCGAATCGTTTTCAGCCGGCCCGGACGCCACGCCCAGATCTGGGGGCCGATGTAGTAGACGACGGGAATACCGAGCCGCTTGACGCGACGGGCGAGCGGGACGTTGAAGTCGGGAAAATCGATGACGACGAGCGCGTCCGGGCGCTCCGCGCGGGCCGAGGCGACCAGCCGGCGGAGGGTCGCGTACGATCGCGGCAGCTTGGCGATGGCCTCGGTCAGCCCCGTCACGGCCAGGCCGCGGTAGTCGTCGAGCAGGCGCCCGCCGGCGGCTCCAAACTGCGGGCCACCAAGCCCTCTGACCGTCACGTCCGGATCGAGTGCACGAAGCTCTCGCACGAGCGCGCCGGCGTAGAGGTCGCCGGACGGCTCGCCGCAGGACAGGAGAAGGCGCGCGCCCAAAGAGCGATTAGCGCTTGAAGTCTGGTTTCAGGAGATCAAGCTTGTCGAGATCCACGGCCTCAAACTGGCCGAACCCGACGCCCCGAAGCTGGCTGGCAAACGCCGACGCATTGCCGACGAGCACGACCGACACGCTGCCTGGCTTGAGGTACAAGCGCGCGACACGCTCGATATCCGCCGGGGTCACGGCGTTGACTCGCTCGCGATAATTCTGCACCTGCTCGAGCGGCAGGCCGTAGAAGACCGCGACCAGCACCTGCTGTGCGATCGCATCGGGTGTCTCGATCGTGAGCGGAAAGCTGCCCGTCATATACGCCTTCGCCCCGGCCAGTTCACCCTCCGACACACGCTCGCGCTGCAGCCGCCAGAATTCGTCGATGATGAGCCTGAGCACTTCACCCGTGGCATCGGAACGCGTGTTGGTCTCGGCCTCGAAGTCCCCACCCTGCTTGAGGGCATTCATGTTGGCCTGCGCGCCATACGTCAGCCCGCGATCGGTCCGCAGCACCTGGTGAAGCCGGTTGGCGCCCTCACCACCCAGAAGGCGGATGGCCAGATTGACCGCCATATAGTCGGGGTGATTGCGCTGGATGCCGATGTGGCCGACCCGCACTTCCGTCTGGACGGCATCGGGCCTGTTGACGACGACGACGCGCCGCGCAGCCTCGGGCGGGTCGGGGAACCGCTCGGTCGGCACGTCGCGCGCGGCCCAATCGCCAAACACCTTCCGGGTGGTCTCGAGGGCTTCTTCCGCCGTCACGTCGCCGACCACCGCGAGAATCGCGTTGTTGGGGACGAAATACTTCTGGTGAAAGGCGACCAGATCGCTGCGCGTGATGCCGGCGATGGTTTCCGGCGTGCCGTCATCGGGCAGGCCGTAGGGGTGGGATCCGTACACCAAGCGGTTGAAGACGGCGTTGGCGATGAACTCGGGATCGTCCTGGCTGACGCGCAGCCCTGAGAGCATCTGCTGCCGCTGCCGCTCGATCTCGGAGGGCGAGAAGGCGGGGTGCTCGATCACGTCGGCGAGCATCCGCATGCCGGTCTCGAAGCTGTCCTTCATCACGACCGCATTCGCGAAGGTCAGGTCGCTCGTCGCGCCGGTGCCGAGCGAGCCACCAATGAAATCGATGGCGTCGGCCAGCTGCTGCGCCGAGCGACTGGTTGTTCCCTGATCGAGCAGACTGGCCAGCAGCTGCACGAGGCCGAGCTTGGTCCTCGGTTCGAGCGCGCTGCCGGCGCGCACGAACAGACGCATGCTGACGGCCGGCTGCTCGTGCTGCAGCACGACGACAACCTGCAGCCCGTTGGGGAGCGTCTGCACCTGATAGGGTGGGAAGTTGATTTCGCGCGCGGCGAGCGGCCTCGGCGCCCGCTCTGCCGGCCACTCCCGCGTCTGGGCTGCCGCAGCGGTACTCAGAAACAGGGCCAGGCCGACAAGCAGCACCCTGCACGCTGCACCTTGCACCCTGCACCCATTTCTCATCGTCCAGCCCCCCTTTGCGGTGTGAGCGTGAGCACGAGCCGGTTCTCGGGCCTGAAGTACGTCCTCGCCACGCGCTGGACATCGGCCACCGTGACACCTTGAAAGAGGTCGAATTCGCCGTCGGCCGTCTTGACGTCGCCATGAATGACCACGGCGTGTCCAAGATGCAGCGCCTTCTGCTGAATGGACTCGCGCCCCAGGATGTAGTCGCGGGCGAACTGATTCTTGCTGCGCTCGAGCTCGTGCTCCGTAATGGGTTCGGTCTTCAGCCGATCGAGTTCCGCGATGAGCGCGTCGGCAGCCTCGGCCGGCGAGCGCCCCGGCTGCACGATGGCGACCGCGTAGAACAAATTGGGATGCTCGATGAGATTGGCGCTGCCAAACGCGGCGACCGCCAATTGTTTTTCATAGACCAATTCCTGGTAGATGCGCGAGCTCTGGCCGTCGGAGAGCACCTTGCCCGCGATGTGCAGTGGGTACGCGTCCGGGTGGCCGTCATACGTGATGTGGTACGCCACGACCACGGCCGGCAGCGGCCACGGCTGCTCGAGCGCGACGCGCTTCTCCCTGGTCTGCGGCGGCTCCTGCGGAATGTCCCGCGGCACCTCCCGCTCGGCTTTGGGCACGCGTCCCACGTACTGATTGATCATGTCCATCGCCTGGGCCGGGTCGAAGTCGCCGACCAGGACGAGTGTGGCGTTGGACGGCACGTAGTACGTCTGGTAGAACTCCCGCACATCGTCGACCGACGCCGCCTCGAGGTCCCGCATGCTGCCAATCGTCGCGTGCTTGTAGGAATGCACCGAGAACGCCTGGTCGTAGATGATCTCGTTGAGGCTGCCAAAGGGCTGATTGTCGACGCGCAGGCGCCGCTCTTCCTTGACGACATCGCGCTCGTTGGTGAACGTCTGCCGGTCGATCCGCAGCGTCGCCATGCGATCGGCCTCGAGCCAGAGGATCATCGGCAAGTACTGCGCCGGCACCGTCTCCCAAAACACCGTCTCGTCCTCGGTCGTGTAGGCGTTGCTCCGGCCACCGATTGAGGCAATCGTCGAGGTGTGCGATTCCGGCTGGACGTTCTTCGAGCCCTTGAACATCAGGTGCTCGAACAGATGGGCAAAGCCGGTCCGCCCCGGCCGCTCGTTCTTCGAGCCGACGTGATAGGTCATCTGGAGGTGCACGATCGGCGTCGAGTGATCCTCCGACAACACGACGGTCAGGCCGTTTGGGAGCGTGGTGATCTGATAGGGGATCTTCGGCGGACGAACCGCCGCCGCCGGACTGATGCTGAGAATGGAAAGGACCGCGAGGGCGAGCGAAGCAGCCGCAATCGTACGGCGGGTACGCACAGTCATAGTGCAATCATTCTAGCCTCCGACCAGACGAAAACCTAAGAAGATCCAGGTTTGCGGCTGCAGATCGAGCGGCGCCGCGTCGGCGCGGCGTTCGTACCCGAGGAACAGATCGATCGCCGCTTTCTCGCCCTGCAAGCGGACGCCGGTCTCGACGAGCCCTCCCGCCTGCGCCCCGCGGTTACTCAAGGCCGAATCGACGCCACGGACTTCTCCCGATCCGCGCACGTAGAGCCCCATGCGGGGCACGAGCGGGCGGCGAACGACGACGTCGGTGTTGCCGATCCAGCTGTAGTCGACAAACGAGTGCTGCGTAATCCGGCCGGCGCCCAGCTCCATGTCGATCGCGGCCAAGCCGGCCGACGCGCTCTTGAGCACCCTGACGCCGAGCAGATTCCACGCGACCGGGACGGTCTTGTCGCGATCGCCAAGATGGCGCGACATGTGATGGAAGACCAACGCGACTTCGACGGCCCTCGATCGCACGGAAGTCGACGCTTCCATCAGGTAGTTCCCCTGATTGGGATCGAACGCCCGGATTTCGTTGCCGAGCACGGCCTGGTAATCGAGCCGGACGGAGGTCCGGCCGAGCTTGTAGTCCACCGCGTCGAGTTCGCCCCCGAAGTGCGTATCCCAGGAGAATCGCCTGTCGTCATTCGAGAGCGCCGCCGCCGAGAGGTGAAAATCGTAGCGGGTGAGGAACTCCAAGGCGGCCGGCGGTGCCGCCTGGGCAGCCGCGGGCGAGGCCACGGCCGAAGCCATGGCCGCCAGACACAAGACCAAGACGCCGCGCTGCATCAGCGACCGGTCGGCGTGCGCCATTCAGCGAGCTTCTCCATCAGTTCGGCGACGTGCCGTTCGAGCTCTTCGATGCGCTTCTTGAGCGCCGGCAGGTGGCGGAACACGACCGACGCCTTGCGCCACTCGCGATTGGGGATGCCCGGATAGCCGGTGATGAACTCGCCGGGCTCGACCGATTTCGTGATGCCGGTCTTGCCGGCCGCCACCACTCCGCGGCCCACGCGCAAATGGCCGCCCACCCCGACCTGCCCGGCCATCACGACATCATCTTCAACCACCGTGCTGCCGGCGATGCCCACTTGCGACGCCAGCACCACCCGATGGCCGATCGTCACGCCGTGGGCAATTTGGACCAAGTTGTCGATTTTCGCGCCGGCTCGAATGCGGGTCTCGCCCACCGCGGGCCGGTCGATGGTCGTGTTCGCCCCGATCTCCACATCGTCTTCAATGACCACGTCGGCATGCTGCGGGATCTTGAGATGGGTGCCGTCTGGCTGCTTGGCGAACCCGAAGCCGTCGCTGCCGATGACGGCGCCGTTCTGCACGATGACACGGTGGCCGACAACGACCTGCTCGCGGATCGACACGTGGGCGTGGAGCACGCAGTCCTCTCCGACCCGTGCGCCTCGGCCGATGACGACGTGCGGATGGACAACCGTGCGCGCGCCGATGGACGCACCGGACTCGACTACAGCGAACGGTCCAATCGACACATCGGCGCCAAGCGCGACATCCGGAGCGATGGCCGCGAGCCGATCGACGCCCCGCGGCGGTGCGACGGGTGCCGTGAGGAGCGCAATCGCACGCGCCCACACAGAGTAGGGATCAGCTGCTCGCAGCAGGGCGCAGGTCGCCGGCGGGCGCACGCCATCCGGCATGCCGTCGCCAACAATGGCTGCCGACGCTCCTGTGGTGGCAAGTTGGCCGTAGTACTTCGGGTTGGCGACGAAGGTCAGATCGCCCGGCGCGGCCTGCTCGATGCCGGCGACCCGACGGATCTCGACGTCACCGCCACCCGCCTCGCTTTCGAGGCGGCACTGCAACCGTTCGGCGAGGTCTTGGAGTTTCACTGGAATCTATGGATCTAAGGATGTAAGGATCTATGGATCTTACGGACAGGCAAATCCTAACATCCTTAGATCCATAGATCCTTACATCCTCAAATCCTCAAATCCTTACGTTCTTTGGACAACGTCACCCATACCCTGTTCGCCCTCACGCTCGCGCGCACGAGGCTGGGACGCGTGGGGCACGGGGCGACGGCGGCCCTCGTCATCGCCTCCAACGCGCCGGATATCGACTTCGTCTCGGCGGCGCGGGGCGGCATGAGCTATCTGACCTGGCATCGCGGCCCGACGCACGGCCTGCTCGGCGCAGTTGGCCTGGGTCTCATGACGGCGGCGATTGTCTGGGCGGCCGGCCGCCGCCGCGTCTCTCGCGAGACGGACCCGCCCAACGCGTCATTGCGCTCGCTGGTCGCCCTTTCGATCGTCGGCGTGCTGGGTCACGTGCTGATGGATCTGCCCACCTCCTACGGCACGCGTCTCCTCAGCCCCTTTGACTGGCGCTGGTTCGCCGCAGACTGGCTCCCGATCGTCGACATCTATCTCATCGTCGCGCTCGCCGCCGGCCTCGCGTTCGGCCGCGCATCTCTGGAGGCGCGGCGCGTGAACACGGCTCTCGTCCTCGTCCTGATGATGACCAACTACGGCGTGCGGGGCGTCGCCCATCACAGCGCGCTGACGATCGCGCCGCGGTTGTTCGGGCCGACGCTGCCACCGGCGTGCGACGGGCAGCCGGCCGCCACCTCGCTCGTCGATCGGTGGCCGCGTTCGCAAGTCACGAGCCGCGGTGACGGGCGACGCTGCTTGATTGAGATGGCGGCCATCCCCTCGTTCGTCTCGCCCTTCCGCTGGCGCGTGGTCGCCCGCCTGTCGAATGCGTACGAGGTCTACAACGTCGACCTCCTGGATCGAAGGTTCTGGTCCGCGCCGGACGATTCGGAAGTCTTCTGGCGGCGCGTGCTGCGGTATCCGAATGTCTGGACGCCCGCTGTTCAGCGTGCCGCGACGGCACCAGCGGCGCGGGCGTTCCTCGGATTCTCGCGCTTCCCCGTCGTGGTCTCGGCCGTCGATCCGGCCGGCACAGCCACGGTGCGATGGAGCGATATGCGGTTTACGGGCGGGATTCTGCCGGCCCAGCCAGCGCCGGGCCGGCAGGGCCTGTTCGACGTGCGGGTCCGCGTCGGCGCCGACGGCCGGATCCTCAACTAGCGCCACTCAGGCGCGTAACCGCGGCGCCGGATCTTCTCCTCGACCCAGAGGCTCAAGGAAAAGAGCGCAATCACCTCCGCGAGGCCGATGCAGGCGTAGATCGTAAAGCGCGCGAAGGCGCTCGGCACAGGCGAGCACACCACGAAGCCTTCGTCGACACACGCCTGCACCAGGCGGACCAGCTCGACATCTTCCCGCATGATCATGCCGATGGCCGATCCGAAAATGACGATGGTGCCGGCGAGGTTGCCGAAGATCGGCTGTTCGATCCGCCACAAGGGGAACGCGACCAGTACACCCGCGAGGGGCGGTCCCGTCAGGGCGACTGCGATCCAGAACCAGTTGAGCCCCGTCACTTCGGAAATCCCATTCGGTCGATTAGATTGGCGTAGCGCCGGTCGGCGCGCAGGGGATCGAGCCGTGCATCCGTCCTGACAAACGGCATACACGCGGACCGCTCCTGAAACCCTCTCTCGAGCCAGCGAAACGCTTCGCCGGGGTCCTGCAAGCCCACATGGATCGCCGCGACGTCAATCGAACATCGGACGCCTTGCACCGCCAACGTCCGGAGCCTCCGCGCCATCGTCGCTTGTCCGTCGGCTGCGTAGACTCCGCCAACAACGGCCAGCACCACGGGACTTGGGTCGGCGTCCACGGCCCTCTCCGCCTCGCGGAGCGCCTCGGCGAGGCGGCCCTTCTGCGCCAGTGCCATGGCGAGGCCCGCATGCGCCGGGCCTGAGCGCGGGTCGATGTCGATGGCGGTGCCAAAATCGACGAGCGCCTGCTCGAACCGGCGGGCCTGGAAGTTGCTCCATCCCGCGGTCAGATTGACCGGGACCGAAAGCGGGTCGGATTGCTGCGCCAGCCAGTTTTCGGCGACGGCTTCGTCGCCGCGTCCCATCACCGTCAGGAGCATGCCGTACGCCGCGTGTGCATCGCCGCTGCTCGGGCTGAGATCGAGCGCGTGTTTCATTTCCCGCTCGGCGCCGGCCCAGTCCCAGTCCCACTGCAGGTGGACCAAGCCAAGCACCGTATGAGCGGCCGCGAGGCTTCCGTCCAGCCCGATGGCACGTTCGGCCGCCGCCTTCACCTTCGGCATGACGTCGGCGGGCGGCCCCACCCCCGCCAGGCGCGCCATCTGCGACTCGGCGAGCGAGGTCCAGGCCTGCGCATCCATCGCGTCCCTGCCGATCGCCTGCTCGAACAACGCGATCGCCTGCTGGAGATCCTGGTCTGTGCCGCGGTGCATCCGGAAGCGACCCTGGAGATAGAGCTCCTGCGCCTCCGGAACGACGGGCTTGGCCCTCGCCAAGCGCGTCCGCTCGTCGGCCGACTGGGCCACCTGGAGCTCTTCTGCAAGCGCCTGCACGAGTTCGCTCCGAAGCAACGGGAGATCCTTCAGGTCGCGTTCAGCGCTCTTCTCCCAGACCGGACGGCTCGTCGGGGCAGTGACGAGCCGTACGGTCATGCGGACTCGGTCGCCGATCCTGAGGACGGAACCCGTCACGACCACGTCGGCGCTCAACTCTCGTGCGACCTGCGGATGCGGCTTGCCCGTTGCCTTGTAGGCCATCATTGACGCGCGCGCGATCACACGCAGGGCGCCGAGCTGGGCCACGTCGGCGATGAGCGCCTCGGTCTGGCCATCGGCGAAGTACTCCTGCCCCGGATCGCGCGAGAGGTTCTCGAGCGGGAGGATCGCGATCGAGCCGATGCGGGGCTGGCCGCCGGCAACTCGGCTGCGAAGACCGCCGACATTCGTGACAAAGACAATCAGCACGGTCGCCAACACGGCGGCCAGGGCGGCGGCGATGCGACGGACCGAACGCCACGAAGGCGGGTGCGCCGGCTGAGAAGGCTCGGTCACGATCTCGTAGTGTAGGCTATCGCTCGCCGAACACTTCAGCCTCGAATGTCCACAACCCGGCGCCGTGGCGCCACGCGTCGTGCGGCAAGCCCGCTTTGCGACAGGTCTCGGCCAGGAAGGTCACGCGGTCCCAGCGCCAGTCGGTCGCCACCTGTGGCAGCAGCAGGCCGTAGTGCCGATCCCGTTCGACGACCAGGCCGTGACGGCCCACCTCGATGTCGTCCGGCGCCCGCAACGGCTCGAGTGGACCGAGGAGCGACAGTTCGACGACGATCTGCGGGAGCTCCACGGCCGAGAGGGGCGGAAAGCGCGGATCCGAACTGCACGCGGCAACTGCAACTCGGGGGATCACGCGTCCGAGCGGCTCATTGGGCTCGATATGGCCGATGCATCCCCTCAGCTCCCGCTGTTTGTGGATGGTGACGAAGGCTCCACCTGGACGGTCGAGCACCTCCGAGCGCTCCACGGCAGACACGCGCACGGCGCCCACGTGGGCGACAATCGCCTCGCGCGCAATCCGCAGCAGCAATTGACGGTCGCTCTCGGACGTCATCGATCGAAATTGCCGAATGCCGCCGCCATGTATCCGACCACCGACGATTTGTCGCCTGAGACGTCACCCGAGTCGGCGTGGTTCAGTACGACGGCATCGCGAGCGCCGAGCAGGCGCGCCGCGCGCATGACGGCGACCGTCGGCCCTCCGCCGCAGGCGTGCTCTGGACGGGCGTCGAGCGCCTGCTGCAACGCCTCGGCGTCAAAACGTTCGACCGAGTCGATCACCACAGCGTCGAGCGCGGCGGCGGTGGCGGCGTCGTGGTAGTGCGAGAGATCGGTACTGGCAATGAGCAGGGCGCCTCGCCCTCTCAGAACCAAGGCGAGCGCGTCGCCCAGCCCACGGGCCGTGTCAGCCGTCTGATAGCCCATCAGGAGCGGGACAATTTTCGCGCCGGGGGCGAGGCGCTGCAGAAACGGCAGCTGCATCTCGAGTGAATGCTCGCGGGCGTGAGCGGCTGCGTGCTCGCGCACCAACGGCATGGCCCGCATCAGCGCCGCGCTGCAGTCGACGTCGATCGGCGCGATCCCCAACGGGGTTTCAAAACCTCCAGGGCTTTCGGCGCCTTCGTGCCCACCGACCGGGTAGGCCGCAACCCCATCGAAGCCGACGAAGTGAGACGGCCCGACGAGCACGGCCACGTCGAATCGGCGACCGCGGAGCAACCCGTAGGCGTGGGCGGCCACCGGGCCCGAGTACATCAATCCGGCGTGCGGCGCGACGAGCGCCACGAGCTCGCCGGTCGGGCCGCCGTCGCCAATCGCCGCGAGATGCTGATCGACCGAGGCCGCGAGCGCCCGCGCCGTACCGGGGTACCAGCTCCCGGCCACCGCCGCACGACGAATCGAGACGCGCATGAACTCGGTGCTTGGGTGCGTAGTTCTTCACCCAAGAACCTACGCACCTTAGCACCCAAGCACCTTTTCGCGCTAGCATTTGCCCATGTCTGCCGGATTCACCAGAGAACGCGTGGCCGCCATCGCCGCCCTCGCTCATCTGGATCTCGATTCCACGGAACTCGACCTGTTCGCGCGACAGCTGGGCGACATCCTCGCGTACGCCGACCAGCTCCAACGGATCGACACGACCGGTGTCCCTCCGACGACGGCTGTGCTCACCACGCATCCTTCGGATCGAGCCGACGAGCTCCGCCCATCGCTCACCCGAGACGAGGTGCTGGCCAACGCGCCCGACGGGGCGGACGCCGGCCTCTTCCGGGTGCCGCGGGTCATCGGATGAGCCAGCCGGCCACGGTCCGGGAGATTCGGGACGCCGTCCGCTCGCGCGCTCGTTCCGCCGTGGAGGTCTGTCGTGACGCACTGGCGAGGATCGAGGCGATCGACCCCTCGATCTCCGCGTTCAACACGGTGACGTCCGAGCAGGCGCTCGCCCGCGCCGCCGCGATCGATCGCGATTTCGACCGCTGGCGGCACCAGCCGCTGGTCGGCGTGCCGATCGCGATCAAGGACAACGTCTGCACACGCGGCGTGCGGACGACCGCTTCCTCGCGCATGCTCGAGCACTTCGTCCCTCCCTACGACGCCACCGTCGTCGCGCGCCTCGACGCCGCTGGCGCCGTCATGATCGGCAAGACCAATTGCGACGAGTTCGCGATGGGATCGTCGACGGAGAATTCGGCCTTTGGTCCCACGCGCAACCCCTGGGCGCTCGACCGCACGCCCGGTGGATCGAGCGGCGGATCGGCGGCGGCCGTCGCGGCGGGGCTCGCGCCGGTCGCGCTCGGATCGGATACCGGCGGATCGATCCGCCAGCCCGCTGCCATGTGCGGCATCGTGGGGCTCAAGCCAACGTACGGACGCGTGTCTCGCTACGGCCTGATCGCCTTCGGCTCGTCGCTCGATCAGATCGGTCCGCTGACACGAACCGTGCACGACGCCGCCCTGACGCTTGGCGCGATCGCCGGCGCCGATCCGGCCGACGCGACGAGCGCACCGGATCCGGTCACAGACTATGTGGCGGCCTTGTCTGGCGAGCTTCAAGGCACGCGCGTGGGCGTGCCGTCCCGCCTCGTCGACATGGGGGTCGATCCGGACGTGGCGCGCGCGTTCCGCGCCTCGCTCGAGCGGCTCGCCGGCCGCGGCGCGGCGCTGGTGGACATCGAGCTCCCGCACGCGCAGTACGCGATCCCCACCTACTACATCGTGGCGACGGCTGAAGCGAGCTCGAACCTCGCGCGGTATGACGGCGTCAAGTACGGATTCCGCGCGCGGGTCGACGACCCGGGCGCGGCGCACGACACGCTCAGTGCGATGTACACGCGGACGCGGGCCCGCGGCTTCGGGCCCGAGGTGAAGCGCCGCATCATGCTCGGCACCTACGTGCTCAGCGCCGGGTACTACGACGCCTACTACCTCAAGGCTCAGCAGGTGCGGACGCTGGTCCTCCGCGACTATGACCGCGCGTTCGAGCGCGTCGACGTCGTGGCCATGCCGACGAGCCCGATCACGGCGTTCAAGATCGGCGAGCGGGCGACCGACCCGCTCCAGATGTATCTGGCCGACGTGTTCACGGTCAGCGCGAACCTGGCGGGGCTGCCGGCCGTGAGCGTGCCCTGCGGCTTCACCGCCGATCGGCTGCCGATTGGGCTGCAGCTGACCGGGAGGCGGATGGCCGAAGCGACGCTGCTGCGGGTCGCGGACGCCTACGAGAGAGACGCCGACTGGTGGAAGGAAGTCCCCGCGCTGTATGTCTGAGCCCGATTGGGCGGGATGGCCTGACGAGAAGCTGCTCGAACTGCGCATGCGCGATCTGGACCTGTCCCTCGACGGGACGGAGGTCGAGCAGCGCATCGCGCAGGTCAACGCCGAGCTCGAGGCACGCGGCCTGGCCTTCCGGCCGCACTACTGGCTCTCGGACGAATGGTTCACGCCCGACGGCGTCCCGGGCATCGCCGTCCCCTTCTACCTGGCGCACCCGCGGCTTGCCAAGCTGGAATTGGCGCAGATGCTCGAAGTCGAAGGCGGCGACGCCGAGTCGTGCCTTCGCATCCTGCGGCACGAGGTCGGCCACGCCATCGACAACGCGTACCAGCTTCGGCGGCGCCGGGCCAGGCGAAAGCTCTTCGGCACGCCGGCCACGCCCTATCCCGAGTACTACACGCCCAAGCCGTACAGCAAGAGCTTCGTCCACTATCTGGATCACTGGTACGCGCAGAGCCATCCCGACGAAGACTTCGCGGAGACGTTTGCCGTCTGGCTCGATCCGCGATCGATGTGGGCGGCGCGCTACAAAGGCTGGCCGGTCGAGCGCAAGCTCGAATACGTGGACGGGCTGATGCGGCGGCTGGCCAGGAGGCGTCCGCGCATCAGGACGAAGAGACAGGTGGACCCGGCGGCGCGGCTGCGCAAGACGCTCGGCGAGCACTACCGCAAGAAGCGCGAGCACTACGGCCTGGATCATCCGGACTTCTACGAGTCCGACCTGCGAAACCTCTTCTCTGACGCGCCGCAGTACGTCAAGAACCTGCCGGCGGCGCGATTCGTCCGCCGGATTCGCAAAGAGGCGCGGACCACCGTGGCGAGTTTCACCGACAGCTATCAGTACACGATCGATCAGGTGCTCGAAAAGATCATCGAGCGCTGCCGCGAGCTGAACCTGCGGCTCATGGATTCAGAGGAATCGACGCGCATCGATTTCCTCGTCTTTCTCACTGTGCAGACGATGAACTACCTCCACAGCGGACGGCACCGGGTCGCGCTATGACCGTCAGCCGACTGCGGGTGCTGGCGCTGGTGCACCGGCATCTGATTCCACCGGCGAAGATCGAGGAAGGCACCGACCTCACGTCGGTGCCGTGGCGGACCGAGTACGATGTCATCTCGACGCTGACCTCGATGGGCCACGAGGTGCAGGCGCTTGGCGTTCACGACGACCTGGGCGAGATCCGCCGAGCGTCGACGGAATGGAAGCCCCACATCGCCTTCAACCTGCTCGAAGGCTTCGACGACATCACCATCTTCGACCAGAACGTCGTGTCGCACCTCGAGCTATTGAAGCTCTCGTACACCGGCTGCAATGCGCGAGGCCTGCTGCTCGCGCGCGACAAGTCGCTCTCCAAGAAACTGCTGGCCTACCACAGGATTGCGGTTCCCGAGTTCGAGGTCTTCCGCATCGGCCGACCGATCCGCCGACCCAAGCGTCTGGCGTTCCCGCTGATGGTCAAGTCGCTGACGCAGGAGGCCTCGATTGGCATCTCGCAGGCCTCGGTGGTCGACAGCGACGAGAAAATGAAGGAGCGCGTCACCTTCATCCACGAAAGCATCGGCACGGCGGCGATTGTCGAGCAGTATGTCGAGGGCCGGGAACTCTACGTCGGGATCATCGGCAATCAGGTTCTGCAGGTGCTGCCGGTATGGGAGCTCTTCTTCACCAACATGCCGGAGGGCGCGAGACGCATCGCGACCGACCGCGTGAAGTGGAGCGTGAAATACCAGAAGAAGTACGGAATCGACAGCGGACCGGCGAGGGATCTGACGCAGGCGCAGGCCGACGCGATCCAGCACATCTGCAAGCGCACCTATCGGGCACTCGAGATGAGCGGCTACGCCAGAATCGACCTGCGGCTGGACCAGTCGGGCAACGTCTGGGTGCTCGAGGCAAATCCCAATCCGCAGATCGCCCGCGGAGAGGACTTCGCGGCGTCGGCAGAAAACATCGGGCTCTCGTACGAAGCCGTGCTGCAGCGCATCGTCAACCTCGGATTGCGCTGGCACCCGGAGAGCGTGGCATGAATGCGGCGGGCCTGATAAGGCCCGCCATACGTACGTAGGCCGGACCTTATGAGGTCCGGCGAGCGGCCGCTTCCAGGAGGTCGGGCGCTTTCAGCTGGTCGGCGGGCCCGCGGGGCGCCGTGGGCGGCAGATAGACCATCGACTGACCGCTGATGCGCTCGTCGAGGCTCTTGATGACCATCGCACGGCCGCCGGCGGTCTTCTTCAGCTTCGTGAAGCCGACGACGACGCAGAAGCCGATAAACAGGGCCAACACGAACCCCGTGCTCGACGCCAGTCCGAGCAGGGCTCCCATCACAAGCTGCTGCGCGTCGACGACGGTCACGCTTCGGTCTCGGTGCGCGCCGACTTGGACTCCTGGATCTCGTAGGACACCAGCCCTCGGCGGACTTCCTCCATCGCGACGCGCTCGGCCTTGTGCAGCAGCTCGAGACCGTCCGCGGCCCCCAGCCGGGGCCGCGCGCCCTTGCGCAGTTGCTTCGCGCGAAGCGCCGCGACGTCTACATACAGAAACCGGCTCGTAATCGGCGGTGCCGGCTCCGACGGGATGGTCGGGCGCTGATCGTTTTCAATGAGAACGTTTTCTTCGGTCATGATGGCCTCAGAGCGTAGCACGCGAATGGGATTACCGGGAAGGGCCCTGCACCGTCACCTGTGGGG
>JBAUGX010000179.1:0-7435 GCA_049679965.1 Vicinamibacterales bacterium
GCCGAGCGGGGCGGCGTCGCGGTCGAGCGCGTGAGCCCAGCCGATCTCGACCGCGCCTCGCGCGGCGGCGTCCATCAGGGCGTCGTGGCCGACGTCCGCGGGGCGGCCAAGGTCGGCCTCGAGGACCTCGTCGTGCAGGCCGCAGGGGCGCCCCTCATCGTGGTCCTCGATGGGATCGAGGATCCGCACAACCTGGGCGCGATTCTGCGGACGGTGGACGCGGCGGGCGCCGACGGCCTGGTTCGCCAATCGCGGCACGCGGCGCCCCTGGGCGGCGTGGCCGCCAAGGCGTCGGCCGGCGCCGCCACGCACGTGAAGGTCGCCGAGGTCGTCAACATTGCCCGCGCGCTCGAGATGCTGAAGGACGCCGGCGTGTGGACGGTCGGGCTTGCCTCCGACGGAGCCACACCCTACGACCAGATTGACTACACCGTGCCGACGGCCCTAGTGGTGGGGGCCGAGGGGACCGGCCTCCGGCGCCTGGTGCGCGAGCGCTGCGACTGGCTGGCGTCGATTCCGATGCGCGGGCACGTCGAAAGCCTGAATGTTTCGGTGGCTGTGGGCATCGCGATCTTCGAGGCGGTCCGCCAGCGCCAGGCGCGGGGCGAGAAGCCCGGTTCGCGCTGACCTGCCCAAAAAAAGTCTTCGAAATCTTCTTTCGTGTGCTTGTGTGCGTGGCATGGAAGGTGCTAACATTCGCCGTTTGTCTGGCTGGCGTAGCTCAGTCGGTAGAGCAGCTGATTTGTAATCAGCAGGTCGGGGGTTCGAATCCCTCCGCCAGCTCCACCGGACCAGGCCCGCACGGCGGAAATCAAGAACAAGCGACGATTCCACATTACAGAGAGTTGGCGAGGTAGCGAAGCGGTCAAACGCAGCAGACTGTAAATCTGTCGCCCTAGCGGCTTCGAAGGTTCGAGTCCTTCCCTCGCCACCATATATAGGGTTCGGGACCAGGGATTCGGGATTGGCGGGAGTAACTCAGTGGTAGAGTCACAGCCTTCCAAGCTGTTGGTCGCGGGTTCGATCCCCGTCTCCCGCTCCAGCCTTCGCGCTCACGTGCGAGCGCGCTTCGGCTAGGCAAGCCAGACGGCCGGTGAAGGCTGTCTCGCCGAAGCGCGAAGCGCGAAGGCGGACTGAGGGAACCAAGGCCGATGTAGCTCAGTTGGCAGAGCGCGTCCTTGGTAAGGACGAGGTCACCAGTTCGATTCTGGTCATCGGCTCCAGCAGCGCTAAACATAGACGACGAGGTTCGTTGACATGGCTAAAGAAAAATTCGACCGAAGCAAACCGCACGTGAATGTCGGCACCATTGGGCACATCGACCACGGCAAGACCACCCTGACGGCGGCCCTGACCAAGGTGGCCGCCGACAAGGGCTGGGCGAAGTTCATTCCCTACGACGAGGTCGCCAAGGCGTCGGAGTCGCAGGGTCGTCGCGACGAGACGAAGATTCTGACGATTGCGACGAGCCACGTCGAGTACTCGACCGCGAAGCGCCACTACGCGCACGTCGATTGTCCCGGCCATGCCGACTACATCAAGAACATGATCACGGGCGCGGCCCAGATGGACGGCGCGATCGTGGTCGTGAGCGCGGTGGACGGTCCGATGCCGCAGACGCGCGAGCACATCCTGCTCGCCCGCCAGGTCAACGTGCCGTGTCTGGTCGTCGCGCTCAACAAGGTCGATGCCATCGACGACCCCGAACTGCTCGACCTGGTCGAGCTCGAAGTTCGCGAGCTGCTCAAGAGCTACGGCTTCCCGGGCGACGAGATTCCCGTGGTCCGGCTGTCGGCGCTCAAGGCGCTGCAGGGGGATCCGGACGGCGTCGCGGGCGTCCTCAAGCTGATGGAAGCGCTCGACACCTACGTGCCCATCCCGACGCGCGAGGTGGACAAGCCGTTCCTGATGCCGATTGAGGATGTGTTCTCGATCTCGGGCCGCGGCACCGTGGTCACCGGGCGCGTGGATCGCGGCACGGTGAAGGTGGGCGAGGAAGTCGAGATCGTCGGCTTCAAGCCGACCGAGAAGAAGATCGTCACCGGCGTCGAGATGTTCAGAAAGCTGCTCGACGCGGGCGTGGCCGGCGACAACATCGGCGTGCTGCTGCGCGGCGTGGAAAAAGAGGACGTCGAGCGCGGCCAGGTGCTGTGCAAGCCCGGCTCGATCAAGCCGCACACCAAGTTCAAGGGCGAGGTGTACATCCTCTCGAAGGAAGAGGGCGGCCGTCACACCCCGTTTTTCAACGGCTACCGTCCGCAGTTCTACATCCGGACGACCGACGTGACGGGCACGCTCAATCTGCCCGAAGGGGTCGAGATGGTGATGCCGGGCGACAACACGACGATCAGCGCGGAGCTGATGACGCCGGTGGCGATCGAAAAGGGCAGCCGCTTCGCGATTCGTGAAGGCGGCCGCACGGTGGGCGCGGGCACGATCACGGAGATCGTCGAGTAATGCGCGAGATCATCACGATGGCGTGCACCGAGTGCAAGCGGCGCAACTACGGCACGACCAAGAACAAGAAGAAGACGACCGATCGGCTCGAGCTGAGCAAGTACTGCCGGTTCTGCCGGAAGCACACGCCGCACAAAGAGTCGAAATAAGGGTGATAGGCCAGTAGCTCAATTGGCAGAGCACCGGTCTCCAAAACCGGGGGTTGGGGGTTCGATTCCCTCCTGGCCTGCCAACGGTGAGACGGAAGCAGGGACTAGAGGCTAGGGGCTCGGGATCAGGGGTTAGATACTCGATGGCGGCTGACGAGACAACAACGCTGGAGACGGTCAGGGCGGCCGCGGGCGGACGCTTCGAGCGGATGCGTCTGTTCCTGAGCGAGGTGCGCAACGAGCTCAGGCGCGTGACGTGGCCGAGCTGGAACGAAGTCCGCGCGACGACGATCGTTGTCATCCTCGTGTCGCTGTTTTTCGGTATCTACCTGTGGCTGCTCGATCTTGGGTTGGGCAGACTCGTGGCGTGGATCTTCGGCCGGTTTGGTGCCGCATGACGGAGGTCGCCACCAAGAGCTGGTACATCGTGCATACGTACTCGGGCTTCGAGAAGAAGGTCGCCGAGTCGCTGCAGCAGCGTGTGGCGGCGTACGGGCTGCAGGGCGAAATCGGCGAGATTCTCATTCCGACCGAGGACGTGGTGGAGATGCGCGCCGGCCGGAAGGTCGTGACGGCCAAGCGGTTCTTCCCCGGCTACATCCTGGTCGAGATGAACATGTCCGACCACGCGTGGCACGTCGTGAAGAACACGCCGAAGGTCACCGGGTTCGTCGGGGCGGGCGCCAAGCCGACGCCGTTGAGCAAGGACGAGGTCGAGCAGATCCTCAGCCAGGTGCGCGAGGCGGCCGAAAAGCCCAAGCCGAAGTACATGTTCGAAAAGGGCGAGCAGGTGCGGATCAACGAAGGGCCCTTCACCAGCTTCAACGGCGTGGTCGACGAGGTGAACCTCGACAAGAACACGCTGAAGGTGATGGTGACGATTTTCGGAAGGTCGACGCCGGTCGAGTTGGATTTTTTGCAGGTGGAGAAGATTTAGCAGATTGGCATCATGGCGAAAAAGATTCAGGCGCTCGTGAAGCTCCAGATTGCCGCCGGCAAGGCGACTCCCGCGCCCCCCGTGGGCACGGCGCTCGGCCCGCAGGGCGTCAACATCATGGACTTCTGCAAGAACTTCAACGCGAAGACCGCCAAGGACGAAGGGCTCATCATCCCGGTGGTCGTGACGGTGTACGCCGATCGGTCGTACAGCTTCATCACGAAGACACCGCCGGCCGCCGTGCTGCTCAAGCGCGCGGCGAACATCGCGAAGGGGTCGGCCGAGCCGAACAAGAACAAGGTCGGTACGGTCACCGCGAAGCAGGTCGAGGAGATCGCGAAGCTGAAGATGCCCGACCTCAACTGCGCGTCGATCGAGGCGGCGGTCAAGACCGTCGCCGGCACGGCGAGGTCGATGGGACTCGATGTGATTGGGTAAGTCTGAAGTCGCAAGTCCGAAGTCTGAGTGGGAGCGCACAGGAGCGCGTCTGGACCACAGAAGGTATTTGATGAAGACACACGGGAAACAATTTACCGCCGCCAGAGCGCAGGTCGCCGCCGACAAGACATACTCGATCGAAGACGCGGTTCCCCTGATGCAGAAAGTGAAGTTCGCCAAGTTCGACGAAACGGTCGAGCTGGCCCTCCGTCTTGGCGTCGACCCGAAGCACGCCGATCAGATGGTGCGCGGGACGGTCGTCCTTCCGTTCGGCCTCGGCAAGAGCAAGCGGGTGCTCGCGATTGCCGGCGGCGACAAGCAGAAGGAAGCGCAGGAAGCCGGCGCCGACGTCGTGGGCGGCGAGGACATGGTGGAGAAGATCCAGGGCGGCTTCATGGACTTCGACGCCGTCGTCGCAACGCCCGACATGATGCGCGCGGTCGGCAAGTTGGGCAAAGTGCTCGGTCCGCGCGGCCTGATGCCGAATCCCAAGACCGGCACCGTCAGCGTGGACATCGGCAGGGCGGTCAGGGAGATCAAGGCCGGCAAGGTGGAGTTCCGCGTCGACAAAACCGGCATCATCCATGCGCCGGTCGGCAAGATGTCGTTCGCCAAAGATTCCCTCGTCGCCAATGCGCACGCGCTCGTCGAGAGCATCGTCAAGGCCAAGCCCGCGGCGGCCAAGGGCAAGTTTCTCAAGAGCGTCACCCTGTCGTCGACCATGGGGCCGGGGATCAGAATCGACACGACGCACATTGATGTGACGGTGAAACACTAATGGCAGTCACACGGGCAGACAAGGAAGCCGAGCTCCAGCAGATCGCGGCGGCGTTCAAGAAAGCCGACAGCGCGATACTGGTCGACTACAAGGGGCTCAACGTGCCGCAGGTGACCGAGCTGCGGCGCCAGCTCCGCAACGCGAAGGCGGGCTACAAGGTCGTCAAGAACACGCTGGCCAGGCGCGCGCTCAAGGGGACGCCGTTTGCCGCGATCGAGCAGTACTTCGCCGGGACGACGGGCGTGGCCTACACGACGACCGACGCGGTGCTCCTCGCCAAGACGCTGACGGCGTTCGTCAAGACGGCGCCGGCGCTGACGATCAAGGCGGCGGTCGTTGCCGGCCGCGCGATCAAGCCGGCGGAGGTCAGCGACCTCGCGTCGCTGCCGAGCCGGCCCGAGTTGTACGCACGGCTGCTCGGCACGATGCAGGCGCCGATGGTCCAACTTGTCACAGTACTCAACGCCGTCCCACGGGATTTGATGAACGTGCTGGCGGCGGCAGAAAAGAAACGTCAAGAGACGTAAGCCGATAGGAGAGCAGAACATGGCCGAAGTGACTCAGCAGCAGGTGGTCGAGTACATCAAGGGAATCAGCGTCCTGGAGTTGTCGCAGCTCGTCAAGACGCTCGAGGCAGAGCTTGGCGTGTCCGCGGCGGCGGCCATGCCGATGATGGCGATGCCGGGCGCGGGCGGTGGCGCCGCGGCGGCCGCCGAAGAGAAGACCGAGTTCACGGTCACGCTGACCGAAGTCGGCGGCAACAAGATCAACGTGATCAAGGTTGTCCGCGAGATCACCAGCCTGGGACTCAAGGAAGCCAAGGACCTCGTCGAGGGCGCGCCGAAAGCGGTGAAGGAAGGCGTCTCCAAGGACGAGGCCGCGGCCATCAAGAAGAAGTTCGAAGAAGTCGGGGCCAAAGCAGAAATCAAGTAAGTGCGGATTTCGGGTTGTTGATTGCGGATTGCATTGCGGGTTGTCGAATCCGCAATCAGCAGTCCGCAATCGGCAATGTTGTAGCGCTCCGTCTTTTTCGAGGTTCACAGCATGTACAGCCTTCCCAAGAACGTCTACCGCGAGCGCATCGACTTTTCGAAAATCAAGACGACCGTTCCGATTCCGAACCTGATCGAGATCCAGAAGAAGTCCTACGAGCGCTTTCTGCAGATGAACCGTCTGCCGAGCGAGCGCGAGGACGCGGGTCTGCAGTCGGTGTTCAAGTCGGTCTTCCCGATCAGCGACTTCCGCGAGAACTCCTCGCTCGAGTTCATCGAGTACTCGATCGGCAACTGGGAGTGCAAGTGCGGCAAGCTGGCGGGGCTGCACCACCTGCGGAAGCCCTGCGCCCATTGCGGCACGCCGATCGTGGCCGATCCGTACGGCGACCGCGACGTGCCGTGCCCGCGCTGCGGCAAGCCGAACCAGGCGCACGGCGACGTCTGCGACATCTGCGGGAACACGGTCAGCCTCAAGCTCAAGTACGACGTGGATGAGTGCCAGGAGCGCGGCATGACCTTCGCCGTGCCGCTCAAGGTGACGATCCGGCTCGTGGTGTGGAACAAGGACCCGGAGACCGGCGTCAAGACCATCCGCGACATCAAGGAGCAGGAGGTCTACTTCGGCGACATCCCGCTGATGACCGAGAACGGGACCTTCATCATCAACGGCACCGAGCGCGTGATCGTCAGCCAGCTGCACCGCTCGCCTGGCGCCTTCTTTCATTCGGAAGACAAGACGCTCTTTGTCGCCCAGATCATTCCGTACCGCGGCTCGTGGGTGGAGTTCGAGTACGACGTCAAGAACCTGCTGTACGTCCGCATCGACCGGAAGCGGAAGTTCCTCGCCACGGTCTTCCTTCGGGCGCTGGGGCTGCGCGGCGCCGACGAGATCATCCGCGCTTTCCACAACGTGGACGAGCTGCGCCTCAAGAAGGGCACGCTCACCTGGAAGGTGGCCGACACGCTGGTCGGCCTGCGCGCCGCGAAGGACATCGTCGTCCCCGGCGAGAACTTCACCGTGCAGCAGGGCAAGAAGATCACCAAGAACGCGGTCGAGGCGTTGAAGAAATCCGGCGTCGAGTCGGTGGAGATTTCGGACACGGAGCTGGAAGGCGCTTTCGCGGCGGCCGACGTGGTCGATCCGGCGACCGGCGAGGTGATTCTCGAGGCGAACGAGCCGCTCGAGCCGCGCGTCATCTCGATGGCGCAGGAGAAAGAGGTCGATCGCATCGATGTCTTCTTCCCGGAGCGCGACGAGGTCGGCTCGATCATTCCCGCGACGCTCAAGAAAGATCCCATCCACACGCACGAAGAGGCGCTCATCGAGATCTACCGGCGCCTGCGTCCGGGCGATCCGCCGACGCTCGACAGCAGCCGGTCGCTCTTCGAGAACATGTTCTTCAACCCGCAGAAGTACGACTTCTCACTGGTCGGCCGCCTCAAGCTCAACACCAAGCTCGGCCTGAACACGCCGCTCGACGAGAAGATCCTGCACCCGCAGGACTTCTACGAGGTCATCAAGTACCAGCTGAAGCTGCGTCGCAACCCGCAGAACGTCGACGACATCGATCATCTCGGCAATCGGCGCGTGCGCTCGGTCGGCGAGCTCCTCGAGAACCAGTTCCGCATCGGGCTGGTCCGCATGGAGCGTGCGATCAAGGAAAAGATGTCGGTCTACCAG
>JBAUGX010000180.1:0-16385 GCA_049679965.1 Vicinamibacterales bacterium
CTTCAGCGCCTCGAGCGCCTCGGGCAAGTGGCCGCGGCGCTCGGCCGCCCGAAGCACCGCGAGCGCAGCCGCGCCGGTGAGCACGACCACCACCGAAAATCGCCCGGTGACGAGCGCATCGACGAACCGGTCGGTGTCCTCGACGCGCGGCACTTCGCGGACCGATGGCGCGAGCACGGGCACCCCGCCCAGACGCCGCACGAGCTCGCCGAGCTCGGTGCCGAGCCGCGATTCGAGGAGCGCGACGCGCGCGCCATGGAGAGAAGACATGTGAGCCAGTTATTATGCCGCTATACTCGAATCGAAAGGCAGGTCTTGTTCATGGCCAAACGCGGATTCCGGATCTTCTTCACGGCGCTCGGCGTGGTGTGCTTCGTCGGGTTCGCCGGGATCGTCGTGCTGGTCGCGCTCGCCGGGCGCGCACCGACCGTACCCGAAAACGCCGTGCTCGTGCTGCGCGTCGGCGGCGAGCTCTCCGAGGTCGCGCCCGCCGATCTGGTCGGCTACCTGCGCGGTGCCAGGACGCCGACGGTCCGGTCCATCGTGGAGAGCCTGCACCAGGCGAAAGCCGATACCAGAATCCGCGCCGTGCTGCTCAAACCGACCGGTTTCGCGTCGCCCTTGTGGGGCAAGGTCCAGGAGATTCGCGACGCGGTCGTCGACTTCAGGGAATCCGGCAAGCCCGTCTATGCCTATCTCGAGGAAGGCGGCGACCGCGAGTACTACCTGGCGACGGCCGCCGACAAGATCTCTCTGATGCCGGCGAGCTCCCTCGATCTGACGGGCGTGGCGACCTATGCGGTCTTCCTTCGAGGCACGCTCGACAGGATCGGCGCCGTTGCCGACCTGCACCATGTCGGCGCGTACAAGAGTGCGCCGAACGTGTTCACCGAAAAGGGATACACCGCCACGCAGAAGGAGATGGACGAGTCGCTCACCCGCGACCTCTACGAGCAGATCGTGGGCGGCGTCGCCGACGGCCGCAAGAAGAGCGCCGCCGACGTCAGGGCGCTCATCGACCAAGGGCCGTTCCTGCCGGAAGCCGC
The DNA here is from genome assembly GCA_049679965.1 of Vicinamibacterales bacterium. Taxonomy (GTDB): domain Bacteria; phylum Acidobacteriota; class Vicinamibacteria; order Vicinamibacterales; family CAVVIG01; genus 2-12-FULL-65-11. The sequence continues at coordinate 1,047 of JBAUGX010000180.1, forward strand.
ACGACGCGCCGGTCTGGTCGATGAGGTTCAGTACGAGGATCAGGTGCACGCCGCCCTCTCGGCCTCCGGCGAGAACCGGCGGATTGACGGTGACGCCTACGCGCGGGCCAACGCCGGGTCCTTCGGATCGAACCGAGGCCCGCGGATCGCGGTCATCTACGCCGCCGGGACGATCAACAGCGGCAGGAACGGCTACGACCCGGTGAACGGCGCCATTCTCGGGTCCGACACGCTCATCGGCATCATCCGCCAGGTGCGCCGCGACACTGCTGTGCGGGCGATCGTGCTGCGGATCGACAGCCCCGGCGGATCGGCGACCGCCTCCGATGCGGTGTGGCGCGAGCTGATGATCGCGCGCAACGAGCGGGCCGATCGTCCGATCGTGGCGTCGATGTCCGACCTCGCCGCATCGGGCGGCTACTACATCGCGCTCCCGGCCCAGACCATCGTGGCGCAGCCGTCCACCCTCACTGGATCGATTGGCGTCTTTGGCGGAAAGATCGTCACCGGCGGCGTGTACGAGAAGCTTGGCGCGCGCATCGAGTCGACCAGTGTCGGCAAGCAGGCCGAGATCGATTCGCCGGCGCGGCCCTACACGCCAGCCGAGGTCCGGAAGATCGACGAGCAGCTTCGCGCCTTCTACGACCAGTTCGTGAAGAAGGTCGCCGACTCGCGCCGTTCCACTCCCGCCAAGATCGACGCGCTGGCGCAGGGCCGCGTCTGGACAGGCCGGCAGGCGAAGGACAACGGTCTGGTCGACGCGCTTGGTGGCCTCGACCGGGCCCTGGCCCTTGCCAAAGAGCGCGCGAAGATTCCCGCCGAGAGTGATGTCGAGATCGTGGTGTATCCGGCGCGGAAGAGCTTCTACGATCTTCTCGCCGAAGGGCTGAGCGGATCGGGCGACTCAGCCTCAGTTGGCGCGTGGCTCTCGGCGAACCTGTCAGCGGGGGAGCTCGAGGCGCTGCGGGTCGTCCGCGGCCCGCTTGCGATGTTCAAGCGCGGCGAGACGCTCGCGCTCATGCCGTTCACCTTCTTACGCTGAAGGGGCTAGGGGCAAGTCCCCAGCCCCTACGGTCTGACAATGGTGACGCTGAAGAAGGTCTGCGCCGTCAGCGTGCCGGTGTCGAACACCTTGACGCAAAATTTGCCCGCATCAACCTGTACGGTGATCTGAGGCGTGGTTGAAGGCGGCATATTCACGGCCGTTGTCAGGCTGCAGCCGGCGCTGGCCCCGGGAGTCGGGATCCCAACTCCCAAACCGAGCGTCACGTCGGTCGGTGGTCCGCTGCTCGTCAGCGTGATCGTCACCGAGCCGGCCTTCGCGGCGTCAAACGTGCGACTGCTCGTCCCGAGCGGCACCAGGCCGCTCGCGAACGTCTCTGTCACCGGTGACACCGGCGTCGGTGTCGGCGTCGGGGTGATCGGGTCGTCACCACACGCGCTCCCGATGAGTGCCAGCACGAGCGCGAGCGGCAAGAGGCTTCTCATGACGGATGCACGATGCGGATCGCAAAGTCCACCGGTCCCAGACCGTTGAAGTCGAAGATACTGACGCACCGGCTCCCTGCCGTGAGCGACTGGCCAAAGTTAGGGATTATGGTGAGAGCTGGTGCTACGTCGACTTGCTCTGTCACCGTGCACGTCGAGGCTCCTGCGTCCCATGTCCCGAGGCCGATGCGGACCGTGATGGAGACCGGGCTTCCAGCAGCGAGCAGGCTGGCGAGCGTGATGCTGACCGGACCCGCCTGATTCATGACGAAGTCCTTCGAGCTGGTGCCGGAAAGAGCGAGGGTGCCGACAAACGGCGCCTCGGTGACGAAGCTCAACGTGGGAGTCGTGGAGGTCGGCGTTGTCGGCGAATCACTGCATGCGGCGCCCATCACCGTCATGAGCACGACCGCGAGGACGCCTGGCTTCGCCGCGAACCACCAGTCGCTCATCACCGGCCGCCAGCCACCAGCCACCAGCTACCCGACCGTCCTCTGCAGCGTGTCGCGGTTGACGTCGATGCGCATCCGAAGCTTCGCCTTCTCCATGTAGGAACTGAAGAAACGGCCGCGGCGGTCGGAGAGGAACTCGTCGCGGAACCGGTCCTTCACGGCCAGCCATTCGGTCGGCATCACTTCCTGCTTCTCCAGGACCTTCACGACGGCGGCGCCGTTGTCGGTGTCGACGACGGTGCTCACCGCCCCGACGGGCAGGCCAAAGGCCATTTCGCCAATTGCCGTCGCGACGCCCAGTTCCGGAAGGGGAGCATCACGGGTGACGAGCTCGGTCGTTTTCGCTTCAACGCCGGCGGCCTTGGCCGCTTTCTCGAAGTCAGGCGCGACCTTCAGCTTCGCCGCGATCTCGGCGGCCTTCTGCCTGCTGAGCTCGAGCGCTTTGTTCTTCATCACTTCGTCTCTGACACGATCCGCCACTTCGCCGAGCTTCGGCACATAAGGGGGCTGCGGCTGGCCGGAGAGAGCCTGAAAGACAAATCCGCGCGACGAGCGGATCGGGCCCGCGACCTCGTCGGTCTTCATGGCGAACGCCCGGGTGGTCACTTCGGCCGACGAACCCAGGCCGAGGACGGGTTCATCGCGCGCGAAGAGCCCCGATTCCTGCACGGTCAGCCCATGAGCGGCCGCGGCTCTATCGAGGTCCGCCGGCCGGCGGATTTCCGTGAGAATCGTGTCGGCCAGGCTCGTTGCCTGGGTCGTGGCGGTCTCGTACGCCAGCTGATCGGTGAGCTGCTGCCGCACCTCGGCCAGCGTCCGCTGCGTCGCCGGCTTCTTGTCCACGACTTTGATGATGTGGTAGCCGAACTGGGTCTTGACGGGCTGGTCGCTGATTTGGCCGGCCTGCATCGAGAAGGCGACCTGATCGAACTCAGGCACCATCCGGCCCCGGCCGAAATAGTCGAGGTCGCCACCTGTCTTCGCGTTGGAGTCGTCTTCGGAGTTCTTCTTCGCGAGCTCGGCGAAATCCGCGCCGGCCTTGGCCTGCTTGAGCAGGGCCTCGGCCTTCGCCTTCACCGCTGCCTCGTCTTTGCCCTCGGTCTTGAGCAGGATGTGGCTCGCCCGCACCTGCTCGGGCGTCGTGTACTGATCGATGTTGTTGTTGTACGTCCGCTCGACCTCGCCGGCCGGGACAACGACCTTCGCTCGCAGCGCGTCGATATCGACCAGCACGTACCTGATCTTGCGCTTCTCGGAGATCTTGAAGGTGTCCTTGTGGGCTTCGAAGTAGCTCGCGACCTCGGCGTCGGTGGCGCTCACGCCCTTCCGGAAGTTCTCAGCCGTGAAGGTGACGATGGCCAGTTTCACTTTGTCGTTGCGGCGGCGGTACTCCTGCTCGAGTTCCTTGTCGGTCGCCGACAGCCAGTCGGTCAGCGCCGCGCGCAGCTTTTCGACGACGATCTGCCGGCGGACACCCTCTTCGAACTCACCCGCCGTGATCGGCGGCCGCTGCGCCCGTAACAGCTGCTGGTACCGCTCGTCGCCGATGAAGGCGCCGTTTTCCTGAAACGCCGGCACCGCGAGGATGCGCTGGCGCACTTCCTCATCGCCCGCAGCGATGCCAAGACGGGCGGCTTCGACGAGCGCAGCGCGCTCGTCGACCATCTGCTGCAAGATCTGCTGGTCGATGCCGAGCTGCTTGAGCAGTTGCTCGCTCATCGAGCCGCCGTAGGCGTTGCGGTACGCCTGGACCTGCGCCTGGTACGTGCGGCGGAACTCGCCCGCGGTGATGTCGCGGCCCTCAACGGTGGCGATCGTGTCGCCGTTGGCGGTGTTGGTGCCGATAGCGGCGCCCTGGTCGAAGCAGTTCGGGATGTAGAAGATGACGAAGGAGACCGCCACGAGGCCGAGGCTCCATTTGAGCCAGCTCCTGTGGCGGCGCAGGGTGTCAAGCGTGGTCATGGGGCCCCTTCAAAGCACCTGATCGTATGCGAAGAACTTGCGACGTGGCAAGCAGTTACCGGGGACCGTATGGTATATTGCCGAGCGGAGCGAAATGAGGCCCCATCGTCAACGGACCTCGAAAGAAGCAGACGTCCCGTTCGAGCCGGAGGTACCCTTGATGGCCCCAGCCAGCCGAGCGGACGGCGTGCCTGGCATGCGACGGGTTGCCGATCGGGGCCGCCCGGCGGCGGCGGTGCGCTCAGTGGATGGATCGGGAATGAAGCGCAAATCCAGGCGGGCCGATGCGGGCGCGGCGATCCCGGCTGCTTCGGGCCTGGATCTGGCGGCGAGACTGCGCGCCTCCGAGCGCGCCCTGCAGAACCGGCTCGAGGGTCGCGAGGCGCTGCTCGAGATCGTGCGCGCCGCCAACGCGACGCTCGAACCGCAGGAGATCGCGGATCTCATCATCGATCACGCCGCGACGTGGATCCCGGCGTCCTCCTGGGCCGTCGTCTCGGCCGCCTCGTCTGGCGAGCTGTCGGTACTGTCCGATCGCGGGCTTGTTGCCGAGATGGGCGCTGCGGCGTGCGCGGTCGCGGGCTGGGTCATGCAGCGTGGCGACGATTTCGCGGCCGCGGATCTGGCGAGTGACGCGCGCGTCCCGCACCAGGCGGCCGGGGCCGTGGTGGCGTTCGCGCTCGCCTCTCGCAGCCAGCGTATCGGGGCGCTGGTCGCACTGGATCAGGCGGCGTCCTCGCGCGAGCCGCGCCTGCAGCCGGGCCTGCAGCGGGCCGTCCGCGTCTTGCTCGAGCCTGCGGCCGTCGCGCTCGATAACGCGCTGCGGCTCCAGCGGGTCGAGGAGCTGTCGGTCACCGACGATCTCACGCAGCTCTATAACTCGCGGTATCTGGACCTGGTCCTGCGGCGAGAGACCAAGCGCGCCTCACGTAGCGGCCGTCCCCTGTCGCTCCTGTTCATCGATCTCGACGGATTCAAGGCGGTCAATGACCAGCACGGGCACCTGTTGGGCAGCCGGGCGCTGGTCGAAGCCGCGGGAGTCATTCGCGGGAGCGCCCGTGAAACCGACGTGGTGGCCCGGTTTGGGGGCGACGAGTTCTCCGTGGTGCTCCCCGACACGGGCGCCGAAGGCGCCTTTGCCGTGGGCGAGCGCGTCCGGGACCGGCTCGCGGCGCACCGGTTTCTGGGCACCGCCGGCCTCGACATCCATCTGACCGCGTCGGTCGGAGTCGCCACCCTCCCCGATGTGGCGGCGTCGGCCGAAGAACTGGTGCACGCCGCCGACACGGCAATGTACCGGGTGAAAGACTCCGGGAAGAATGGCATTCAGGCCGCCGCCTCTCCAGCCGATAATTAGTCAGCAGTCAATAGTCCGCAGTCGGCAGTCAAGGATCAGTCGTGGCGCCTTTTACACATTTGCACACGCTGACTCTTGCGTAAGGAGTTTTTCTTGAGCCTTCGTTCCATGATGTCGTTGTTCTCGAGTGACCTGGCCATCGACCTGGGCACGGCCAACACCTGTGTCTACGCCCGCGGCAAAGGCATCGTGGTCAACGAGCCGTCGATTGTCGCCATCAACAAGCTCAACGGCCGGGTGGAGGCCGTTGGCAAGGATGCCAAGGACATGCTCGGCCGCACGCCGGGCAACATTGTCGCCATCAAGCCGATGAAGGACGGTGTCATCGCCGACTTCGAGGTCACCGAGAAGATGCTGACCTACTTCATCAAGAAGGCGCACAACCGCAACGTCTGGGTGCGCCCGCGCATCGTCATCGGGGTGCCCTCCGAGATCACCCAGGTCGAGAAGCGCGCCGTCAAGGACAGCGCGTACCGGGCCAAGGCGAGCGAAGTGCACCTGATCGAGGAGGCCATGGCGGCCGCCATCGGCGCGGGCATGCCGATCACCGAGCCGTCGGGGAACATGATTGTGGATATCGGCGGCGGCACCACCGACATCGCCGTCATCTCGCTCGCCGGCATCGTCTACAGCAAGGCGGTACGCGTCGCGGGCAACGAGATGGACGAGGCCATCATCCAATACATCAAGAAGATGTACAACCTCCTCATCGGCGAGCGCACGGCCGAGCAGATCAAAATCGAGATTGGCTCCGCCTTCCCGCTCGACGAGCGGATGACGATGGAGATCAAGGGGCGGCATCTGATCGAGGGTGTGCCCAAGACCATCACCGTCAGCGACGAGGAGATCCGCGAGGCGCTGGCCGAGACGGTCAACGTCATTGTCGACGCCGTGCGCGTGGCGCTCGAGCGGACGCCGCCCGAGCTCTCGGCGGACATCGTCGACCGCGGAATCGTGCTGACCGGCGGCGGCTCGATGCTGCGGAACCTGGACAAGCGGCTGCGCGAAGAAACGGGACTGCCGCTCGCCATGGCCGAAGACCCCCTCTCGTCGGTGGTGCTCGGCGCGGGCAAGATGCTGTCGGATTTCAATCTGCTGCGGAAGATTTCGATCGACTGACGTGGCGCTGATCGACATTCGCCAACGGGCCGGCTACCTTTTCGTGGCCGTCGTGCTGGGGCACGTCCTCCTCATCTCCGCCCAGGTCAACAACGCCCGCACCGGCGTGCCGATCCTCGAAGGTGTGGCATTCGGGGTCGTCGCCGAGGTGCAGCGGGGCATCTCCGCGGGCGTCTCCGGCATCCGGCAGCTCTGGGGCGGCTACATCTGGCTTCGGGGCGTCAAGACGGAGAACGAGGGGCTCAAACGGCAGCTCGAGGCGGTCCAGGTCGAGGTGCAGCAGCAGCGCGCGCTGGCCGATCGCACGCGGAGCCTCGAGCGGCTGCTCGACCTGCGCGACCGCACGACGCTGAAGACGGCCGCCGCCGAAATCATCGCCGCCGGAGCCACGCCCGACTTTCGGACTTTGACCATCGACAAGGGGACGGGGGACGGGCTGCGGCCGGACATGGCGGTGATTGCGCCGGCCGGTGTGGTCGGCCGCATCGTGGTGCCGACCCAGCGCGCGGCCAAGGTGCAGCTGCTCATCGATCGCAACGCCGCCGTGGGCGCCATCGTGGAACGGTCGCGGGCCCAGGGGGTCGCCATTGGCGGGGGCGGCGACCGGCTGCGGCTGGATTACGTGTCGGAGCTGGCCGACGTGGTCGTGGGCGACCTCGTCATGACGTCCGGCATCGACGGCATTTTTCCCAAGGGGTTCGTGATCGGCCGAGTGGAAGCCGTGGAGAAGAGCGGCGGCACGTACAAGCGGATTACCGTGAGACCGGAGGTCGACTTCACGAGCCTCGAGGAGGTACTGGTCGTGCTGACGCCGGTGCCCTCGGGCGATCGCCTGCAGGGGAGCCCCTAGTGAACACGGCCAGGGCGATCCTGGTGGTGGGCGCGACGCTCGCACTGCAAACGACGCTGGCCCGTTTTCTTCCCTCCGGCATGGACGCCGTGGATCTCGTGCTCGTCGGCGTGGTGTACGTCGCGCTCACGTCGGGGGCGGTGACCGGACTGGTTACCGGGGCCGTCGCGGGACTTGCGCAGGACGCGCTGGCCACCACGAGCGGCGTGATCGGCGTCGGCGGACTGGCGAACACGCTCGTTGGGTATGTGGCCGGGCGCATAGGGACGCAGCTCATCGTCGCGGCGGCGCTCCCCCGATTCGTGGTGTTTTTCGGGGCGACGGTGCTCCGCGCCGTCGTGTTCATCGGGTTGTCCCGTGTGCTGGGTTTAGGGCAGTTCAGCGCGCCCTATGTCGCCGTCGCCGAGCAGGCGGCCAGCAACGCCGTTCTGGGGGTCGTCGCGTTCCAGGTGGTCGAGCTGCTGCCCGGAGCCCTGGAGCGCCGGCGGATGGCCAGAAGCCGGCAGCGCCGGCAGCGGCGGTAGAAATCTGATCTATCCTTAGATTCCTAGATTTGACGTATGCATGTCACTGAGGATCGTCGCCGCGTCAGCGTCAGACTGAGCATCCTGCAGTACGTCTTCGTCCTGCTGTTCTCGGCGCTGGCCGTGAGCTTCTGGGTGCTGCAGGTCGTGCAGCACGCGACGTACCGAGAGCTCGCGGAAAACAACAATCAGCGCACGCTGGCGCTCCGGGCGCCGCGCGGCGTCGTCTTCGATCGCACGGGCCGCGTGCTCGTCGAGAACCGGCAGTCGTACGCCATCTCCATCGTGCGCGAGCACACGACAGACCTCAACCGCACGATTCGCCTGCTGGCGGATCTGGCCGGCGTCGAGGAGGCCGCGGTCCGCGCCATCGTGAACAAACACCGAAGCGAGCCCGCGTATCGTCCGATTACGGTCATCCAGGACGCCACGCTCGGACAGGTGGCGGCCGTCATGGCACGCCGGCTGGACTTCGAGCTGCCGGACGTGGTGGTCCAGCAGGTGCCGACCCGGCGGTACCCGAACGCGCTGGCTGCCCATCTGTTCGGCTACGTCGGCGAGGTCAACGATGCGCAGGTGTCCGGCAGTGACAGCCTGAAGAGCGGCGATATTGTCGGACAGGCGGGCATCGAGCGGACCTACAACGAGCTCCTGATGGGCGAGGACGGCGCCAAGCGCGTCGTCGTCAACAGCGTCGGACGCGAGATCCGGACGGACAGCGAAGTGCAACCGACCGAAGGCAAGCGCCTGCAGCTGACCATCGACTTCGACGTTCAGAAGGCGATCGAGGACGGGTTCGCCGCCTCGGGATTCAACGGCGCCGCGGTCGTCCTCAATCCGACCAACGGCGAGGTGCTGGGGTTCACCAGCCGGCCCGCCTACGATCCGAACGATTTCGCCGCCGGGATCGATCGGGCGACGTGGGCGTCGCTCAATACCGATGAACTGCGGCCGCTCAACGATCGCGCGATTCAGGGGAAGTATTCGCCCGGGTCCACCTTCAAGATGGCCGTCGCCCTGGCGGCGCTCGAAGAGAGCGTCATCACGCCGGACTTCACGGTGTACTGTCCGGGCCACGCGAACTTTTTCGGGCGCGACTTCAAGTGTTGGAAGGCCAGCGGTCACGGGTCAATGGATCTGCGCCACGCCATCGAGCAGTCCTGCGACGTGTACTTCTACACCGTCGGCAACATGGTCGGCGTCGACAAGATCAACAAATGGGCGACGTTGCTTGGCCTGGGCGTGCCGAGCGGCATCGACCTGCCGAACGAAGTGCAAGGCCTCGTGCCGTCCACCGAGTGGAAGCGCGAGAAGATGAAAGAGAAGTGGTACGCGGGCGAGACGATCTCTGTCTCCATCGGTCAGGGCCAGGTCTCGGTCACGCCCGTGTCGATGGCGGTGTACATGGCGACGCTCGCCAACGGCGGGACGCGTGTCACGCCGCACCTGCTGAAGGCGGTGGATCAGGGCGACGGGCGCGGGTGGCAGGCGGCGCCGGCACCGCCTCCGCAATCGACATTCGACATCTCCCGGGACAAGCTCCAAGCCATCCGCGACGGTCTGTGGATGGTCGTCAACGCCAGCGGTACGGGCGGCCGGGCGCGGATCAAGGACCGGGACGTCGCCGGCAAAACCGGCACGGCGCAGGTGATCTCCAATCAGGGGCGCCTCGCGGCGGGGAAGACGACCAGGAACCTGCGCGACCACGGGTGGTTCGTGTTTTTCGCGCCGCGCGATGCGCCCAGAATCGCCGGCGTCGTGTTTCTCGAGCACGGGATTCACGGCACCAATGCCGCGCAGGTCGCGCACCATATCCTCGATACGTTCTTCGCCAAGGAAGACGGCCGGCCGCTGCCGCCGCCACCGGCCCCGAAGGACATGAGACTGGATTTCTCCGACCCCTTCGGGCGTCGTGCCACGACGGCTACGGATGAATAATGCTTGAGCGCCGGCTGTACCATCACATCGACTGGGCGCTCCTCGGCGCGATCCTCGCGCTGTGCGCGGCGGGCGTCCTGATGATCTACAGCACGACGTCGGACCCGACGCGCGGCGCCGCGTCTCGGCTCTACGTCACGCAGATCTACGCCATCGGCATCGGGTTGCTGGCCATGCTCGTCACGCTGTCGTTTGACTACCGCACGCTGGCCGACAAGTCGCATTTCATCTACCTGGGCCTGCTGGCCGTGCTTCTGTACGTGCTGTTCTTCGGCGACGTCCGGATGGGCGCCCGGCGGTGGATTCCGATCTCCGTGTTCAACCTGCAGCCTTCGGAGTTCGCCAAGATCGGCGTGGCGCTCGTGCTCGCCAAGTTCTTCGGCGAAAACCGCGGCACGCCGTCCTGGGGCGATCTCGCCATTGGCGGCGCGCTCACGCTCGTGCCCTTCATGCTCATCGTGAGGCAGCCCGATCTCGGCACCGCCGTCACGCTGGTGCCGGTGCTCCTCGCCATCGCCTACGTCGCCGGGATGCGGATGCGCGTCCTCGGCGTGATCGTGCTCTTCGCCCTTCTCGCGGCGCCCGTCGCGTGGAAGTTCGCGCTCCAGGATTATCAGAAGTCCCGTATCTCGACGTTCCTCGATCCGTCCCAGGATGCGAAAGGCGCCGGCTACCAGCAGATCCAGGCGCGCATCACCGTGGGATCGGGCGGCGTCACCGGAAAAGGTTTCATCCAGGGAACCCAGGGGCGCTTGCGCTTCCTCCCTGTCGCCCACAACGATTTCATCTTCTCGGTACTGGCCGAGGAGCAGGGGTTTGCCGGCGTCTTGGTGGCGCTCGGCTTGTATTTGTTCGTGATTCTGCGCGCGCTCGAGGCCGTCCGGCTGGCTCAAGACAGGCTCGGATCGTTCCTCGTGCTCGGCGTGCTCGCCAGCTTTACCTTCCAGGTGGTCTACAACATCACCATGTCGGCCGGGCTGGCACCCGTCAAAGGGCTGACGCTCCCGCTCATGAGTTACGGCGGTTCGTCGATGATCGCGACGCTCGCCGGCTTTGGGCTGGTCCTCAACGTACGCATGCGCAGATTCACGAACTGACGGGCCCAAGGCCCGGGGAGTTCGTGAATGACCAAAGAAATGATCGTGTCGAGCAACGGCCACGAAACCATGGTGGCCATTCTCGAGGACGACCTCGTCGCCGAAATCTTCGTCGAGCGCGAGCGGCAGCAGGGAGTCGTCGGCAACGTCTATAAAGGCCGGGTCAGCAAGGTCCTCCCCGGCATGCAATCCTCCTTCATCGACATCGGCCTCGAGCGTGACGGGTTTCTCTATGTCGCCGACGTCATCGACACGATGGACGAGTTCGACAAGCTCGAGCAGGGAGACGAGGACGACAAACCCGCCCCGCGGGGAAACGGAGGCAAGGGGCAGGCGTCGCCGCAGTCCAAGATCGAAGATCTCCTGAAAGAGGGCCAGGAGATTCTCGTCCAGGTCGTCAAGGAGCCGCTCGGCACCAAGGGCGCCCGCCTGACCTCCCACGTGACGATGGCCGGGCGGTTTCTGGTGTTCATGCCGACGGTGGATCACGTCGGCGTGTCGAGAAAGATCGAGTCGCGCGACGAACGGAGCCGGTTGCGCGGGATCGTCCGCGAGTTCCGCGAGGCCCACGGTTTCACGGGAGGCGTGATCATCCGGACCGCCGCCGCCGGCCGGCCCAAAGAGGACATCGTCGCCGACCTCGACGCGTTCCATGCCATCTGGACCGAGATCCGGCACCGGACGGAATCGTCTCGCGCCCCGGCGGTCGTCTACAGCGAACCGAGCCTGGTCGTGCGGTTGCTCCGCGACATGCTCACCGACGAGTTCCAGACCATCCGCATCGACAATCCGCAGGAGCACCAGCGTGTGCTGGCGTTCATCGAGCGCATCATGCCGGCGCTTGCCCCCCGCGTGAAGCTCTATGCGAAGCCGTTCCCGATTTTCGACGAGTACGGCGTGCAGGCCGAGATCGACAAGGCGCTCAAGAGCAAGGTGTGGCTCAAATCCGGCGGCTCGATCGTCATTAACCAGACCGAGGCGCTCGTCGCGATTGACGTCAACACGGGGCGCTACGTCGGCAAGAAGACGACCGGGCGGCTCGAGGACACCATCGTCAAGACCAACCTCGAGGCGGTCAAGGAAATCGTCCGGCAGGTGCGGCTGCGCGATCTCGGCGGGATCATCGTGCTCGACCTTATCGACATGGAGGACCGGAAGAACCGGCTGAAGGTCTTCCAGGCCGTGGATCTGGAGCTCAAGAAGGACCGCTCGCCGTCGAAAGCTTTGCAGGTGTCGGACTTCGGGCTCATCATCATCACCCGCAAGCGCGTCAAGCAGAGTCTCGAGCGCGTGCTGACCGAGCCATGCCCGTACTGCGCGGGGAGTGGCGTCATCAAGTCGATCCCCACGATCTGCTATGAGATCCTGAGCGAGGTGAAGAAGGTGGTGCCGGAACTGAACGGCCACCGGCTGCTGCTGCGCGTCAACCCCGACATCGCGCGCGCGCTGCGTGAAGAGGAAAGCGCCGTGCTCAGGGACCTGAAGCAGTCGATCGGCCGGGACGTGACCGTCAAGCCCGACGCACTGCTGCACCACGAGCAGTTCGACGTGATGGCCGTATAACTGGGGGCTTGGGGCTTGGGGCCGGGGGGTACGTGGGGTCCGCCTTCAGGCGGGCCGTGGACCTGTCGTTACTGTATGGTCACCGTCGCGTCCCCTGGCGTGCCAACGAGGTACTTAGCGGTAGCGGCCAGCGTCAAGACGACGGTCTCAGGCGGTTCCGTCTGCCCGTCTGCAGTCGGGGTCACCGTTACGGTTATCGAGATCTGACCCGCAGGAATCGTGACTGGGCCAAAAATTTGAACGTAATCGCTGATGTTGCTGGCCGTTCCACCCAGACCGTAGCTCACTTGGAGAGGTAGGGTCGTGTCCCCTGTGCGCGAGATCGTGAACGTCCCGGTGTCCGGCCCAACCTCCGACGCAGTGGGATCCGTCGCGACAACCGTCACCAAAGTAGGGGCGCTGTTGTTGATCGTCACGGTCGCGCTCGCGGGCGTACCGACAATGTACGATCCACTGTTCAGAGTGATCTGGACGGTCTCTGGACCTTCGTCCAGCACATCGGCCAACGCGATCACTGTCACAGTCACGGACGCTTGGCCTGCAGGGATCGAGAGGCTGGAAGAGAAGTCCGTATAGTCCAGGCCGGCCGTTGCCGAGCCGCTTCGGGTGACGTTCACCGTCAAGGACGCTGTCGTGTTTCCCGTCCGCGTGAACGTAAACGTTCCAGTGTCCGGGCCGTTCTCGGTAGCCTGTGCGTCCGTTGCGACGACGGTCACTGTCGGCGAGCTGTCCGCGATCGTTACCGTCGCCGAGGATGGCGTGCCCACGATGTAGTTCGCATTTGCGGGTAGCGTCAACACAACCGTCTCGGTCGGCCCTTCTGTCCCCACCGCATCTAGAATCGGCGTAACGGTCACCGTTGTTGAGGCCTGCCCGGCCAGAATCGTTAGGAAACTTGAGATCGAGCTGTAGTCGAAGCCGTTGGTGGCTGTCCCACCAAGTGAGACGCTCACCTGCAAGGCCAGTGTTGTGTCGCCGGTGCGCGAGATCGTGAAGGTCCCTGTGTCCGGCCCGATTTCCGACGCATTCGGATCCGTCGCAACGACTGTTACCGTCTGCGAATTGTCTGCGATCGTGACCGTCGCCGTGGCCGGCGTGCCCGGCAAGTAGGCTGCGGTTGCTGTCAGCGTCAACACGACCGTCTCAGGCCCCTCGGCGCCCAACCCATCCAGAATCGGGGTCACCGTCACCGTCGTCGAGGCCGCCCCTGCCGGAATACTGACTGGGCCGAGGACGGAGCTGTAGTCGGGACCGCGAGTGGCCGATCCACTCAGGATGAAGCTCGCTGGCAGAGCCAACGATGTGTCCCCAGTACGCGAGATTATGAACGTCCCGGTGTCGGCCCCAACTTCCGAGGCATTCGGATCCGTCGCGATAACCGTCACCAGCGTTGGGGCGCTATTATTGATCGTCACGATTGCGCTGCTCGGCGCACCCACGATGTACGATCCGCTGGCCACCGTAAGCTCGACGGTTTCTGGTCCTTCGTTCACTACATCGGTTAACGCGATCACGGTCACCGTCGCGGAGACCTGACCTCCAGGAATCGAGACAGGGGACGAGAAGTCCGTAAAGTCCAGTCCGGGTGTCGCGGAGCCACTTCTCGTGAAGAACACTGTCAATGGTGCGGCCGTGCTTCCCGTGCGACTGATGGTGAACGTGCCGGTGTCCGGGCCATCCTCGGTCGACTGTGCATCGGTTGCCACGATTGTCACTATCGGCGAACTGTCCGCGATCGCTACCGTCGCCGAGGATGGCGTGCCCACGATGTAGTTCGCATTTGCGGGTAGCGTCAACACGACCGTCTCGGTCGGCCCTTCTGTCCCCACCGCATCTAGAATCGGCGTCACGGTCACCGTAGTCGAGGTCTGCCCGGCCAGAATAGTGAACGGACCAAAGACTGAGTTGTAGTCGCTGCCGTTAAAGGCCGTCCCACTCAGGGCGATGGTCACTTGGAGAGCAAAGGTGGTGTCTCCCGCGCGCGAGATCGTGAACGTGCCGGTATCCGGCCCGATCTCCGACGCATTCGGATCGGTCGCGACGACGGTCACGGTCTGCGGACTGTCCGTAATTGTGACCGTCGCGCTGGCCGGTGTGCCCAGCGAATAGTTTGCGGCTGCGGTGGCCGTCAGAACGACCGTCTCAGCGCCCTCGGCCCCGAGTGCATCCAGAATCGGGGTGACCGTCACCGTCGTCGACGCCTGCCCAGCCGGAATCGTGATTGGACCGAGGACGGCGTTGTAGTCGGGCCCGCGAGTTGCCGTTCCACTCAAGGTGTAGCTCACTTGTAGCGCCAGCGCTGTATCCCCCGTGCGCGAAATCGTGAACGTACCGGTGTCTGCTCCAACTTCCGACGCATTCGGGTCCGTCGCGACAACCGTCACCAGTGTTGGGGCGCTGTTATTGATCGTCACGGTCGCGTTAGCAGGCGCACCCACAAAGTACGATCCGCTGCCCAACGTGATCTGGACCGTCTCAGGTCCCTCTCCCCCGAGCGTATCCACCAACGCGGTCACCGTCACTGTCGCGGATGTCTGCCCCGCGGGAATCGTGACGCTGAGCGGGAAGTCTGTATAGTCCGAAACGGGCGTCGCCGAACCGCCGTGTGTGAAGTTCACTGTCACGGCGCCGGGAACGCCTCCGGTCCGTGTGAACGTGAAGGTGCCCGTGTCCGAGCCGCCCTCGGTCGCCTGTGCATCGGTCGCGACGACCGTCACCGTCGGCGAGTTGTCCGCGATCGTCACCGTCGCCGCGGCGGGCGTGCCCAGAAGGTGATTCACGGTGGCGGTCAGCGTCAACACGACGGTTTGTGGCCCTTCCGGTGACGCATCGAGAATCGGGGTCACCGTCACCGTCGTTGACGCCTGCCCCGCCGGAATCGTGACGGGGCTGAAGATGAAGCTGTAATCGGTGCCGTGCGTGGCATTCCCTCCCAGGGTGTAGCTCACGGAGAGGGGCAGTGTCGTGTCGCCCGCGCGCGAGATCGTGA
>JBAUGX010000181.1:0-29698 GCA_049679965.1 Vicinamibacterales bacterium
CACTGCTGTTCCCCGCCATCAACGTCAACGACTCGGTCACCAAGAGCAAGTTCGATAACATCTACGGCTGTCGCCACTCCCTGCCGGACGGGCTCGCGCGCGCGACCGACGTCATGCTGGGCGGCAAGGTCGCCGTCGTGTTCGGGTTCGGCGAGGTTGGCAAGGGCTGCGCGCAGGCGCTACGCGGCCAGGGCTGCCGCGTCGTGGTCACCGAAATCGATCCGATCTGCGCGCTGCAGGCGGCGATGGAAGGCTATGAGGTGACGACGCTTGACGAAGTGATATCGACGGCTGACATCTTCATCACCGCGACGGGCAACCACAATATCATCACCGTCGATCACATGAAGAAGATGAAGGACAAAGCCATCGTCGGCAACATCGGCCATTTCGACAACGAAATCGACATGGCCGGGCTGAGGAAGTTTCCGGGCATCCAGACGATCAACATCAAGCCGCAGTACGACGAGTGGCGGTTCCCGGACGGTCACAGCATTCTCGTGCTGGCCGAAGGCCGACTGCTCAATCTCGGCTGCGCGACCGGCCATCCGAGCTTTGTGATGTCGGCGTCATTCACCAACCAGGTGCTGGCGCAGCTCGACCTGCACAAGAACGCCGACACCTACCCGAAGAACGTCACCATGCTGTCCAAGAAGCTCGACGAAGAGGTCGCGCGCCTGCACCTGGACAAGCTCGGTGTGAAACTGACGAAGCTGACCAAGGACCAGGCCGACTATATCGGTGTGCCGATCGACGGGCCGTACAAGCCCGATCACTACCGGTACTAGCGGCGCCGCGTTACGTCGCCCATCGCAGCCAGCCACGATGCTGAGGAAGAGACCCCTCCTATTCCTTTTTTCCGCCCGAGCTGCCGCCGGTGAGCTGCTGCTGCTGTAGCGCCGCAGCGCCCATCAGTCCGCCCATCCCCATCGACTCGACGGCGCTGCTCGGGATCAGCATCAAGGCACCCTTCTCCTTGAGCCCTTCGTAGAGCATGTTCATCGCGCGCAGATGAAGCGCCGTCGGGTTGTTCTGGTACTCCTTGGCCGCTTCCGAGAATGAATGCGCGATCGCCAGCTCCGCCTCGCCGAGGATGATGCGAGCCGCCTTCTCCCGCGCGGCCTGTGCTTCGCGCGACATCGCGTCCTGCAGGGCAGTCGGAATGACCACATCGCGCATTTCCACCGACTGGACGGTCACGCCCCAGGGGTTCGACCGCTGATCGATGAGCTGCTGCAGCTCTGCCTCTATGCGCTCCCGGCCGCGCAACAAATCGGTCAAGTCGGTCCGGCCGATGATGTCTCGAAGCGCCGTCTGAGCCGCCCAGCTGACGGCCTGCCAGTACCGCTGCACCTCGAGCGCGGCCTTCTCCGCGTCGTGCACCATCCAGAAGAGCACGGCGTCTACGTTGACGGGCACCGTGTCCGCTGTCAGCGTCTGTTCGGCTGCGAAGGTCGTCGTGATCGTGCGCTGATCGATCCACGACGATACCGTGTCGAGGAACGGCACAATCCAGAACAGCCCCGGACCGCGCAGGCCCCGAAAGCGGCCGAGCCGCAGGACGACCGCCCGCTCCCATTGCTGGGCCACGCGCGGCGATTGCATCGCCACGAGCCCCACCAGGCCCAT
This sequence comes from Vicinamibacterales bacterium, assembly GCA_049679965.1. Lineage (GTDB taxonomy): Bacteria > Acidobacteriota > Vicinamibacteria > Vicinamibacterales > CAVVIG01 > 2-12-FULL-65-11. The sequence continues at coordinate 1,630 of JBAUGX010000181.1, forward strand.
CACGATCATCGGGACGGGGCCGCGGGTCGCGATCGACCACGCCGCACCGATGGCGAGCGACGCGACAAGGAGCGCGACCGAGACGACATTCAGGCGGGATAGTACCGTGACAATCGAAGCCATCTGCTGCTCCTTCTTGGACCCATGCTCATGTGTGCGTGTCGAGCTCGGCGAGAATCTCGTCGAGCGTGAACCCGGCCGCGGCTGCGTCGGCCAGGAGTCTGGTCACGAAGGCCCGCCGCCGTCGTTCGTGTTCGCGTGGCGGTCGCGCCTGCGCCGGCGTGGCCGAGACGAACGAACCGACGCCCCGGCGGGTCTCCAGCACGCCCGCCCGCTCGAGCTCCGCGTACACCCGAGCCACCGTGTTGGCGTTCACGCGAAGGTCGACGGCCAGTTCGCGGACCGTGGGCAGCTGCTCGCCGGGCTGCAATCGGCCGGTGGCGATGGCCGCGCGCAGCCCGCGGTCGAGCTGCGTGTAAATCGGCGTGCGGTCGCGGGGGTCGATTGAAACAATGGCCATCGGTGCCAACACGACCTATTATACTAGGTCATTAGTACAAGTCCAGAAGAAATGGGCGGCGCGCAATTCCCTGCTGAGGTTAAGGGCTTGCGGGACTCTTCCGGCCCTGCTCGAGCCGGGTCTTGACGCTCTTCAGGATCTGGTCGAGGCTGCCTCGGGTCCGGCGCTCGACGATGGCGCGGCGAACCGAGCTCAAGGTCCCCTTCAAGGCGTTCGCGCTGGTTCGGTTGACATAGATAAGGACGAAGCCGCCGCCCGTGGTGCGGCTGGCGATCGTCAGTCCGAGCGACGCATCAAGATAGCGGCTTGCATACACGTTTCTCGACGTGATGACGACGGTGCGTGCCGACGCCGGCGCGATCGTGACGTGCGTCACGGTGATGAACGGCGCGACGCCAAACCGCTCCTTCGACCAGTAGAGGAAGTCCTCGGCCCCGGCCGGCCGAACCAACCGGAAGTTCTCGAGATGCGCGGACAGGCCGGGCACCAGTCTGCCGACATAGGGCGAGTTCTTCAGCACGCTCGCGAACTCGACGCCCGGCCGAATCGCGCGCCTTCCGTCGCCGTACTCAGTCATCCGCCAGGTGCCGTCGGACCAGTAACGGCGCACGTGATCCAGCAGCATGCCCTTGAAGAGCGCCGCCGATTTCGCCCGGGCATCGGCCGCTTTCCAATCGATATCGCGCTGAAATCGGAGGATCTCTTCGGCCCCCAGACGCACCGTGCAGTCGCCGACGCGGCAAGTGCGGGCGTCGAGATCGGCAGCCTCGACCGTCAGGGTCGCGAGATCGGCTGGCACCGGCGGATTGCTGAACCGCCCGACCTGCAACACGTTTTCGTTGCGTTTGAAATCGACGATGTTCCGGAACTGCGTGAGGAAGGTCTCGACGCTGGCGTCCACCCACGTCGCGCCGACCGAGGCCACCTCGCCCGGCGTGGTGGCCCCAAGGCTGTGCCGGACGATCTTCCCTTCGGCGAGATCGGCGAGGTCATCCTGGGAGAATTTCAGATCGTCGGCGAGCAGGCCGCGGAGCACGGGATCGATCCCCACGGGATCCACGCCCGACGCGGGCAGCCCTACGCCGATCGTCATCGTCACCAGCGCCGGCAGGACTGCTGAACGGATGTTCACCTCTCTACTCGACCATCGGCGAGTATACGTCAGACTTTCGGCACAACATGGATGGCCGTGGCTTTGACTGAGACGGCGACTGAGGAGCCCGGGCCGAGCATCAGCTCCTCCCGCGACTGGCGCGTAATAGCGGCAACCAGCTCGAATCCGCACTCGATAGTGAGCCGATCGACCGCGCCTTCAGGTTCGATGCCCACGACGCGCCCCATCAGATGGTTGCGAGCGCTGCTGGCCGAGGGTTGCGCCGAGACCATGACGTCCTCGGCCCGGATGCAGGCAAACACTTCGTCTCCGGCTTTGGCCGCAGCGTCTTCCAGCACGGCCGTCATGGTGGCGTCGCCGATTCGAAGCGTCGCCAGACCGTGATCGATGCTCCCGACAATCGCCGGCAAGACGGTCTCGACGCCAAGCGCGCGCGCGACGACGGAATCGCCAGGACGTCTGAACAGGTCCGCGACCGGACCAACCTGTCGAATCCGGCCGTCAACCATCACGGCCATCACGTCGCCCATGGCCATCGCTTCCAGCCGATCGTGAGTGACCAGGATGGCCGACGTTCCGGTCTGGCGAAGAACGGCGCGCAACTCCGAACGGAGCGTCCGCCTGGTTGGCGCGTCGAGCGCCGCGAACGGCTCGTCGAACAGCAAGAGCCGTGGCGCGGGCGCGAGCGCTCGAGCCAGCGCGGCACGTTGGGCCTGACCGCCTGAGAGCTGCCGAGGATAGCGTGATTCGAAGCCACGAAGCCCGACGATCTCCGCATGGCGATCGGACTTTCGGCGCCGCTCGTCGGCTGTCACTCGGGCGAGCCCGTACTCGATGTTCTGTCTGACGGTGAGGTGCGGAAACAGCGCCGTGTCCTGGGTGACGTAGCCGACGCGCCGTCTTTGCGGAGACGCGAACCTGCCGCTGGTCGAGTTGAACCAGACGGTGCCGCCGAACACAATGCGGCCCCCGTCGGGCCTCAAGAGGCCAGCGATGGCGCGCAGGACGGTCGTCTTGCCCGCTCCGGACGGACCGAAGAGCACAAGAATCGAGCCGGCCGGCACCGACCGGTCGATCGACGCGCGCAGTTCCCCGCCACTCGCAAAGCGGTGCGTGAGGTCCACCGTCACCTGGTCGGCCAACCTCAGTTGGTCGGCCATGCCGCCCACACGGAACGCTGAAGTCCGTAGGTGATGACGAGAATCACGAAGGAAATCACGAGAAGCACCAGCGACGTGCGTGCGGCCGCCTGATAGTCGAGCGCCTGGACCGCATCGTAGATTGAAATCGACACCGTGCGGGTCGAGCCCGGAATGTTGCCGCCGATCATCAGTACGACGCCGAACTCGCCGAGCGTGTGCGCGAAGCTCAAGACCATGCCCGTGACGAGGCCTCGTACCGACAGCGGCACAATGACGCGCACGAACGTCGCGGGTCGCGACACGCCCAAGGTCCAGGATGCTTCAATCAATCGCACATCCACGGCCGCGAACGCCGTGCTGAACGGCTGGACCGCAAACGGCAGGCTGTAGAGCACCGACGCGACGAGCAGGCCCTGAAAGGAGAACGGCAGCCCCCGTCCGAACGTCGAGGCGTACCAGCGGCCGACCGGGCTCATGGGCCCGAGGGCGACAAGGATGTAGAAGCCAAGGACTGTTGGCGGCAGGACCAGAGGCAGCGCGACCACGGCTTCAACGAGGAACTTCCAACGCCACCGTGAGAACGCGACCCAGTACGCGATCGGGATCCCCACGACGACGAGCACCAGCGTCGTCGCAGCCGAGAGACGCACGCTGACCCAGAGGGCGGTCCAGTCCACGTCCAGCCCTAGTCAGCCAGCGAGAATCCGTATTGCCTGAGGATCGTCCGCGCGGCGCCGCCGATCAAAAACGCGCGAAACTGGCGGGCCGCATCGATGTCAATCGCCGTCCGCAGGATGACGCCGCCCTGGTCCATCCGAGGATACGCGTTGAGAGGAACGACCCAAAACCGTCCCGCACTCCTCGCCGTCGGAGCCAAGGCCAAGGACAGCGCGACGACGCCCGCCTCAGCCGAACCGCTCTGCACGAATTGCAGCGTCTGGGCGACGTTCTCGCCGAGCACCACTTTGTCCTTCACGCGGTCGAAGATCCCCAGTCCGCGCATGGCCGCCTCGGCGGCGCGCCCGTACGGCGCCGTCGCAGGATTGGCGATGGCGACATGCCGCACCCGCGGATCGGCGAGCGCCTCCATCCCGACCTTCTCCACGTCGAGCGGCGATGCCGCCGGCACCCATACCACCAGGTGCCCGACCCCGTACGTGAACTCGCTTCCCTCGACCGTCAGGCCCCGGGCCGCCAACTGACGCGGGTAATCGAGATCGGCCGACAGAAAGAGGTCGAACGGCGCGCCGTTGACGATTTGGGCGACAAAGGTCCCCGAGGACCCGTAGGTCACGCGGACGTCCAGATCCGGCTGGCTTTCCCGGAGTCTCGCGGTCAACTCGTCCAGTGCAAAGCGAAGGTCGGACGCCGCCGCAATCCTGACAAGCCTGGAGCGGCTCTGCGCGGACACCCCGGGCTCGACGGTCGCGAGGGTGAGCGCCAGCGCGACACTGACGATGGACGTGAGCCGGGGGCGCGACATGCGGATGGCCTCTGGTCGAGCAGTTTAGTATGATTCCAGTCGTTTCCGTCAAGCGACTTCATCCATATGGCCCTTCTGACCGTCAGAGAGACCGCGGCGCGGCTCGGCGTCGGCTACTCGACGCTGAAACAGTGGATTTACCAGGGCCGCGTACGCACGCGCACCACCACCGGCGGCCACCACCGCATCGCGGAAGCCGAAGTCGATCGGCTCCTCGCACCCACCACGCCCAAGGGCCGCCGCCCTCGCGCTCGCGCCGGCTCGGGCGTCATCGTCGCGCTGAGCGGACGCAATCAGCTGCGCGGCTTCGTCGACGAGGTGCGGGTGGAGGGGCTCCTCGCCCAGGTACGACTCCGCATCGGGGATCAGACACTCACCGCCGTCATCACCAGAGACGCGGTCGACGAGCTCAAGCTCCGTCGCGGAGACGAAGCATTGGCCATCGTGAAGTCGACCGAAGTGATGATCGGGCGCGAAGCCGCCCCGCGCGCCACTCCGCGCGCCGGTCGTTGACACGCCAACGGGCGATCGATTACGCTGAGCGCCTCATGATTGGACTCGTTCACGCGCCGCATCATCGCCACCTGCACCACGGCTTTGGCCGGCGGAGTTGCGCGTGATTTAGGGTCTCGCTCGGAAGACACGACAAACCCTTACGACATGCAGCCCCGCCGCAACTCGGCGGGGTTTTTGTTTTTATGGACTTTTCAAAACTCGACGGTCTTATCCCGGCGGTCATTCAGGACGCGGACAGCTCCGAAATCCTGATGGTCGGATTCATGAACGAGCAGGCGCTCGCCGACACACGCCGTACGGGCTATGCGACGTTCTTCAGCCGCACGCGCAACAAGCTCTGGATGAAGGGCGAGACCTCCGGCAATCGCCTGGAGGTCGTCGACGTGCTGGTCGATTGCGACGAAGACACGATTCTGCTGAAGGTGAAGCGGCTGGGCGACGGCAACGTGTGCCACACGGGCGAGCGCTCGTGTTTTTACCGGCGACTGACTGAGACAGAACCATGACACTCAAACTTGGTATTCCGAAAGGCTCGCTGCAGGATGCGACGATCCAGCTCTTTGCGCGCGCGGGCTTCAACGTGTACGCCAACTCGCGGTCGTACTTTCCCTCGGTCGACGATCCCGAGATCGAATGCATGCTCATCCGCGCGCAGGAGATGGCGCGGTACGTCTCTGACGGCGTGCTCGACGCCGGGCTCACCGGCTCTGACTGGATCAAGGAGCACCAGCTCGGCGGCAACGCCACGGGCGTCCTGACCAGCGTTGCCGATCTCGTCTATTCGAAACAGAGCTTCGGCAAGGTGCGCTGGGTGCTGGCCGTGCCCGAAGCGTCACCGTTCCAGTCGGCCGCCGACCTCAACGGCAAGACGATCGCCACCGAACTGGTCCGCGTGACCAACGAGTACTTCGCCAGGGCCGGAATCAAGGTCAACGTCGAGTTCTCGTGGGGCGCCACCGAAGTCAAGCCGCCCGTGCTCGCCGACGCCATCGTCGAAGCCACCGAAACCGGATCGACGCTGCGCGCCAACCGGCTGCGCACCATCGACACCGTCCTCGAGTCGAATACGCAGTTCTTCGCCAACGCCGCCGCTCTAGCCGACCGCTGGAAGCGCACGAAGATCGAGAACATCGCGCTGCTGCTCAGGGCGGCGATCGAGGCGCACGGGCGCGTCGGTCTCATGCTCAACGTACGCCGGCCCGATCTCGCCGCCGTGCTGGCGCTGCTGCCGGCCCTGCAGCGGCCGACCATCTCCTCGCTGAGCGACGAGGAATGGGTGGCCGTCAATACCATTATCGAAGAACGCACCGTGCGCGATCTCATCCCGCGCCTCAAGGCCGCGCGCGCCGAGGGGATCGTCGAGTATCCGCTCAACAAGATCGTCCTGTGATGCGCATCGTCTCCGCGACCGACCGCGCCGCCATCACGCGCCTGCTCGCGCGCCGCGAGCGCCGAGACCCCGTCTTCGAGCGCCGGGTCCGTCGCATTGTCGAGCGCGTGCAGGCAGGCGGCGATCGGGCGCTCGTCGATTTCGCGCGCCGATTCGACCACGTCGAGCCGCCGCTCGAGATTTCTGCCGGGGACATGCGCCGACAAGCCGCCAGTGTCTCAGCTGACGTGCGCCGGGCGCTCGGAAGGGCGGCGCGGGCCATTGCGCGGGTCGCCTCGCGGCAGATGCCGGCGCACTGGGATCTCGAGGTCGTGCCGGGCGTATCCGTCGAGCAGCGCATCGAGCCGATTGCGCGCGTCGGATGCTACGTCCCCGGGGGGCGATTCCCGCTGCCCTCGTCCCTCCTGATGACGGCCGTGCCGGCACGCGTCGCCGGCGTTGGCGAAATCATCGTCGTGTGTCCGCGGCCCGACCCCGTCGTGATGGCCGCGGCGCTCGAAGCCGGCGTCACCAGGGTTTTTCGCGTGGGCGGCGCGCATGCGATCGCCGCGCTCGCCTACGGGACGAAGACGATTCCGCGCGTCGACAAGATCGTTGGACCCGGCAACAAGTACGTGGCCGCGGCCAAATCGCTCGTGGCCGGCGACTGTGCGATCGATTTCTACGCAGGGCCGACCGAAATCGTCATCGTGGCCGCCAAAGGCCGACCCGCATGGGTCGCGGCCGACATCATCGCCCAGGCCGAGCACGATCCCGACGCCCGCTCGATCCTGATTACATGGAGCCGGCGCTTCGCGGACCGCGTGGTCAAGGCGGTCGCATCGCAGTCGAGCGGCCTGACCATCGTGGCTCAGTCGCTGGCCAGGCACGGCGCCGTGATTGTCACGCGCTCGGCCGACGAGGCCGTCGCCCTGGCGAACCGGCTGGCGCCGGAGCATCTCGTGCTCGACCGCGAGTCGCTCGCCAGGCGGCCGCTGACTGCCGGCGCGGTCTTCATCGGGCCCTACACGGCGCAGGCGGCCGGAGACTACGCGACCGGCTCCAATCACGTGCTGCCGACTTCCGGGGCTGCGCGCTTCCGCGGCGGGTTGGGCGCGGCCGATTTCGTGCGCGTCATGGCCGTTCAGCGCGTCACGCGGCCGGGCCTTCAGCGGCTGGCGGCAACGATCGCGCCGCTCGCGCGCGCCGAAGGTTTGACCGCCCACGCCGAGTCGATCGAGATCCGATTGAATGGGGTCCGACGATCATGAAAACCTACGACAAACCGCCGGAGCTGTACGACGGCCTGCGGCTCCACCAGAACGAGAACACGCTCGGCTGCTCGCCGCGCGTGCTCGAGGCGCTGGCGGCACTGCGACCCGAGGAGATTGCGTTCTACCCTCCGTATGCCGCGGCCACGCGCGCGTGCTCGGAGTACCTTGGCGTCGATCCCGACCGCCTCGCGCTGATGAACGGACTCGACGAAGGCCTGATGGGGCTGGCGGTCGCGTACCTGCGGCCGCCGGTCGGTGGACCGGTCCCGGAAGCCATCGTGCCGGAGCCGGCCTTCGAGATCTTCCGCATCGATACGGAGGTGGTCGGCGGCCAGGTCGTGTCGGTGATGCCACGGCCCGACTTCAGCTTTCCGCTCGACGCCGTGCTTGGCGCGATCACGCCCAGAACCCGCGTCGTGTTCCTGACCAGCCCGAACAATCCGACCGGTGTCTCCATGCCATTTGAGGCGATCCGGCAGATCTCGCGCCGCGTGCCGGCGGGCGCCGTCGTCCTGGTCGACGAGGCATACGCGGAGTTTGCCGGCCGGACGTTCATCCCCGAGCTGCCGTCGTTTCCGAACGTGCTGGTCGGACGCACCTTCTCGAAGGCGTTTGGCCTTGCGGGCCTGCGCATCGGGTGCCTCGTCGGCGCGCCGGACGTGCTCGATCCCATCCGGGCCGTCGTGCCCGTGTACAGCGTCAACATCGCCGCCGTGGCGGCGGTCCAGGCCGCGCTCGGCGATCGGGCGTTCCTGCAGGACTACCTGCGCCAGGTGCAGGAATCGAAGACGCTCCTCTACGACGCCTGCGATCGGCTGGGCCTGGAGTACTGGAAGAGCGACGCGAACTTCGTACTGGTCGGCGCCGGCGATCGCTGCGACGAGCTCGTGGCGGGTGTCACCACGCGCGGCATCTACCTTCGCGACCGATCCAAGGAGCCCGGCTGCGGCGGCTGCTTCCGCATTTCGACCGGCAGCGTCGAGCACACGCGCCGCGCCATTGCGGCCATCGAGGAGGTCCTGTGCGCCGCGGGGTAGTCGATCGTCGGACCAAGGAGACGCGGATTCGCGTCAACCTCGGCCTCGAGGGCAAGGGCCGGTACACGGTTCGGACCGGCATACGGTTTCTCGACCACATGCTCGAGCTCGTCTCGCGTCACGGCGCCTTCGATCTCCGCGTCGAGGCGGACGGCGATCTCGACGTCGATCAGCACCACACGGTCGAGGACATCGGCATCGCGCTGGGCGAGGCCGTGTCGAAGGCGATCGGCACGCGCCGCGGCATCAACCGGGCGGGCTATTTCGTCATGCCGATGGACGACACGCTGGCGGTCGCGGCGATTGACCTCGGCGGACGCCCGCATGCAGTCGTCAACCTCAAGGTGCGCGTCGTGCGGGTTGGCGATCTGCAGACCGAGCTCGTGCACGACTTCTTCGACGGCTTCGCGCTCGGCTCGCGCGCCAACGTCCACGTCAAGGTGCTCTACGGGCGGTCGAGCCATCACCAGATCGAAGCCGTGTTCAAGGCGTTCGCGCGGGCGCTGCGCGTCGCCTGCGCGAAAGACAGACGGCTCGCCCGGATGCTGCCGAGCACCAAGGGATTACTGTGATCGCGCTCATCGATTACAGAGCCGGCAACCTGACGTCGGTGCGGAAAGCCTTCGCCACGCTCGGCGCCGAACTCTACGATCCAGTGTCGCCGCGCGATCTGGATCGCGCCCGGGCGATTGTCGTCCCTGGCGTCGGCCACTTCGCCGCCACGCGCGCGCTCGATGGCGAGTGGATCCACGCCATCCGCGCCCACGTCACGGCCGGTCGACCGCTGCTCGGCATCTGCCTCGGCCTGCAGTGGCTGTTCGAAGGCAGCGACGAAGCGGCCGAGTGCCGGGGACTGGGCCTGCTGCGCGGCACCTGCTATCGGCTCAAGGGCAACGGCGGCTTGAAGGTCCCCCACGTCGGGTGGAACAGTCTCGACATCACGCGCGAGGCGGCCATCGTCAGGTCCGTGCCTTCGGGCTCCCAGGTATATTTCACCCACAGCTTCGTCGCGCCCGTGACCGACGACACGGCGGCCGTCACCGAGCACGGCGAGCCGTTTGCCGCGATCGTCGAGCGCGGGAACGTCGCCGGCGTGCAGTTCCATCCCGAGAAGTCGGGCGACGTCGGTCTGCAGATTCTCCGGAACTTCATCGATGCTGTCTAAGCGCATCATCGCCTGCCTCGACGTCCGCAACGGACAGGTCGTCAAGGGCGTGAACTTCGAGGGGCTGCGGTCGGCGGGCGACCCGGCGGCACTGGCGCGCCGCTACAACCGCGAGGGCATCGACGAGCTCGTCATCCTGGATATCACGGCCACGCTCGAGGCGCGCCGCGCGCTGGCCGAGACGGTCCATGCCGTGGCCCGGGAGCTCTTCATTCCGCTGGCCGTCGGCGGCGGCATCCACACCGAGGCGGACGCCGCGGCGGCCGTCGAGGCCGGCGCCGACAAGGTCAGCGTGAACACGGCGGCGCTGACCGATCCCTCACTGATTACCACGCTGGCGCGGCGATACGGCAGCCAGGCCGTCATCGTGGCGATCGACGCCAAGAAGAGCGGCGACACCTTCGCCGTCTACGCTCGCAGCGGCAAGACGTCCGCGGACCGCGATGCGGTCGAATGGGCGCGCGAGGCCGAGGCGCGTGGTGCGGGCGAGATCCTGCTCACGTCGATTGATCGCGACGGAACGAAAAGCGGCTTCGATTGCCAGATGACCGCCGCAGTCTCGAGCGCCGTGTCCATTCCCGTCATCGCGTCGGGCGGCGCCGGCACGCTCGAACACTTCGTCGAGGTGTTCACCACCGGCCGGGCGGACGCGGCCCTGGCGGCGTCGATCTTCCACTACGCGGAAACGAGCGTGCGACACTTGAAGGAACATTTGCGGCAACGAGGTATTCCCGTACGCCTGTGAGTCACGAACAAGCCACATGCTCATCCCATCAATCGATCTTCAAGGCGGCGCGGTGGTGCAGCTCGTCCAGGGCGAGCGGCTCGCCATCAGAGACATGGACGTGTTCAAGTGGGTGCGCCGGTTCGAACGGTTTCCCAAGGTCCAGGTCATCGATCTCGACGCGGCGACCGGCGCCGGCGACAACCTCGCGATCGTGCGCCAGCTCGCTGCCGCCCTCTCCTGCCGCGTCGGCGGCGGCATCCGCACCATCGAACGGGCGCAGGACGTGCTCGCGGCCGGCGCGCGGCAGATCATTGCGGGTTCCTCTCTCTTCAGAGACGGCAAGCCCGACCTCGACTTCGCCAAACGTCTGGCCGACGCGGTGGGCGCCGACCGCGTCATCGCCGCGGTGGACAGCCGCGGCGGCCGTGTCGTCATCCACGGCTGGAAGACGTCGCTGCCGCTGACGCCGGTCGAAGCCGTGCGCGCGCTCGAGCCGTACTGCGGTGAATTTCTCTACACGCACGTGGACACCGAAGGCCTGATGGGCGGCACGGATCGCGAGGCGATTCTCGCCGTTCATCGGGCCACCACCAGACACGTGACGGCGGCTGGTGGCATCACGACGCAAGAGGAAATCGACGACCTCGACGCCCTCGGCATTGACGCCGTCGTCGGCATGGCCCTTTACACGGGCACCCTCAAAGTTCCCGAGGTCCGCTGAGACGTGGGATCTGTTCCGGGCAATCCAAGCGAGCTCAGCCAGAGCGCCGAGCTGGCGTACTGGCAGAGCCATGGCCTGTCGGACTGGAAGGGCTTCGGCGCGCGTTATCTCACCGTCTTTCCATTCCACGCGCTTGACTACGCGTCCCAGTCCATTCTAGACATCGGCTCGGGGCCCTTGTCGGTCTTCGAGGCCCTTGCCCCCGCCGGCGCCGACGTCGTCGCGTGCGACGCGCTCGCCGACGCGTATAACGACCTGCTGCCGGACAAGAAGTTCCGCATCTGCCGCGAGATGCCGAGTCGGACATTCGACCGCATCACGATGCTCAACATGCTCGACCACATGGAGGACCCGGACGAATTCCTGCGTCAGGTGGCCACACGTCTGAGCAACGAGGGCGAGGCCTGGATTCTGTGCCACGTCAACCGGCCGTACGCCGCCGCAGAGCACCCACAGAACTTCCGCTTCTGGCACCTGACGCGGATGATCCAGCGGCATTTCGACATCCGGCACGCCTGGCTCGTCAACGACGGCGGGGCGATGTTGTGGCCGTACGCCTGGTGTGGCCGCTGCGCGCCACGATCGACCGATCGCGTGAGACGATGGATGGTCGGCTTGCGCACCAATGCGAGTTGCCTGGCGACGCTGGCGTACTATTACGCGCGCCGTTTCTTTCGGAAAGCACTCCGGTCGATTGGCGTGAGCCCGATACGGAAGTCATGAGCGTCCGCACGGTTGACCTGTTCCATCGATCTCTGATTGTGGCCATTGTGCTCGCGTGCCTGCCCTCCCTGCGGATCTTCGCGCAGGAGCCCGGGACCGCCAGACCTCGCATCGGTCTGGCCCTGGGCGGCGGTGGAGCGCTCGGCCTGGCTCACATCGGAGTCCTCAGGTTTCTGGAAGAGCGCCGCATTCCGGTACACCTCATTACCGGTACGAGCATGGGAGGGCTGCTCGCCGGCCTCTATGCCACAGGACACCGCTCCGCAGATTTGGAGGACATCGTCCGCCACGCCAATTGGGACGATCTCTTCCGCATCAGTCCGAAGTTCGAGCATCGTCCGGTCGTTGAGAAACAGGATTGGAACAGGGTGACCGGGCCCTGGGCCTTTCACTTGGGCAACAAGCTCTCTTTGCCCGCCGGGATTAGTCCGGGAGCGGCGCTTGCCTTGCTGCTCAGTCGGGAAACGCTGAGCTACTCGGACGTGGGCAACTTCGACGATCTGCCGATTCCGTTCCGCTGCGTCGCGACGGATCTCATTTCCGGCGAGGCCGTCGCGCTGCGGGCAGGATTTCTGCCCAAGGCGCTGCGGGCCACGGTCGCGATCCCCGCCATCTTCACCCCCGTGGATTGGAACGGCCGCATTCTGGTCGACGGCGGACTCGTCAACAATCTTCCCACTGATGTGGTGAAGGAGATGGGCGCCGACATCGTGATCGGCGTGACACTCGAGGTGTCCCCGTCGAGGTCGAAACAGCTCAACACCATTCCCGGAATACTCCGGCAGTCGGTGAATGTCTCCATTTTTCAGAACGAGCGCCGAAACCTGTTATTGGCGGATATTCCCATCGCCGTCCAGCTTGGCGACAGAGGATCGGCGGATTTCAGTCGCACGCAGGAGCTCATCGAGATTGGCTACAAGGCCGCCGGGCAGCACGCAGATATGCTGCAGCCCTTGTCGCTCTCACCGACCGAGTGGGACGACTACCTCCGTGGCATGAACGCTCGCCGGCGCACAGCGCCAACGTCCGGACGCCTTTCAGCCGTGGATTCTCTCCAGCCCGGCATCCGGGAGGACGCGACGCGCGAACTGTCCCACAGGATGTCTGCTCCAGTCTCCACTGCCAAGCTCGAAGACGACCTGGCTGCTCTGACGGCGACAACGGGACTGCCGAGCGCGTTCTACGCGTGGAACAGCGCACCCCAGCGGGAGGGATACCGAATTGAGCTGGAGGAACGCCCCAACGCGCAGATGCTGGTCCGTCCGACCTTCTTTTACCAATACTCCCCGGATGAGCCCAGCCGATTCACGTTTCGGCTGAGCAGTTCCACGATCTTGAAGGACGCCTACAAGTCCCGCTTGCTCACGGACATCTCCATCGGCGACGACCCGGGCGTCGTCTTCGAGTCCTACCACCTGTTTGACGGCACGCCCTTTTTCGTCGCGCCCGGACTATCGATCCAGCGATCTCACTTTTTTGAATACGACGACGAGGGGCCAATCTCACGAGCGCGAAACCGATTTGCGGCGTCGCTCTATCTCGGAATGGGCACATGGCGACATCTGCAGCTGCGCGCGGGAACCCAGATCGGTTACGACCGGTATGGCGAAGAGGTGAGCGTGGACAACGTCGTAGCGCACAGCACCACCTTCGCCAATACCGGGGTTGTGGGGGTGATCAATACGCAGGACTCCGGGGAACTCCCAAGCAAGGGCACCCGCATGAACGGATCGCTCGGATGGAGTGCTCGAACCCACGCCTATCCGTACCTGCAGACGAACTTCGATCATTTCCATCCGGTCTCGAGCACCGTGTCCGCATTCACGTTCGGGACGGTCGATAGCGGTTTCGGACGGCGCCTGTCTTTTTATGACCAGTTCACTGCTGGCGGACTGACGAATCTGGACGCGTACCGTTATCAGGAATTGCGCGCGAACTCCATCCTTGCGCTGGGCGCCGGCGTCATGTATCGCGGCCTGAATCCTGCGGGTTCAGCCTTCCGCCCCATTCTTGCGGGCTGGCACGAAACCGCGCGACTCGATCTCGGCAGCGTGGGATGGCAGACGCATCGGAGCACGTCAGTTGGCGCGTTCATTCCGACTCCAATAGGGAATGCCGGAGTCATCGTCAGCGTCACTGAGAACGGCCGGGCGCGATTCCGACTGTCGCTCGGAAGTTTCTGGAATCGACCGTAACCGCGCGACTGGCGTGCTACCTCCGACGGGTGCGGCGTGTGAACCGTTCAAGGATTGGGAACATCTGAACGAGCGCCGTCTTGGTGGATGCTTTCCCGCCTGCGTCCGGCGCCAGGACCGGAGCGAACCCAGGGCGTCTCGGTTCCGCTGACGGGTGGGGTACGAAGGGACCGCTTCTGGCAAGCTCGTGGAGTGTCGGAACCTGCAAGTGTTCGACAAGCTCGGCAGGCGCCGGAACCTGCCAGTGTTCGGCAGCCGGATGAAGAGCCGGCCTCGGTACCGGCTGTTGGGCGGATGAATCTTCTGGCTCGAAATGCTTCGCCACCCACTGCAGCACTCTGGCCCGCGAACTCGGCGGCAGGGGTGCGAGCGCGCGGCAGACCGCCTTTATGGCGTTCAGTTCGAGGCGCCAGAGCTCCGGGGCGTTCCGCCTTGAGGCCACCAATTACTCGTTTTCGGCCGATCGCTGGCCCCCCGATAGAGGGAGACAAGGTCCCCGACGTTGGCTAAGCGGGCACCACGCTGGAAGTCGCCGAATCCACGAACCAATGTCGCTTCCGGGTGCGACCTGTCTGTCCCGGAGCATGCATTTGCGCCAACCCAGACCGGCATCCTCCCTGCTACTCGTTTGCACAGCGCAGATTAGGAGGATTGATGCGAACAACTATTTTCGCGGTGCTCGTCAGTCTCGCGGGCCTGGTCCCCGCGCAGGCGCAGACGCTGGGGCGCGCTTGGATGGATGTTGACGTGACGCAGGGGCAGGCGTTTGCGGTCGCGCAGACGATCAGCAGGCCGAGTGGGTCGTCCACGCTCAGCGCGACGTATCCGGACCTGGGAGGCGCAGTCGGCGTGCATCTGTCGGGCGGCTACGCGCTGGCGAACGGGCTGGGGATCGGCGTTCACTACACGGCCATCAATACCGATCATCCCGCCAGCCTTGGCGTCTCGATGCCAGGTTTCATCGTGCCGCGCACGGCGTCGAGCGTGGCCTATCCGACCGGCCAGCGCCGGGATCGCGCGCTCGACTTGAGCGGTGTCTACGCCTGGGCGGTCGATGTCGATACCGTGATTCGCGCAGATGCGGGGCCGACGTATTTCCACGTCTCCGAGGATCGCACCTCGTCGGTGATCGTCAATACGCAGCCGGCCCTTGCGGTGGCGTCGGGTCCGCAGCGCGAGGTCACCGGCACCGGCTGGGGCCTCCATGCGGGTATCAGCCTGGCCTGGTACGCGGCGAAGCATGTCGGCGTCGGCGCCGCAATCCGCGTTCAGCAAGGGAGCGTGACGATTGTCGATCCGCTGAGTCAGCGGTATACCGACCTCAACGCCGGGCATATCGTGTTCGGGGCCGGGCTGCGCCTGCGATTCTGACGAGGTATCGTGGACGTACTCGGAAACCGGCGCCCGGAGATGGAACCCGTCAACCTCTTGTTACAATGCTCTTTGCCGCTTCTGATGGCAGAGCGGCTGCTTTGTGAGCACTGCAGTTCAGGCCGGGCCCGAGGAGCGTCACGGCAGGTCGCCGGCGGCGGAGCCTCGCCCGGTCGTGGACGGAAAATTCCTGCGCCTGGGCGCCACGCGCTTCCTCGTCAAAGGCGTGGCGTACGGCACGTTCGCGCCCGACGCTGAAGGGCATCAGTTCCCCAGCGCCAGCCAGATCGCCGAGGACTTCCGCATGATGGCGGCCCTCGGCATCAACACGGTCCGCACGTACACGCCGCCTCCGCGCGAACTGCTGGACCAGGCGGCCAAGCACGGTCTGCGCGCGCTCGTCGGACTGCCGTGGTCCCAGCACACCGCGTTTCTCGACGACCGCCGCCTCACGCGAGAGATTCGCCGCACACTCGTTGGCACGCTCGCCGGGCTTGCGGATCACCCGGCGGTGCTCGCCTTCGCGCTCGGCAACGAGATTCCAGCCGGCGTCGTACGCTGGCACGGCCGCGTGCGCGTCGAACACTTCCTCCGCGCGCTCTTTCAGGATGCCAAAACAGCATCGCCCGCCAGCCTGTTCACGTACGTCAACTTTCCACCGACCGAGTTCCTCGACCTTTCCTTCTTCGACATCTGCGCCTTCAACGTGTACCTGCATCGCGAGCCGGAGCTCCGGGCGTACCTGGCACGGCTGCAGCAGGTCGCCGGCCACAGGCCGTTGCTGCTGGCGGAGGCCGGCGCCGACAGCATTCGCGAAGGCCAGGCCGGCCAGGCGGTGATCACGGCGGCGCACATTCGGTCGGCCTTCGAAGAGGGTGCGTGCGGGGCCATTGCCTTCACGTGGACCGACGACTGGTGGCGCGGAGGGCATCAGGTCGAAGACTGGGCGTTTGGCCTTGTCGATCGCGTGCGGACGCCCAAGCCGGCGGCGCAGGCGGTGGCCGCCGCGTTCGAGCACGCGCCGTTTCCCCATGCGGCACAACAGGCCTGGCCGCGCGTGTCGGTCGTCGTCTGCGCCTATAACGCCGCCAAGACGATCGAAGACTGCCTCGCCTCTCTCGAAGGACTGACGTACCCGGACTACGAAATCATCCTGGTCAACGACGGCTCGAAGGACCAGACCGCGGACCTCGGCCGGCGTCACTCGCGGGTTCGCGTGATCGACATTCCAAACGGGGGTCTGAGCGCCGCGCGTAACGTCGGTCTCGCCGAGGCAACCGGTGCAATTGTCGCCTACACCGACGCCGACGTGCGTGCCGACCGCGACTGGCTGACGTTCCTGATTCAGCCGTTCCTGACTTCAGACGTCGTCGGTTCGGGTGGACCCAACGTCGTGCCCGCCGACGATCCGCCAATGGCGCAGTGTATCGCCCGCGCACCCGGCGGACCGACGCACGTCCTGCTCGACGATCGCACGGCGGAACACGTGCCCGGGTGCAACATGGCGTTTCGCCGCGAGGCACTGCTGGCCATTGGCGGCTTCAATCCCATCTACCTCCGCGCGGGTGACGATGTGGACATCTGCTGGCGGCTGCAGGCTCGGGGCTGGAAGATCGGCTTCGCCGCCGCCGCTCTCGTGTGGCATCACCATCGGTCTTCTGTCGCCGCGTACTGGCGCCAGCAGGTGGGCTACGGCGAGGGCGAGACCTGGTTGATGGCCCACCACCCGGAGAAGTTTCTCGACGGCCGCATGCTGTGGCACGGACGGATCTACAGTCCGTTGCCGTTTGTCAGATCGCTCTGGGGCACCAAGATCAACGCCGGCGTGTGGGGCACGGCCGCGTTTCCATCGGTGTACCGCACCGACGTCCATCCGTTCGCCTTCATGCCCCATTCGGTCAAGTGGCAGGCATTCTCGTTCGTCCTGATGCTTGGCGGCGCGCTTGTGGCGGCCATCGGCGGCAACCTCTGGGCCGCGACGCTGCTGCTCGCGAGCGGTGGGGTGGGCTTCGGAGTCACGGTCGCCACCAACATCAGGTATGCGCTCAGATCCGAAGTCGCCTCGCTTCCCGGGAGCAGGCTGTGGTACCGCGCCATGGTCGCGTATCTACACTTCCTGCAGCCGCTGGCCAGACTCCGGGGGCGCGTCCGGGGCATTCTCTCGCCCCCCGAGGTCACGCTGCCCACGGCTGTACGGCAAACCAGTCGCGGCCCCCGTCCGTCGCTCGCCGAAGCCTGGCGCGCGCTGCTGCTGCTGACGGGAACCGTCACTGAGGATCGCTTCTGGAGTGAGACCTGGACGTCGGCCGACCGCGTGCTCCAGCAGCTCACCGACTGGCTCCGCCGTTCGCGGGCGGTGCGCTCGATCGAGATCGATCAAGGCTGGTCCGACGATCGCGACGTCAGCATTCCCGTCGGCCGATGGGGATGGCTCGACGTGCGCGCGCTCGTGGAGGAGCACGGCGGCGGCAAGTCGCTGCTCCGGATCAGCACGCACCTGCGCCCGACCATCTTGGGCGTCGTCAGTGCGCTCGGGCTCGGGCTGGCACTCTTCCTTGCGGCCGCGACGGGGCTGGCCCTGCGGCAACCGCTTGCAGGCGCACTCGCCGCGGGCCTGACACTCGTCATCATCGCGGTGGCGTCGTTGCGGACGGCGCAGAACGCCGCCCTAATGCGGCGCGGCATCCAGAAGGTTGCGCTTGGCCAGGGCATGATCGAGATGCCGTCTGGGCCGGCTCGCGCACCGCTCATCGCGCCGTCGCTGCTGCGGGTCTACGGTCTGCGGAGCGCGCTCATCTTCGTCGTGATGATCCTGTCGCTCGGCACGGGGACGTTCATCCTGCGCGAAGCGGCCACCGCCGCCGTGATCGGCGCGCGAAAGGGATTCGCCGGCGACAACGGGCCGGCGATCCAGGCGTGGCTGGACACGCCGGGCGGCATTGTTGTCGCTCCCGCCGGAGACGTGTTCTTCGCCGATTCCAACAACAACGTCATCCGGCGTATCGACGCCAGCAACGGCAGAATCGCGACAGTGGTCGGCGACCATGCGCTCGGTGCCGGGTTTTCAGGCGACAACGGGCCCGCGAGCCGTGCGCAACTCGACACGCCGGACGGCGTGGCCATCGCGCCCGACGGCGATCTCATCGTCGCCGATTCGCACAACGATCGGATTCGTCGCGTCGACAGACTGACCGGCGTGATTACGACGGTCGCCGGGTCGGGCGGCAACGGCTACGACGGGGACGACAAGCCGGCCACCGAAGCGTCGCTGAACACGCCGAGCGCGGTGGCGGTCGCGGCCAACGGCGACCTCTACATCGCCGACACCCTCAATTACAGGATTCGGATGGTCGACGCGAAGACCGGCCTGATCCACACGATCGCCGGCGACGGGACGCCGGGCGACGATTCGACCGAGATCGGCGACGGCGGCCCGGCCGGCGGCGCGCGTCTCAACATGCCGAGCGACGTCGCTCTCGCGCCGAACGGCGACCTTTACATCGCCGACATGCACCACAACCGCATCCGCAAAATCGACGCGAAGACCGGCGTCATCACGACCGTGGCGGGCAGCGGCAGCTGGGGCAGCTGGGGCGACGACGGACCGGCGACGCAGGCAGCGCTCGCCGGGCCCGCCGGCGTGACGCTCGTCCCGCAGGCCCGCGGCCTGCTGATCGTCATTGCCGATTACTACAACGGGCACGTGCGCATCGTGGGCACCGATGGGATCATCCGGGACCTGAGCGAGGCGGGCCGTGTCGCGTTCGGCGCACCGACGCGCGTCGCCTATGCGCCCCGACGCGGATGGCTGTACGTGACCGACTCGAGCCGTGATCAGATCGTCCCGGTGCCCATTCGAAACGTCCTGCAGAACGCCCCCGTGCCCCGGCCCGCGCCGGTCCCCACTCCGAAGGCGACCGGATGAGCGACGACCGGACGCTCCTCCGATGGGCGCTGTCGTTTCTGGCTCCGCACCGGAGCCCCGTCGTCCTGCTCGCCGTTCTGCTGTTCGTCGAGGTCGGCCTCGGCGTCCTCCAGCCCTGGCCCATCAAAGTGGTCATCGACAACGTGCTGCTCGAGCAGCCGTTTGGCTGGGCGTCTCTCGAGCAGTCGACGACCGCGGTCACAGGTGGCAATCGCGTGGTGCTGCTCGTCCTGGTGGTTGTCGCCGGCGTGCTGCTGCAGATCGCCAACCAGCTCGCGACGGCGTACAGCACGCAGCTCCAGGTTGAGACGGGCCAGCGCATGGTCTACGCACTGCGCTATCGGCTCCTGGAGCACCTGCAGGCACTCGGGCTCCATCATCATATCGTCACAAAGACCGGCGACTCGGTGTACCGCGTCGACGTCGACACCTACTCGATCGAAAACCTCGTCATCGGCGGGTTTCCGCTTGTCACGTCGCTCGCGACGCTCGTCGTGATGTTCGTCATTCTTCTGCGGCTCGACGTCGCCGTGGCGATCCTCTCGCTGGCGATCGTGCCGTTTCTGTTTTTGTGCATCCGCTACTACATCAGGACGCTCATGAGCCGCGAGGAGCGCGTCAAGGAACTCGAGTCGACGCTCGTCCAGCGTTTATACGAGACCTTCTCCTCGATGCGGCTCGTCAAGAGCTTCGCGCGCGAACCGCAGGAAGTCCGCCGGTACGCCGCGGCCGGCGAGCAGACCATGGCCGCGCGAATCGCGCTCACCTGGCAGCAGTCGCTCTTTTCGGCGGGCGTCACCGTGATCACGATTCTAGGCACCGCCCTCGTCCTCGTCGTCGGCGGCGTGCAGGTGATGCGCGCGCAGGCCGGGCCGGGGCAGGTCGGCATGTCGATCGGCGACCTCACGGTCGTCATCTTCTACTTGGGCGCCGTCTATGGCCCGTTGTCGGCGATTGCGTACACGACGGGCCAGCTGCAGGGCGCGCTGGCGGGCGCCAGGCGGGTGCGCGCGATGTTCGCGCTGGTGCCGGAAACGGTCGATGCGCCGGGTGCCATGGAGGCCGCCAATCTCAGGGGTGAGGTCCGCTTCGAAGGCGTCGGGTTCAGCTACCCGGACGGGACGGCCGTCCTGCACGACATCACGTTCGAAGCCAAGCCGGGCCAGATGGTGGCGCTCGTCGGCCTGACCGGCGCGGGCAAGACGACGCTCGTCAGCCTGATCCCGCGCTTCTACGCGGCCACGGCCGGCCGCGTCCTGGTCGATGGCGTCGACGTGCGACAGTATCGCCTCCGATCCCTGCGCGAGCAGACGGCCATCGTGCTGCAGGACCCGGTGCTGTTCTCGGGAACCATCCGCGACAATCTGCGGTACGGGCGGCTCGATGCGACCGACGCGGAGATTGAAGAGGCCGCGCGTGCCGCGCACGCGCACGAGTTCATTTCCCGGCTCGCCAGGGGCTACGACACGGAGGTCGCCGAAGCCGGCGCCAGTCTCTCGGGCGGCGAGCGTCAGCGGCTGAGCGTCGCCCGCGCGCTCCTGAAGAACGCACCCATCCTGATTCTCGATGAGCCCACTTCGTCGCTCGACGCCATCTCGGAGGAAATCGTCTTTGCCGCTTTGAAGCGGCTTCGGACGGGCCGCACGACGATCGTCATCGCCCATCGGCTCTCCACCGTGCGGGACGCCGATCAGATTCTCGTTCTGGACGGTGGCCGGATTGACGCGCAGGGCCGGCACGAGGAGCTCCTGCAGACGAGCCTGTTGTACCGGCGGATGTGCGCGCGGCTCTCGGTCGGCAAGTCCCTCGACGATCCGGAAAGCGTCGACGAACTGATCCAGGCCGCGCGGCGGTAATGCGCATCCTGTTTGCCGGCATCATCGCCCGCTATCCGTTCGGGGGCGTGACGTGGTGTTCGCTGATGTACCTGCTCGGCCTTCGCGCGCTCGGACACGAGGTCTTCTACGTCGAGGACACGGGCGAGTGCGTGTACGACCCGATCCAGAACACGCGCGCGACCGATCCGACCTACGGAACGACGTACATTCACCACGCCCTGGCGCCCTTCGGGCTGGGCGATCGGTGGGCGTTCGTGAACTATGACGGCACCTATCACGGCCGGTCGGCTGACGACGTCCGTCGATGGGCGTCTGACGCCGACCTGTTCATCAACCTCTCGGGCGGATCGTGGTTCTGGCGTGATGAGTACGCGCGGATTCCGCGCAAAGTGTTCGTCGACTCAGACCCGGGGTTCACCCAGCTGGCAATCGCCAAGGCCGAGCCATGGTACGTCGCGTTTTTCGAGAAGTTCGATCACCTGTTCACCTTCGGCGCCAACATCGGCACCGACGCCTCACCGGTGCCGAGCGGCCCCTTTACGTGGCGCAAGACCTGGCAGCCGGTCACGCTCGACGACTGGCGCACCGACATGCGGCCGCGCGATCGATTCACCACCGTCATGACGTGGCAGATCGAAAGCTTCGCCGACGTCGGCGGCAACAAAGACCAGGAATTCATCAAGTACATCGACCTGCCCTCGCGGACGCTGCAGCCATTCGAGCTGGCGGTGAATGGCCCCCAGGCGCTCCTGCGCGAACATGGCTGGAGTACGGTTGACGCGATGCACGTGTCGCGCACGCCCTCGGCGTACCGCGACTTCATTCATGGATCGAAAGCCGAGTTTGGCGTCGCCAAGCACACGTACGTGGCGACGCGGTCCGGCTGGTTCTCCGATCGCACCGAGTGCTACCTCGCCTCGGGCCGGCCGGCGCTCGTGCAGGACACCGGCTGGACGGCGCACCTGCCGGCAGGCGAGGGTCTCCTCGCGTTCTCGAATCTCGATCAAGCCGTCGAGGGCATCGACCGATTGAACAGTGACTACACCCGGCACGCACGGGCGGCGGTCGAGCTGGCGCGCGCGCATTTCGATGCGCGCGTGGTGCTGCCCCGCCTGCTCGACGAGGCCTGCGCATGACGGGCACGCCGCTGCGCATCGCGCACGTCGCGCCCGTGGCCACCGCGCTCCCGCCGGCCGGATCCGGCTCGGTCGAGCTCATGGCGTCCCTTCTGACCGAAGGGCTCGTGGCCCGCGGCCACCACGTGACCCTGTTCGCGACAGCCGATTCCAAAACCCGGGGGACGCTGCACGCGACCTTTGATCATGGCTACTGGCACGACGAACGGATGTGGCCGTGGGAGTTCTACGAGATGCTCAATCTCGCGGCCGCCGTGGAGCGCGCCGCCGCCTTCGACGTCATTCACTACGAGGCGAAGTACTACCCGATGTCGCTGGCCTTTTCGCGGCTCTCCTCCGCACCGGTCGTGCAGACCTTGCACCACGCGCCAAGCGCGGCGGAGGTCCAGCTGTGGTTGCGCTATCCCGAAGCACCGTTCGTCGCGATCTCGGGGGAGCAGGCAAGCCTCCTCAAGGGCCTCAACGTCGCCGGCACCGTGCTCCATGGCATCGACACGGACAGCTTTGTGTTCCGCGAACGGCCCGACGACTACCTGCTGTTCCTCGGCCGTTTCACCGAAGGCAAAGGGGTGCTGCAGGCCATCGACCTCGCCAAGCGCGTGGGCATGCGCCTCCTGCTGGCCGCCCCCGACGACCCGTACTATCGAGAAAAGGTGGCCGCGCATGTCGACGGGACGCAGATCGTCTACGTGGGTGAGGTCGATCACCCGACCAAGGTGAAGCTCTACGGCGGCGCGCGCGCGCTCGTCTACCCGGTGCAGGCGCGCGAGCCGTTCGGGCTGGTGCTCGCCGAGGCGATGGCCTGCGGGACGCCCGTTGCGGCGCTCGATCGTGGCGCGGTCCGTGAGGTCGTCGACGATGGCCTGACCGGCATCGTCTT
This sequence comes from Vicinamibacterales bacterium, assembly GCA_049679965.1. GTDB lineage: Bacteria > Acidobacteriota > Vicinamibacteria > Vicinamibacterales > CAVVIG01 > 2-12-FULL-65-11. The sequence continues at coordinate 24,766 of JBAUGX010000181.1, forward strand.
CGCCGACCTGGATCAGATGGCCGGTGGGCTTGCGCGCGTGTTCGAGTTGGATCGCCGCCGCGTTCGCGAGCAGACCGTCGCTCGCTTCGGCATCGACCGCATGGTCGATCAGTATGTCGGTGTCTACCGGCAGATCATCGAGGCCCGTCGTGGCGTTCGATGACGGGCGCGGCCTCCAGGGCCGAACCGTCCTTGCGGTGTTCGCCCATCCCGACGACGAGTCGATCGCCTGCGGTGGAACCTTGGCGCGGTTATCCGATGCGGGGGCCCGCGTTGTGCTCGTGTGCGCGTCCAGGGGCGAACGGGGCCATGCAGGTGCTCGCACGCTCGGTCCGGACGCTGAGCTGGCCCAACGGCGTACCAGCGAGCTCGGTGAAGCCGCGAAGATTCTCGGCATAGCGGATCTCCTGGTCTTCAGCCATCCTGACGGCAATCTGCGATGGGCCGACGTGCCGGAGTTGCACGCCGAAATTGTTTCGGCCATTGACGAGTACCGGCCGGACGCCGTCATCACGTTCGCCGAGGATGGTCTGTACTGGCATCTGGACCACATCGGCATCCACGAACGCACGTGCACGGCCGTGCGTTCGTTCGGTGACACCGCGCCGGCGCTCTACTACGTCACGATGCGGAAGGGGGCGATGCGGGAGGTCTGCGACACGGCAGCGGCGAAGGGCTGGTCGCCGCCGCTCTCAGGCGTGTGGGCCATCGTCCCCGACGCCTTCGGCGTCGCGGCCAGGCGCCCGTCGTTCACCGTCGACGTCCACGACTGGGTGCCGCGCAAGCTCGCGGCCCTGCGCTGCCATCGCTCGCAGCTGGGCGAAGACAATCCCTTTGCCTGGCTCGACGAGGTCGACGCGCGGCGGTGTCTCGGCGTCGAGCAGTTCCGCAGGGCGCGGCCGCATTCCGGCACGTCGCTCCTCGAGCCGATTGGCCAGAGAGTGATGAAGACGATATGAAACTGTCTCTTCTCGACATCCTCAGATGTCCCTACTGCGGCGGCCGGCTCGAGCTCGTGACGTCGATGTTCCATCGACGAGACGGCGACGAGATTCACGACGCCATCCTGGGCTGCCACTGCTGCATCTTTCCGGTCGTCGCCGGCCTTGCGGTGATGCATCTGGACGCAGCCGCCAAGAAGGCGTGCGCGCATGTCGAAGCCGGCCAACCCGAACTGGCGCGGCGGGCGATGTTCAACATCGACGATGACGCACGCGCGGCCAGGCTTGACGCCATCTCAACGTCAGCCGACGTGACGTATCGAGAGGCCATCGAAGCCCTCGGTCTCAATCTGGAAGGCGGCTACTTCTTCTACCGCTTCTCCGACCCCAGCTACGTCGTGGCCCACCAACTGGTCCGGGCGGTCGCGGGCACCGTCCTGCGCGGCGGAGGACGCGCGATTGACATCTGCGGCGGATCCGGCCATCTGACCCGGTCGTTGATGGATCTGTCTTCGCCCCCGCCCGTCATCGCCGATTTGTTCTTCTCGAAGATGTGGCTGGCCCGGCGGTTCACCGCGCCCGGCTGCGAGGCCGTCTGCTGCGACGGCAACGCGCCGCTGCCCTTCGCCCGCGGCGCCTTCCGCTATGCCATGTGCGCCGACGCGTTCATGTTCATCTGGACGAAGCGACAGGCCGTTCTGGAGATGTTGCGCCTGATCGATGACGGGGCTGACGGCCCGGGTCACGCGTCCCCTGGCGCCGTCGTCATCAGTCACGCGCACAATCAGCGCGTCTGGAGTCCGTCGCACGGACAGCCGCTGCCTCCTGAGGGCTATCGCGATCTGTTCGAGACAATCGAGCCGAGGCTCTTCGGAGAAGCCGGCCTGTTCGCCGACGTGGTCGCCGGCGGTCCGGTGGATCTCGCGCGCCGCGACCCGCCGGCCGTGCTCGACAGCGATCCCGCGCTCGTGTGCATCGCGAGCCGCGACCCCGCCGTGTTCAGGCCGCACGTCCTCGACCCGGCGCCCGGTATGACGGGAGAGCTCCGTCTCAACCCGCTGTATCAGGCCGAGCCTCTCGGCGACCGGATGCGGCTGCGCCTGCAGTTCCCCACGGAGGACTACGAACAGGAGTTCGGCGCCTGCCGGCAGTATCTGCCCGACGAGGTCGCGGTCGATCGCGCCGCATTGTCGGCGCTCGGGGCGGGCCCGCTGCCCCCCGCGATGGCCGACCTCGTCAGACGGCGCGTCATTCTGGACCTTCCCAGGCGGTACTACTGAGATCCTCAGATCCTCAGATTCCAGTTACAGTATGATCCGTAATCATTATAGGATTAGCTGTAATGGAGAATCCTTTCGTCTACGGCGAAGTGGTGCCCTTGTCGGCATTTGCCAATCGGGTAGCGGAGCTCGACCGCCTGGTCGGCGACCTGGCGGCCGGCCAGAAGGTCTTCCTCATCTCCCCGCGCCGCTACGGCAAGTCGTCGCTGGTGCGGCGCGCGCTCGTCGCGATGGCGAAACAGGGCGCGCTGACCGTGGAGGTCACGGTCAGCAGCTACAGCTCGTACGTGGCATTTCTCGAGGGCTACGCACGCGCCATCGTCTCCGCGGAGACCAAGTGGGATCGCGCACGCACGTGGCTCCGCGAAGTCATTCGATCCGCCAAGGCCGAAGTGCAGTACTCGCCGGGCGCCGCCCCGCTCGGCTCGATCAGCGTGTCGTTTCCGGGCGTCCGATCGGAGCGGGATCAATCGCGGCTCGCCCAGGAGGTGTTTGCGTTGCCGGCGCGCCTCGCCGAGGAGCGGCGACGCAGGGTCGTGGTGGCGCTCGACGAGTTCCAGGGGATCGCCGAATTCAACGGCGGCTCGGTCGAGCACGCGATGCGCGCGGCCGTCCAGCACCAGCGCGAGGTCGGCTATGTCTTCGCGGGCTCCGAGCCGAGCCTGATGGAGCGGATGCTGGGCCCCAAGCGGCCGTTCTATCGGGCCGGTCCGGTGATCCGGCTCGAGAAGATTCCGGCGGACGAGTTCGCCGCGTTCATCGATACGCGATTCACCCGATCCGGCATGCGCGCCGAGCCGGGCCTGGGCACCGCGATCGTCGAACTGGCTGGCAATCTGCCGTACGACGTGCAGCGTCTGGCGCATGAGACCTGGGACGAGGTACGCGCGGCCGGCCGGCGGCGGGCGACGCTCGACGACCTGCATCTCGCGCTGCGGCGTCTGCTGACCGAGCACCAGATGATGTTCGAGGCGCTGTGGCAGCGGCTCAAAGTGGCCCAGCGGAGCGTCCTGCGCGCCGTCGTGCTCGAGGAGGGGCAGGGACTGCTGTCCGTCGAGGTGCGCGAACGGCATCGCCTTGGCGGCGCCTCGACCGTGCAATACGCGCTCGGAGCGCTCGTGCGCGACGATGTGATTGGCCGCGAAGGCGACCGTTATGTCGTCGTGGACTCTCTGCTCCGCGAGTGGGTCGCGCGGCGAACTTTCTGAGTCGTGCCAGCCGCCTCGTCCGCTCGCGAGGGTGTTGGCGCCATCTCCCGCCGCGCCGCACGCCGAAGGCGTCCCATCTCGGGCCGATTCCGCGCGGCCGGCGCGATCGGGGCGTGGATCGTGACGCCGAGCGGAGCCGGCCGCAGCAGCGCACCGTGCATCGGCAGCATCGCGCCTGTGCCATCGAGCGTCATCGGCACAATTGGGCGGCCGGCCTCGACGGCTGCCCGAAACGCACCCAGACGAAACGGCAGAAGCTCGGACGTCGGACTGGCCATCCCTTCGGGGAACACGAACAGCGAGTGTCCGCGCCGCAGCGTTTCGGTCATCGCTCGCGCGCACAAAAGACGTGCCGCGCGATCGGCTCGATTGACTGTCAGGTGTCCCGCCTTGCGAATGGCCGTGCCGACCACGGGCCACGTCAGCACGCCGTGAAACGCCACGAAACGGAATTCCGCCGGAATGGCGGCCATCACGACGACGGCATCAACGTAGCTGCGGTGATTCGAGACGAACACGGCCGGCAGGCTGCCGGCGAGATGATCGAGCCCTGATACGCGAAGCCGACAGAAAGTGGCGCGGACGATGAAGCGGGACCAGAACCTCACGAGGCGGTCCGCCCGCCGCCCGGCCGGCATGATGAGCAGCGCCGCCCACAGCGGGGGCAGCGTGAGCAGCAACGCGAGCGTCAGATAGACGGTAAACAGCAGTCCGACAACGGTGGACACCGCCGCCATCATACGCCGCTCGCCACCGTGTAGGATGAGGGGGCGCCAACCGCTGCAGACCACCCATGAGAATCGTCATCGCCGGCGGGACCGGGTTTCTCGGACAACCGCTCGCCAACCGACTGGTCGCCGAGGGCCACGACGTCGTGATCCTCACGCGCGGGTCCGCGCGAGCCGGCGCCGTGGCACGCCCGCGGCTGGTCACCTGGACGCCTGACGGCGAGGTCGCCCCATGGGCCGCCGAGATCGACGGCGCGGGCGCCGTCATCAACCTCGCGGGCGTGTCCATCGCCGGCGGCCGCTGGTCCGCGGTCCACAAGCAGCGCGTCCTCGACTCCCGCGTCCGCGCGACCAGCAGCCTCGCTGAAGCCTGTCGGCGAGCATCCGTGCCACCGTCGGTGTTCATCAGTGGATCGGCCGTCGGTTTCTACGGTCCGCATGGCGACGAGATCCTGACCGAAGAGGCGGCGGCCGGATCCGACTTTCTGGCGGGCGTCTGCGTGCGGTGGGAGGCCGAGGCCGGCCGGGCGGCTGGCGCCTCGACGCGCCTGGTCTGCCTCCGGACAGGACTGGTGCTCGACCGGTCCGGCGGCGCGCTGCCGCAGATGCTCCTGCCGTTCAGATTCGGTGTCGGCGGCCCTGTGGGATCGGGACGCCAGTACTGGCCGTGGATCCACTACGACGACTGGCTGGCACTCGTCATCTGGATCATCGACACGCCGGCGGTGAGCGGCCCGCTCAACGCCACGGCGCCCGTGCCGGTATCAAACACCGAC
>JBAUGX010000182.1:0-3458 GCA_049679965.1 Vicinamibacterales bacterium
GCTTCGCGCAGGGCGCGCCAGCGCGCGCGGCGCAGCCAGCCGCGCCGGCGCCGCAGAAGACGGCGCTGGCCTACGAACAGTTTCTGCTCGCCCGCTATTTGGAGGACGCCGACGATGTGGCCGGAGCGATCGCGGCGTACAGGCGCGCGATGGAGCTCGCACCCACCGCGGCCGACATCCCGGCCGAGCTCGCGGCCCTCTATCTCCGCGAGGATCGGGTGCAGGAGGCCACGAGCACGGCGGAGCTGGCGCTCAAGATCGCCCCGACGAATCGTGAAGCGAACCGCGTCCTGGGGATTGTCTATGCCGCGCGATCTGAGAGCGATCGCCAGGGCGCGCCCCCGCCGCCCGCGGGCGCCCGGCCGGACGAGAACACCGCCAAGGCCATTGGCTACCTGGAGCTGGCCGTCGCCAGCCCGATCGATGCGGATCCGAACGCGCGCGCCGCGCTCGCGCGGCTGTACGTGCGCGCTGCCTCATTCGACAAGGCCATCCCGCTGCTGACCGATCTCGTCAACCATCAACCGGGCTGGATCGAGGGGCCGCTGCTGCTCGCTGAATCCTACGTGGGCGCCGGCCGCGTCAAGGACGGGACCGACTGGCTCGAGAATCGGGTGGCCGAGGATCCGCGCCTGCTGCCGACCCTGGCGGACTTTTACGAGCGCCAGCGGCGATGGGTCGACGCGGCGCGCGCCTACGGACTCGCCGTGCAGCTGGCGCCCCGCAACGCCGAGCTCAGGACGCGTTATGCGTCGGCGCTGCTCAACTCGGGCGATCGCGAGGCGATGACTCAAGCGCGGGACGTGCTGAGAGACATCACGTCGACCCGCGCGACCGATGCCCGCGCGCTGTACCTGCTGTCGCAGGCCGAGCGCCGGCTTGGCGAGTATCAGGCCGCGGAAGCCACGGCGCGCCGCCTCATCGCCGCGCAGAACGGCCGCAGCGTCTTCGGGTATTACGCCCTGGCCGAGGCGCTCGAAGGCCGCCGCCAATACAAAGCCGTCGCCGACGCCCTCGCGCCGGCCGTCGACGACCTCCGCCGCCAGCCCGGCGACCATGCCGCCGATCTCGGTCTGCTGCTGCCGCATCTGGGGTTTGCCTATCAGCAGATCGGCCAGCACGACAAGGCTGTGGCCGCCTTCGACGAGCTTCATCGCCTGCAGCCCAACGATCAGGGGATCACCGCCTACCTGATCGAGGCGAATCTCGCGGCCAAGCGGTACGGCGCCGCGGTGGAGGCGGCGAGACAGGCGCGCATCGGGAATCCCAATGACCTGCGCCTGGCACGCCTGCACGCGGAGGCGCTGCGCCAGGATGGCAAAGTCGACCAGGGTATCGCCGTGCTCGAAGACGCCGTGAAGGCGCACGCCGACGAGCCGCCCGCCTATATGGCGCTCGCGCAGCTGTATTCGGATGCATCGCGCGGGCCGCAGGCCGTCAAAGTGCTGCAGGATGCGCAGACTCGATTTCCCGCGAACAACGCCATTGTCTTCGAGCTGGGCGCCGTCTTCGACAAACAGAAGAAGTTCGCCGACGCCGAGGCGGCGTTTCAGACCGTGATCAGACGCGAGCCGGACCATGCGCCGGCGCTCAACTATCTGGGCTACATGCTGGCTGAGCGTGGCGAGCGGCTCGACGAGTCGGTCGCCTATGTGAAGCGGGCGCTCCAGGTTGATCCCGACAACGGCTCGTACCTCGACAGCCTCGGGTGGGCGTACTTCAAGGCGAGCAAGTTCGATCTCGCCGAGGAGAATCTGCGGCGCGCGGCCGATCAGCTGATGACGAACTCGGTCGTCCAGGATCACTACGGCGACGTGCTGGCCAAGCTTGGGCGCAACGAGGACGCGGTCGCGGCGTGGGCGCGGGCGCTCGATGGAGACGGCGACTCGATCGATCGCGCCGGCATCGACAAGAAGATTCGCGCGGCCAGACAGAAGATCGGCAAGAGATGAAAAAAGTCAAAAGTTATAAGTGAAAAGGGAAAACTCAAAAAGACTGAGCAGATTGCGGCTGACCAGTGTCCTTTTTAGTTTTTCGTTTTCACTTTTCACTTTACTGGCGAGCGTCTCGTTCAGCGCTCGCCAGATGAATTTGCCCACCGGGCCGGGCACGCCGGTTTCGGCCCGAGATGCCGCCGCCCGGCTGGATCAAGCGACTTCGGCCTGCCGCACGGTTCAGACGCTGACCGCCGAGATCGCCGTGAGTGGAAGGGCGGCTACCCGGCGACTGCGCGGCCGACTCTCGGCTGGCTTGTCAGCGCCCGCAACGTCTCCAGCCGCTGTCCGCCTCGAGGCCGTCGCGCCTTTCGGTCCGCCAGTCTTCATCTTCGTGGCGACCGGCAACGACGCCACGCTGTTCTTGCCCCGCGACAACCGCGTGCTCGCGCATGGCCGCCCTGATGCCGTGCTCGAGGCGACCTCCGGTGTGCCTTTGGACGCCGCCGGCCTGCTGCCGATGCTGACCGGCTGCGCGTCGGTGACCGCTCCGGCGGAGGTTCGCGGCTTTGGCGATCGATGGAACGTTGTCGCCACGCCGGAGGGCGGGCTGTACCTTCAGCGCGAGACGGCCACCGAGCCGTGGCGGATCGTGGCGAACGAGCGGCGCGCGGCGGATGGCGCCCGATGGCGCGCCGAGTTCAGCGAATTTCGCGACGGGCTGCCAAGCTCGATTCGGGTGACGAGCCTCGACGAGGACGGCGGCGTCCGCCAGGCCTTCGATGTGAGGCTTGTGCTCTCGCAGGTCGACCTGAACACGCCGCTTGACGCCGCCGTGTTCACCATCCAGGTTCCCGCCGAAGCCGTCCCGATCACGCTCGACGAGCTGCGCGCGTCCGGGCCCCTCGGTCGCCGGTAGGCAGATGGCTGCCCCGCGTGCCGTTCGCGTCTCCGCATTCGCCAAGATCAATCTGTCGCTGCGCGTGCTCGGCGTCCGCGCCGACGGCTATCACGAGCTGCGAACGGTCTTTCAGTCGATTGCACTGCACGATACGCTGACCTTCCGGTTCGAGCGTGGACCGTTCCGCCTCGACTGCAGCGACCCCGCGTGCCCGGTCGATCGCACCAATCTGGTGTGGCGCGCGGCCGAACGCGCGTGGGCCGCCGGGCGGCGCCGTGGAGAGCCTCACGACGTCTCGGTTCGAATCGACAAGCGCATCCCGATGGCGGCGGGCCTGGGCGGCGGCAGCAGCGATGGCGCGGCGGCGCTGCGCGTGTTGGCGTCGCGGTGGAACGTGGATCAGGCGCGATTGCCCGATCTTGCCGCCTCGCTTGGCGCCGACGTTCCGTACTTCCTCGAGGGAGGGACGGTGCTCGGCCTGGACCGCGGCGACCTGCTGTTCCCGCTCGTCGATACGCCCGCGTCGTGGGTCACGCTCGTGATGCCGAACTTCGGCGTGAGCACGAAGGATGCGTATGGGTGGTGGGACGAAGGGCGGCATGTGGGGCGGGCCTTATCAGGCC
>JBAUGX010000183.1:0-15297 GCA_049679965.1 Vicinamibacterales bacterium
CTTCTCGCCCGGCGTAGACGGCTTCCACGGCCTGCCAGGGCTTGTTCTGGAGCGCCGGATCGACAAACTGCGGCAACGGTCCTACCCGCGTATCGGCGATTTCAACCTTCGCCGAAAAATCCAGACCGGCCGTCGCCGCGAGGAACTCGCGCAGATACTTGGCGACGAACCCCTGAGAATCGGCGGGGTAGCGCGCCTGCCAGTCCTTCATCTCCCTCTCATAGTTCTCTTTGTCCTGCGCGCGCCCGGCTTCGATCGACGCCCGCGCGCCCTTCATCTGTTCGCGTATCGTCGCTTCAGGCATCTTGAAATTCGCCATTTGCTTCTCCATGTCCGCGAGTTCCTGCTCCACGGTCTTCGGGTACGGCTTGGGCTGCGGCGTACCCTCGGCCCGGAGGCGCGCGTATTCGGTCTTGAACGCCGGTGAGCTCGCAAAGGTCTTGGCCCACGCGAAGAGGCCCGTCGTCACCTGGCCCCGAGCCGCCACCGGGACCTTCTGATATGCCGCGCGTCCCTTGTTGACGAGCGAGGTATACGAGCCCAGCGCACCTTCTGGCCCCATCACGACGCCAAGCACGTCCCCTCGCGCCTGGGCCTCCGTCAGGCCGAGCTGGGCGAGCGCGCTTTGCGCCAGAACGGCGCCCCCCGCGACGACCATCACCGCGATTGCCGCCCACAGAGCCCTTGAATAGATCTTCCGCACCATGACCTGCCTCCATCCTCGCGCTTCGTGACCCCCGCCGGCACACCAAGCGCCTTCCCGGCCGCCGGGATTCCAGTTTTCGCAGTGCGTCAAAGAGGTCTTGCGTGTCATCTGGCCCCGGTAGCCTCCCCTGTTGCCGCACGGGCAGGCGGGAGGGAGGCCAGCGAAGGCACCGGCGACGATTTCTTTCAGTCACACCGCTGCTCCAGCACGCGCGGCGGGTAACCTGTTGCGGCCGGTATGGGCCGGAATATACACCTTAACCTACTGACAAGGGAAAGGCGCGAATGAGATGGACGTCGCCGCGTCAGAAACCGATCGCGACCTCGAACGACACCCACCACCCGCGAATCTGTTGTCGGGGCGTGGATCGGAGAACGGGCCTTACGTTCACCCCGACAGGCCCCTAATGTCTCTATCGTCGTATCGTCTCGTCAGACGAGCTTATCGAGAATGTCTGTGGGGACAGACGTTCGTACGTGAGGGTACTTCTCCAGCAGCCGTGAGATGTCGGCGAGATCCTTTTGCCGTTTGCTCGGGCGCTGCGACGAATCTTCGACTGCCCAGATCTTGCCTTGTAACACGTCCTCGACGCGGGCGACCGGAAGCCGCACTCCCAGCACGTCGCGAACGCCCGCCCGATCCACGAATGCGCCGTAGCGCGCATCGAGTTGAATCTGGATTCGGAGATCCGAGCCGGGGATCGACACATTCAGACTATGAGGGAACGACTCCGTGGCAAATACCTTGGGGAGTAGTGTCCGCACGCGGTCGAGATCGGCGGCCGCCACGACCACATCAAGATCGAGGCTGACGAGAGGCTCCACATACGCGTTCACCGCCTGGCCGCCGATGAGGCAAAAGCGGACGCTGTTCACGTGCAGCCACTGGACTCCAAGAGGTTCGAGTGGTCCACAGTCACCGCCTTCCAGAACTCGAGCGCCCGCATGATGATTGTCCGCCATGATCATAGCCGCGGACACTACATCACGATTCCCTCCCGCACGCGCAGGACGCGTGTGGCCCATGCTCGAGCGAAATCTTCATCATGCGTGGCCAGCACGAGCGTGCGGCCTCCGGCCACCAGACCTCGCAGCAGCTCGCCGAGCTCGACCCGCCGGACTGGATCGAGCGACGCGGTCGGCTCGTCCATCAGGAGCACCGGCGGGTCGACGGCCAGGGCGCGCGCGATGGCCACTCGCTGCGCTTCGCCGCCTGAGAGGTGGCGCGGCATGGCGTCGGCGCGGTGCTCCACGCCGAACGCGGCAAGGAGATTGCGCGCACGCCGTTCGGCGTCCGGACGCGCGATCCCGAGCGCGTACACTGGCGCCAGGCAGACGTTGTCGATGGCGGACAGATGCTCGAAGAGGTGATGGAACTGGAACACCATCCCAACCTTCCGCCGCAGGGCGCGCAGCGTCTCGACCCCGGGGACCACACCCGACCCAAGCGTGACGTCGTCGACCACGATCTGTCCGCCCTGAAAGGGCTCGAGGCCGGCGATCGCCCGGAGGACGGTCGTCTTGCCCGAGCCCGACGGCCCCATGATTGCGACGAACTCGCCGCGGCGGACCTCGAACGCGGCCCCTTCCAGGATCGGGCGAGTGCCGCGAGCGATCCGAACGTCCTGCACGCGGAGGAGGGCGTCGCTCATGCGGCCGGTGCCTTCCACCGCCGTTCGAGACGTCTGGCGACGGCCGAGAGCGGCAGCGACATAGCGAGGTAGAGGGCTGCGCACAGCAACCCCGGGATCACCCAGCTGCCGAGATTGGTCGCGAAAATCTGCGTCTGTTTGGTCAGCTCGAGAACCGTCAGGACCGACACGAGCGAGGAGTCCTTCAGCATCGCGACGAAGTCGTTGGTCATCGGGGCCAGTGCGAGGCGGAACGCCTGCGGCCCGCGCACGAGCGTCAGCACCTGGCGCTCGGTCAGGCCGAGCGTCCGGGCGGCTTCGAGCTGACCGGTGGACACCGCCTCGAGGGCGCTTCGATAGATTTCGCTCTCGTACGCCGCGTAGTTGAGCGCCAGGCCGAGCGCGGCCGCCACGAAGGCCGGCAGTCGCACGGCAGCCGCGATCCCGTAGTAGAGGACGAAAAGCTGCAGGAGGATCGGCGTGCCGCGGATGAGCTCGACGTATCCAACGAGGGCGAGGCGGAGCGGTTTCGCGCCGTAGATGCGCCCGAGCGCGATGAGCGCGCCCAGTCCGACCGCGAGCGCCATGGCAAGACAGGAGAGCACGATCGTGACGAGCGACGCGCGCAGCAGCGACGGGAAGTACCGGCGCGTCGCCTGCCAGCGGGATATCGCAACGGTCGGGGTCGCTTGCCCCAGCGCCGGATCCTCGATGACCACAGGCGACACATCCTCTCCGGCAAGAACGCGCGCATGGAGCGCCGGCTGATCGTCGTTCCAGACGCCCCACTTCCGCAGAATCCCCTCGAGCGTGCCGTCGCGCACCGCACCCCGCAGCACCTCGTTCGCCTGATCCCGCAGGGCGGCGTTGGCCGGCGCGAACATGCCGACGTAGTGGCCGACGGCGATGCTTTGGGGCTGGATGGTGAACCCCGATTCGGTGCGTGTCCGCCGCTCCGCGAGCACGTTGTCGAGCAGGACCGCGTCGACACGCCCAAGGAGCAGATCGCTGTACGGATGCACGTCGTCCTCGTAGGAGACGGCGCGAAGGCCATAGGCCGCTTCGGCCGTCAGGAGAATCTCGTACGCGATCGTGCCAGCCAGCGTGCCGACACGTCGGCCGCGCAGGTCGGCGAGCGTCCGGAAGCGCGCGGCATCCGCGTCGCGGACGCTCAGTACCTCTCGAAACCGATAGTAGGGAATGGTCAGGGCGAAGGCCGCGCGCCGCGTGGAGGTGTCCTCGACGCCGCTCAGGCCGATGTCGGCGTCACCGCGCGCGATCGACTGGTCGAGTGCGTAGAAGGTGACGTTGACGAATCGCGGCACCCGGCCGAATGCTCGAGCGAGCAGGCCGGCAACCTCGACATCGAAGCCGACGACTTGATCCGGACGAGCCGGATCGGCTTCAACATACGGCGCCCCGCCTTCGGCGTCGCCGGCCCAGCGGAACTCACGGGGCTGCGCGGCCTCGGCGACAAGGCCGATGGCGACGATCAGGACGAGAGCGGTCCGCGAGGCTCGCACGGTGCACGAGGTTCGCACGGTTCCCGGAGGTCCGCAAGAACCCCGTGAACCGTGTGAACCCCGCGAGCCCTTACTGCTTCGCGACGGCCTGAATCGACAGACTGACCTTCACTTCGTCGCCGACGAGGAACCCGCCCATTTCGAGCGGGGCATTCCAGTTGAGACCGAAGTCCTTGCGGTTGAGCGTGATCTCCGCCTCGAAGCCGGCGCGCTGCTTGCCGTAGGCGTCCTTGGCGAGGCCCAGGAACGTCACCGGCAAGGTGATTTCCTTGGAGACGCCGCGGATGGTGAGGGGGCCGCTGACCTCGAACTGCTTGCCGCTGCCTTTGATCCGCGCGCTCTTGAACGTAATCGCCGGGTTCTTCTCGGCCGCGAAGAAATCGTCCGAGCGCAGGTGCGTGTCCCGCTTCGGCTCGCTGGTGTCGACGCTCGCCGACTTGATCGAGAATGTCGCCGACGACTGAGCCGGGTTGGCTTCGTCGAGCTCAACCGTGCCCTCGAAATCCGTGAACTTTCCACGGACCCTCGTGATCAGGTGTCTGACCACGAACGAGGCTTCCGAATGGGCTTTGTCGATAATGAATGTGCCTGCCATGTCGTGTGCTCCTTTTAGATGTTGAGAGGGAAATCGGGTCGGTGGGTGCCGTCGGCTGCGTTTGAATGCAGCCGGATTCTATCAGATTCTGGGTTTCAGCTTATGGACCGCTCCGGTCGCAGCTCCTGACGGTGTCGGCCATCCCCTTGAGCTGCGACGTGAATCCCTGGTTGGGCATCCCCGGCTCATCGAGACGGACGGAGCGAATGAAGGTGCTCGTCTCGTCGAGCGGAAGCGTCGCCACGTTGTTGCAGAACTCCCGCCAGACCCCGTCGGGCACGAGATATTCCTCCACGTTCGACAGATAGAAAGCCGAGACGAGCGCGTCCTTGTCCTTGAGATACCGGCCGATGGCGCGGATGGCCTTCGGGCCCGCGAAATCGCCCACGACCGGCACGATGAGGTTGCGGCTCTGCAAATCCTTGACGCCGGCGAAGGCCGCTTCGGTGGACAGGAACCCTCGCGTCACGCCGGCTTCGTCGGTGGCCGCCATCAACTCCGCGTACGTCGGCTGCGTCGTGCCGCCGACACTGCCGAACGGCGAATACCGAATCGAGGGGCCGAGAATGAAGAACGTCCGGTAGATGATTTCAATCCCGCTCAGATCGCCGGCTGGCAGCGGCAGCCCGTGGCGGCTGAGCAGCTGATTCCGTATGTCCGACAGGTTCTGAACATAAAAAGCTTCGTTCGGATTGACCGCTCCGATCGCCGCGAAGATCTCGGCGACGGACGAGCGCGCGCCGAGGCCGGCTGGCCGCGGCCTCGAGAACAGCCGGGAGACGAACTCGGCCCGATCGGCCGAGACCTCGAAGAGCGCCTTGTACATCAGGTGCAAGTCCAGATTGCCCCGGCGCAGATCCACGATGAATGCCACCGTCGGCCTGAGGGCGACTACGTAGGTGAAGTTCTGCTCCGGGCCCACGCCCACGTAGGCGCGGCCGGGCCGGGTCGCCCGAGTCAGCCTCGGCAGGGCCTTCTGGAAATTGATTTCGTTCGACAACAGATTGTCGGACCGGAACGTGCCGCTCGGCTCCGAGATGTCGGTGACGAGCCGCCAGAATTCCGCGCCGGTCAGCCGCTCGGGCACCGCGGCCGTGATTCTGGCCAGAGGCACGCTGGACAGGGTGCCCAGGGCGGCCACGCACACCACAATCGCCAGGCCGCTGAGCATCAGACGGTGGCGGGTTGTCATGGATTTCAAGCCTAGCGCACCTCTCGAAGGAAGTCGATCAACGCCGGGTTGACGACCGCCGGCTGCTCGATCTGCGGCAGGTGCCCCGAGGACTCGACGGCGAGCAGGCGGCCCTGCGGCATCAGCTCGAGGAGCGACGTACTGAACTCAAAGGGCACCGACGGATCCTGCTTGCCCCAGATCACGAACACCGGCCGCGGATGCTCGCCGACGCGTGCGATCTCGTCGCGCTGATCGACCGAGGCATTGCTCACGAGCTCCGACAGCCGGGCTCGGCGAAATCCCCGGTACTGGACCTGGACGCGATACCGATCGGCCCAGTCGGGGAAGCGCCCCGGCTCGAGAAAATCGCGCGGCTGGGCGTCAGCCCACCACCGCTCGTCGAACACGGCGGTGAAGTAGTTCCACGCTAACGGCAGGTTGGCGAGCGCCGGCAGCGCCCCCGGCGATCGGAACGATGGGTCGATGTACACGAGCGAGCGCACACGATCGGGGTAGCGGTCGGCGAAGGTCGTGACCACGGAGCCGCCAAACGACAGGCCGACGAGATCCATGGGCCCGGTGATCTTGAGGGCACCGAGAAGCTCCGTCAGCTGGCGGATGTAGAAGTCCTGCGTGTAGCTGGCGTCCGGCCGATCGGAGTAGCCACGGCCGTAATAGTCGTATCGCACGACGCGAAACCCGGCCCGCGTGAGCGCCGTGAACGTGGGATCCCAGATGTAGTACGGCACGCTGAATCCGGCCGCGAGGACGACGATGCGACCCGTTTCGGGCCCCTCGATTTCGTAGTGGGTATATCCGTCCGTCAGTCGTACGAACTTGCCGGGCGCCTTCTGCCGCGCGGCCTCGTCGAGATCGAGCCGCTCCGGATCGGCGAGAAAGTACGCGGCGACAGGGGCTGCGACGAGCAGCAGCACGACCGAGGTGACCACGAGCCAGCGGGCCGATCGAGTGATGGTGCGCTCCTTGCGGTGGGCGTGGGCCCGGAACCGATGACGAGGCTAACATGGATGGAGTTGTTCGCGGTATCCTGACAACCATGTCCTTGTCATCTCGTGTCATCACGTTCCTGGGTGCCGCCTTCGTCTTCGGGCTCGTCGCGGCTGGCGGTCGGCCGGGCCCATTTGCCGGCCGCGTGCTGGCGCAGGAAGCGCCCGCCGCCTCGGCCGGCTACACGGAAGGGCAGGCCGCCCGTGGCGCGGAGCTCTACGAGAAGCAGTGCAGCGCCTGCCACGGGGTGAAGCTGGAGGGCGGGCTCGCCCCCGAGCTGGCGGGCGACGACTTTATGAAGTACTGGACCACCAAGACGGTCGGCGAGTTGGTCGAGCAGATGCTCGGGACCATGCCGGCCGACGATCCGGGCAAGCTTACCAAAGCCCAGTCGGCGGATCTGGCGGCGTATATCTTCAGCAAGAACAAGTTCCCGGCGGGTCAAAGCGAGCTTCCGGCCGAAATCGAAGCGCTCAAGCAGATTCGCATCGTCAAACCGTGAACTTCAGGTAGAATGCGCGCGATTCCCGGCGTTCGCCACCTTACTTTCTGGAGATGCTGACCATGATTCCACAACGCTATGCACCACAGACCTACGCGCTGATGCGCATCGTGTTCGCGCTGGTCTTCCTGAACTACGGCCTGCAGAAGTTCGGCATATTCGGCGGCATCGACGGGAAGGGCGGCGGGGCGGGGCTTTTGAGCTGGCCGTTCGGCGTGGCGGGCCTCATCGAGGTCGTCACCGGCGTGCTGATCCTCACGGGCCTGCTGACCAAGTACGCCGCCTTCCTCGCGAGCGGCCAGATGGCGGTCGCGTATTTCTGGGTCCATCACCTCCACGGCATTGAGATCGGACAGCCGGTGGGGATGACGCCGGTGCAGAACGGCGGCCAGGCCGCCGCGCTGTTCGCTGTGGCGTTCCTCTATATCGCGACGCACGGCTCGGGCACGTGGAGCGTGGACGAGATGCTCGGCGGCGGTAAGCCCTAGCCTCGAGTCTGGCGGGCGCGTGCGAATTGCTCGAGCAGCGGCTCGGTCTGTTCGAGCGAGAGGCACGCGTCCGTGATGCTCTGCCCGTACACCGCGGGCTGGCCCGGCACGTAGTCCTGGCGGCCCTCCACCAGGTGACTCTCCACCATCGTCCCGAAAATCTGCTTCGAGCCCGACGCGAGCTGTTCGCACAGCGCGGAGGCGACCTCGGCCTGCCGGCGGTGGTCCTTGTGGCTGTTGCCGTGGGAGCAGTCGACCATCACGCTTTCGCGCAGGCCCCGGGCAGCCAGCCGGGCGCACACCTTGTTGATGTGCTCCGCGCCGTAGTTGGGGCCCGTGCGCGTGCCGCCGCGCAGGATGACGTGGCAGGCGTCGTTGCCCGTCGTCTGGAAGATGGCCGAGACGCCCTGCTTGGTGACCGACGGAAACCAATGGGGAGATCGGGCCGTCACGACGGCGTCGACGGCAATCTGCGTGCTCCCGTCCGTGCTGTTCTTGAATCCGACCGGCATGGACAGGCCGGAGGCGAGCTCGCGGTGGACCTGACTCTCCGCCGTCCGCGCGCCGATGGCGACCCACGAGGTCAGGTCGGCGATGTGCTGCGGGATCTGGGTGTCGAGAAATTCCGAGGCCGTCGGCAAGCCCAGATCGTTGAGGTCCAGCAGGAGCCTGCGGGCCAGCCGCAAGCCCTTGTTGATGTGGAAGCTCTCGTCGAGATCCGGATCGTTGATAAGTCCCTTCCAGCCGACGACGGTCCGCGGTTTTTCGAAATAGGTCCGCATCACAATCACGAGGTCGTCGCCGAACCGGTCGGCCAGCCGCTTTAGACGTTGTCCGTACTCGAGCGCCGCCTGCGTATCGTGGATCGAGCACGGCCCCACGATGATGACAAGCCTGGAGTCGGAGCCCTGAATGATGTTCGAGATGGCGAGCCGCGTGTCGGACACCACGTTTGACGCCCGCTCGCTGATGGGAATCTCTTCGTGCAGAATCGCTGGGGGTACGAGAGGGCGCACATCCCGGATGCGGAGGTCGTCAGTCGGTCGTAGCATTTAGTTGGCCGCGAGAGCCTTCGTGATCGCGTTGCGCAGCTGAGGCGCCTCCGGTGTCACGTCGCTCGGGAAGAACGCGATCACCCTGCCGTCTTTTCCGATGAGGTACTTGCTGAAGTTCCAGGCGGGCAGACGGCCCGATGCACCCATCAGAAACGTGTAGATCGGCGACTGCTCGGGCCCCGGTACGGTCTGGACTTTGGCGAACATCGGGAACGTCACGTCGTAGGTGCGGCGGCAGAAGTCGGCGATCTCCTGCGGCGAGCCCGGCTCCTGCTCGCCGAAGTCGTTGCTGGGGAAGCCCAGGACGGCGAATCCCTTGCCGCCGAGTTCGCGATGGATCTTCTCGAGACCCTGGTACTGCGGCGTGAAGCCGCAGAAGCTCGCGACGTTCACGACCAGCGTCACTTTGCCGCGATAAGCGCCCAGATCGGCCGGTTTGCCGAGCAGCGTGGTCGTCTGGAGGTCGTAGAACGAGGGCGCCGATCCCGACGCCCCGCGTTGCGCGCCTGCCGACGCGGCGGCCGTGAGGATGGTGACCGAAACTGTGAACGCCAGGGCGAGGGTGTGGCTCGTCATTGGGGTTGGCTCCTGATGGTCCGGATCATACAATGGGCGCTCCCCCATGATAGGCCAGACTGTTTCGCATTACCGCGTCTTGAGCCTGATCGGCAGCGGCGGCATGGGAGAGGTCTACGTCGGCGAAGACCTCGTGCTGGGCCGGAAGGTGGCCCTGAAGTTCCTGCTGGGCGAGCAGACCACCGACCCCGAGTCGCTCGAGCGGTTCCTGCGCGAAGCCCGCATCGCCTCGGCGCTCAATCATCCGAACATCTGCACGATCCACGAGTTCGGCGAGCACCAGGGCCGCCCGTTTCTTGTCCTGGAGTTGCTCGAGGGGCGGACGCTGAACGACGAGATTGGCCGGAAGCCCCTTTCGGTCGGGCATCTGATCGACCTCGCGATTCAGGTCGCCGATGCGCTCGATGCGGCGCACGCCAAGGGCTTCGTGCACCGGGACATCAAGCCGGCCAACATCTATGTCACCTCGCGCGGTGAAGCCAAGGTGCTCGACTTCGGGCTGGCCAAGCTCGGATTCAACCGCCGGGCGCATGGCGCCGATTCGCACGCCTTGACCACGCCGGCACCGGTGGCCGACAACCAGTTGACCGGCCCGGGCATGGCGCTCGGCACCGTGGCGTTCATGTCCCCCGAACAGGCCCGCGGCCTGGATCTGGACGGGCGAACCGATCTGTTCTCCTTAGGCGTCGTCCTCTACGAGATGGCGACGGGGCGCCGGGCGTTCGCGGGCCCGACGACGGCGGTGGTGTTTGACGGCGTGCTGAACAGGATGCCGCCGTCGGCGAGAGAACTCAATCCGGACATCCCCGTGGCCCTCGAGCAGATTATCGCGAAGGCCATCGAGAAGGATCGCGATCTTCGGTACGGGAGCGCCGCCGAGCTGCGCGCCGACCTCAAACGCCTCAAGCGCGAAACCGATTCGACGCGTGGGCCGGCCGCGGCCATCACCCTCCCCGCGTCCGCGCCGCCCCCGCCGCGCCGCGGTCTGGCTGGACTGGCGCATCGGCTGGAGATCTGGGCCTCGGCGGCCGCGCTCGGCGTCGCGCTGGTCGCCGCCGGCGGCTACTATGTGTTCGGCGGCCGGGGCGCGCAGATCGAGACGATGGCGGTGCTGCCGTTTGTCAACGCCAGCGGCAATCCCGACACCGACTACCTGACCGACGGCATCACCGAGGCGCTCATCAATAGCTTGTCGCAGCTCCAGGGCGTCCGGGTCAGCGCGCGCAGCGTGGCGTTCATGTACAAAGGCAAGGACGTCGATCCGTTGAAGGCCGGGCGCGACTTGAACGTCAAGGCGGTGATCACCGGCCGCCTGACCACGCGCGGCAACGTGCTGGTCATTCAGGCCGACGTGATGGACGTGGCCAACGGATCGCAGCTCTGGGGCGGCCAGTACACCAGGCCGATGGCCGACATCCTCGCGGTCCAGGACGAGATTGCCGGCGAAATCTTCGACAAGCTGCGTCTCCGCCTGACCGGAGAGGACAAAGCGCGAGCGACCAAGCGGTACACCGAGAACGTCGAAGCCTATCAGCTGTACTTGAAGGGACGCTTCTACTGGAACCAGGGCACGATCGGCGGCTTCAAGAAGTCGATCGCGTTCTTCGAGCAAGCCATCGCCGCGGATCCGACATACGCGCTGGCGTATGCGGGCCTTGCCGACTCGAACCTGTTTCTCGGATTGTTTTTCGTCGAAGCCCTCTCGGAAGCCAAGATGGCGGCGGAAAAAGCCATCGAGCTCGATCCGGCGCTCGCCGAGGCGCACGTGGCGCTGGGGCACATCAAGCTGTTGCTCGACTGGGACTGGCCGGCCGCCGAGCGGGAGTTCAAGCAGGGCATCGGGCTCAATGCCACCTCGGCTCTTGCGCACGATCAGTACGCGATGTATCTGGCCGCCATGGGACGCACGGGCGACGCGGTCGTCGAGGTGACACGCGCCCAGGCGCTCGACCCGCTCGCCCTGATCGTCAACACCGACCTTGGGTGGTGCCTGCTCTATGCCGGTCGTACGTCAGAAGCCACAGAGCAGTTCAAGAAGACACTGGAGCTCGACGCGAACTTCGTTTCGGCGCGCTGGGGCCTCGGTGCGTCCTATGCGAAGCAACGGCTGTATCCGGAGGCGATCGCCGAGCTCAAGGCTGCATTGAGCCTCTCGGAGGGTAGTCCGATTCTCATCGGACATCTGGGATTCGTGTACGGGCTCAGCGGGGCGAAGGCCGATGCCGCCAGAACACTGGCGCAGCTCAAGATGCTCGCGGACCGGCAGTACGTGCCGGCATCGGCGGTCGCGCTCGTGCACGCGGGCCTGGGCGATAAGGCCATGGCGCTCGATCTGCTCGACGGCGCCTACACGGACCGGGACTTCTCGCTGATCTTCCTCCAGGTCGCGCCGTGGTTCGAGAGTCTGCGCGGCGAGGCGCGCTTCGAGCAGCTCGTGCGCCGGATGAAGCTCCCGTCAGGGAGAAACTAGCAATGTCCTATCGCAGCACGTAGCCCGGCTCGCCCGGGAGCCGCCCGTCGATCTTCAGCACCTTGAGATTTCTGCCCACCTGGGACGCGTCGATAAACGTGATCGCGCCCGGCGTCTGGGCCGTCAGGTCTGCCGCGGACTGGGCGGAGTAGACGAGCTTGGGCGCGACGGCGGCGCTATCCGCGCGGTTGGCCTTGGCGATCCAGTGGTGCCGGAGCTGCGGTTCGGTCATCTTGTACACGGTCTTCAGGATGACGTCGCGCTCGTGCGCCACAGGCGCACGGATGAGCAGGGTGACGCGCACGCCCCCTGGCCAGAACGTGCGGTCGCCGAGCACGATCCGGCGCAGTTCGCCGAGCGTGAGGTTGTCGATCGGCACGTCGGGGTGGACCACCACGGCGACGTCGCCTTCGCCACTGCTGCCTTCGCCTTGCGCCCCGAGCGGGGCCAGCCAGGCGAGCGCGAACGACAGGACCAGCGCCGCCGCCCGCCTCGAGTACGTGTCGTGTCGCGCGCCCTGCATCATGAGATTCTTCAGAACGTGAAGCTGACCTGGAAGAACCAGCCGTTCGTGCTCGGCTGGCCGCTCGCGCGCTCGCGCCACCGGCCCTCGGTCTTGATCGCGGCGTAGGCCGAGATGTCGTACCGGACGCCGAGCGTCGAGCCGTTCAGGTTCTGCACCAGATTCGTCCCTGTGAACACACCATCGGCCGAGTCGATGCCGATGTGCTCGAACCGGTAGTACGGCTTCCACAGTCGCTTGAGCCAGGGCAAGCGATACGCGGTCTGGACGTAATAGGCCAGATTGGAGCTGGTCGACGAGTCGACGATGGCCTCATGGCGGACGTGCGCAATCTCGGCAATGAGCTCCGGATCTTCGCGCTGCCACACCAGGTGCCCGGCGACGATCTGTTCGCGGAACTCCGGGCCGGTCGCCGTCAGACTGACCTTGTCGAGATAGACCGATCCGCCGACCTGCAACCCAAACGTCCGGTCCGGCTTCGCGAACAGGTTCAGAACCCAGGCCGGCGTCGCGTTGTTGTCTCCGGCGTCGCCTCCCCGACTGATCACCGTCCCCCGGCCGTTGCCAATCCCCACCTGGTAATTGAGGTTCCAGCCGCTCGACGGAAGCGCGCCCTCGGCCAGTGCGCCGACGAAGTGCACCGGGATGAACTTTCCGCCAAACTGTGCCATCTCGGGCCGGCTGATGGTGGTCTGCAGCCACGCACCATGGTGATACGCGGTGTTCCACCAGTTGATCGGCGTGTGATACCGACCGAACGAGACCTTGAGCTCATCGCTCTGGTCGAACCTAATAATGAGGCGCTCGACCTCGGCGTTGAACCCCGTGGCCGCGGGGCTGCCCGCGCCCGCGTCCGTTCGCGGGGTAAACGACAGCTCTCCAAAGACGTTCACCTGCGGCGACAGGGCCGACACCAGGTGCAGCACGAACTGACCTTCGCTGAACCCGCGCGGGCCCTCGGTTTGGTCCTGGGCGGCAAAATCGATGTTGCCGAACCCGGCGAAGCGGAGCGATGGATATTCGGCGACCGCCGCCGGCTGCCCGGCCGCCATGCCGGGCATGCCCTGCTCGGCATGCGCGCGGGCGACCGCGGCGTCGGTCACCGATTGCGGCAATCCCTCAGCCTGCTGAGCCGCAGGGAAGGCCGAGAGCCCGAGCCACACGGCCGCCACAAGCGCAACAGGCCTGCCGAGACGACCGCCGAGTTCTGTTGTCATCAAGGAGCGCGCAGATTATACCGAAACGCGCCCGACCGGCGAGGGTTTTGGCTCTAGTCATCTCTAGTAATAATGTAGGGGTCCGCACAACCAGGAGGTCACGCCTATGATTGGACGCCGTCAATTACTCGGGACGTCGGTGCTCGGTGGACTGTTCGGCACGCTCGAACCGGCGCAGAGCGCCGCGGCTCAGAGTCAGGCCCTCGAGAGGGAGGTCCAAGACATCGCGCAAGCGCTGCGGGATCTGAGGAAAGCGATTGACGCCCCGCACAGCTTCTCCGAGATTCTCGGCCTCCGGCAGCGGATGACGGACTTTCTGCGCATCTCGGGAAAGTTCCCCGACTTCATCGAGGTCAGCAGCGAGGTGTGGTGGAACGTCTACGACTGGCACATCAAGCACCTGCAGCCGACGACGATCGGACGAGACGCAAGTGGCCGCTACACGATCACGTTGGTGCAGACGACATTGATCATGCGAGTGGACATGGCTCCCAATTCCATGGGTCAGCCCTTCGACATCGGCAGGTGATCGAGGCTACTCGGGCTTGACCTCGACGCAGCCGCTCAGCGAAGAATCGCCGGGCGCCTCGCCGAAGTCCGTCGAGAATTCGGTCAACGGAAAGTACTCCGTGCCATCGGCCAGGATTCTGATGCGCTCGCCCTTGTAGAGGAGCACCCCGCCTTTGGGATACAGCTGATGGAACGCCTTGATGGCGGCCTGCCGGTTGGCGATGTCCGCCAGCCTGGCCGCTGCGCGCTGCTGCCGCGCAATCTGGTCGGCGGTCTCGGCCACGCGCCGCTCCTCAGCCGTCCAGAAGCGCCGGTCGTTTGGAAGCTGCTGCCTGGCGACCAGCCGACAGACTTCCTGAGACGCATACGGCCCCATGACCTTCGCCGCACTGCTGGCGGTCGTCGAAGAGCTGGCCTCGTTCATGAGGAGCCACCATGTCGATACCCTGTTCTGCGTCTGAGCAGCAATGGATGTGGTGGCCATGATCGCCAGAATCATCACTGTCTTCTTCATAAGAACCTCAAGACGTCAGAGTCCCTGATCTGCCTGCACATTGTTGGTGCGGAAGCGGGGATTTGAACCCCGACCCGATTGCTCGGACTAGCTCCTGAGGCTAGCGCGTCTGCCGTTCCGCCAC
Source organism: Vicinamibacterales bacterium (assembly GCA_049679965.1). Classification (GTDB taxonomy): domain Bacteria; phylum Acidobacteriota; class Vicinamibacteria; order Vicinamibacterales; family CAVVIG01; genus 2-12-FULL-65-11. The sequence goes on from JBAUGX010000183.1 coordinate 14,616, forward strand.
TTCCGCTTACGAGACGTGAATTGCTGATTGCGGATTGCTGATTGCCGATTCCGCCGAGGGACCAGTATACCGGAGACATCACGGGCGGGTCGACCAGTTCCTGCCAATCATCAATCACCAATCCGCAATCATCAATCCGTATCGCGGGTCAGCTCGACGTAGTCGGCGAGGGCCATCAGCAGCGGCCCCATTTTGGGATCGGCCGGTTGCACGTCCGGCGTCACGCCCGCCTCCTTCAACGCGGCGTCGCACACGGGACCGACCGAAGCGACGATGATGTCGTCGTTGAGCGCCGTCCGGACCGCCTCCGCCAGCCCCATGCCGGTGGCGATCGCGAAGAGATGGCGGACCTGGATCTTGCTGGTGAACGCGATCGCGTCAACGCTCGTCGACAGATGGCGCACGAGCGCTCGGAGCGGCTCCGTGTCTTCGGGCAGCGACCATTCGTACGGACAGACCTCGGTCAGCACGGCCCCCCGCTCGGCGAGAGCGGCGGACATCGTCGTGTTGCGCTCGCCGTAGTGCACGAGCGCCACCTGGCGGCCGGCGATCTCGACGCCGCGATCAATCGCGGCCAGCAGTTCCTTCGTCGTGAAGGGCTTCTGCGGCAAAACCTGCGCATCGAGCCCGTATCGGCGGAGCACGGCGGTCGGTTTCGGCCCGCGCGCGACGAGCGTCGCGC
>JBAUGX010000184.1:0-7146 GCA_049679965.1 Vicinamibacterales bacterium
CGGCGCGAACTTACGCTGATGCTCGCCTTCGGCTTTCCATGCCTCAGGCTCGCATGGCCGCAGGCGCTTCCATTCTAGCTGGCTCCTGCGGTCTCGAACCGGGACGGTGTGGGGAACCATTCGTCGAGGAAACGGCGTGCCAGCCTCACGGAGACCGGGTGCGGACGCTCCCCGAAATTATCGTTCAGCGCGAAGAACTTCGGCCGTTGCCACCGCAGACGTGCCAGCAGGGCGCGCTGCAGCAGGGGTGCGTTGTTCAACGGATGGTAGGCCGCGTGACGATACGCTCGGAGAAGCGGAACGCGGACGCCAAGACCCTCGGCCAACAGAAAATGCTGATACAGATGCTCTGCCGCGACGTTGCGTGTCGCGCGGAACCGGCTGGCCGCGGTGTGCCGGAAGGCCTCGGGCCACTGCGCAATCATCTGACGCCAGCTATCGACGTCGACGGCGAGCGGCGCGTGCTCCACGCTTCTCCATGACTTCGCGCCGTAGCGTTCGTTCAGCAGTTGATTCGAGTACGCCAGCGCTCTATTCCACGGGCTGAGCCGCTCGTTGTCCCACTGCCTCGGCGCGATCGTGGCTCCGAGCTTCTCATAGACGCGGACGCGTCCCGACGCATCGAAGAAATCCGCCGGAACGGTTGGTGCGCCAAACAGCCGGTCGTCCTCCAAGTACACGAAGCGGCGGGAAATCCCGGCGATCTGATGCAGCTGCGAGACAATGGCAAACGAGTTGAACGTGGGGAGGTTCGCGCTCGGGATGAATTCGTCGTGATGCACGACGCGAACCTGGCGTGGGTTCAGCCAGACAGGCACCTGCGGCCGACACGTCACGAGAATGACGTGGCGCACCCAAGGGACGAATCGCTCGAGCGATCGCAGGCTGTACTTGAGGACGCTGAGATTGTCGCGGTAGCGATTGGGATTGAGGTCGTGCCGGCTCGAAGCGTAGCGACGCAGCAGGGCGTCGTACCCCGGCCACGCGCCGTCCACCCAGGTGTAGACAATGTCAACCGGTTCAGGGCTCACGGCTCAAGCCTCACGGCTCGAGGCGCGGGCCGGCTCCGAAGAGACCCTGAGTCGATAGTATCCCTCGCGCAGCAGCGCCGCGATGCCCAGGCAGTTGTCCTGGAGATCTTCAAGCACGCTCCGCAGCCGGCTGTACGGCCGCGTCGCGCCCTTGTCGCCGCGGCGCGGCCGCATGAAGTTGGGGCCGTAGCGGTGCGTGAGGAGCGCCGGCACGTCTGCGGGCACTCGAAGTGTCGCGCCGAGAAACGACGCCCCCACGCGAGGGGCGACGAGCCGGGCGGGCACGTCTTCTGTGGGCGAGGAGACGACGCTGCGCAGCATGTCTCCTTCGGTCACGTACGGATAGACGTCGACGTGATACCACGTGCGCGCGTCGTGGATGCGCAGCAGTTTGCGCGCGCGACCACCCCGGTCGGTCAGGACATAGCCGCGCGCCTTGAACACGTCGGCCAAGGCCATGATTTTCGGCTTCTCGGCGACGTGAGCGGACAGATCCACATCCTTGTCGCCGCGGATGATGTCGCCTTCGCGGTAGTAGCCGAGCAGGGTTCCAAAGTCGCACCAGTAGTCGATGCCGGCCGCCTCGAACGCGCGGCAGACCTCCGGGAGCGCGCGACGAAGGGCGAGGCGCCGGTGCGCGTCGATGAGGGGCGTCAGCGCCAGAATGGCGGCGGCGATCACGGCCGCGCTGGCGAGAACGACGCCGAGCGACGAGATGACGGTGCCCACTGAGGCCTTATCATACTGAAGGCCGAACCCGCCGATAGATCGCGTCGAGCCGCCGCGCAATTGCCAAGGAGTCGTACGCGTGGGCGGCCGCGGCGCCTCGGGCGCCGAGCGTCCGCCTGAGTTCGGCGTCTTGCAGCAGCGGCCGAAGGGCGTGCTCGAGTCCGTCGACGTCACCCGGCGGGACCAGGGTCCCGCACTGCACGTCTCCGATCAGCCCCACGTATCCGTCGATGCGGCTGGCCACCACCGGCCGGCCGCATGCCATCGCCTCGAGCAGCACGATGCCGAAACTCTCTCCACCGAGGGCGGGAGAGCAGACGAGGTCGCTCGCCTGGATGTAGGCCGGCAGATCAGGGTTCGCGACGCGGCCAAGAAACGTGACGTCAGTGCCGCACTCACCGGCGAGAGCCGTCAACCGGCGTCGCTCGGGACCGTCCCCGGCGACGATCAGGCGCGCGTCGGGGAGGGCTCGTTGAAGCTGGCCCATCGCCCGGATCAGATACTCCACACCCTTGCGAGGCTCGAGCCGGCCGATGTACAGCACGTGGCGGTGGTCGGTCGAGAGCGACGGAGGCCGTTGGCGGGGCGCGGTGAATTCGGCGACGTCGATGCCGTTTGGCACGATCTCATACGTTCCCGGAAAGTACTGGGCAACGGTTCGGCGCGCCGCTTCCGAAACTGCGATGCGGTGCGCCAGCCGGTTGATGAGGGGCCTCAGGATCGGCCGGCCGATGCTGTAGAGGCGATGACCGTGTTCGCGATACACGTGGAACGTGCCGACGATTGGCACCGCGGCGGACCAGAGCGCGACCCAGGGGACGAGCGGCGTGAGCGGCTCGTGCACGTGCAGGAGATCGAAGCGCTCGGCCTTGAGCAGGCGAACCGTGCGCCAGGCGCTCGCCGGGTCGAGTGCCATGCCTGATTCTGTGCCGCTGAGGGTCAGCGAGAGGCTTGGGCCTATGGCGATTTCGCCTTCCGGAAGCGGCGCCGACGCCGGTCCATAGACGAGGACCTCATGACCGAACTGGCGGAGCGCCCGTGCCTGCGACCGGACCTGATTGGTGACGCCGCCGTCACGCGCGAGGTCGTATGGGGCGAAGAGGGCGATACGCACCGCACGTAAAGTATCAAACTTCCGATCGCCGGCCGTTGGCGTGCAGCCGTGCGCACGTGTGAGAAGGCGACAGATGCTCCTCACGCATTGCCGATACTATAGGTTGCAGCCCATGCCGTTCGAAGCCGGGACGCGTCTTGGCCCATACGAAATCGTCGCTCCCGTCGGGGCAGGTGGCATGGGCGAAGTCTATCGCGCGCACGACGTACGCCTGGAGCGCGATGTGGCAGTCAAGGTGTTGCCCGCGGCGTTCTCCTCCGATCCTGAACGGCTGGCGCGCTTCGAACAGGAAGCACGCGCCGTGGCCGGCCTCAGCCATCCCAATATCCTCGCGGTGTATGACATCGGCCAATACCGGTTGGCAGACGCGGGGCCGTCGGTGCCCTACATCGTCTCCGAGCTATTGGAAGGGCAGACGCTCCGCGAACGTCTCGAAGAGGGCCCACAGTCGGTGCGCAAGGCGATCGAGTACGGCGTGCAGATCGCCGACGGTCTGGCCGCGGCGCACGACAAGCGCATCGCCCATCGTGATCTGAAACCGGAGAACATCTTCATCACCAGGGACGACCGGGTCAAGATTCTCGACTTCGGCCTCGCGAAGTTGACCGAGCGCGAGCCGGCAACCTCGGGCGGCAGCGGCGGACGGTCGTCGGCTCACCTGGACACGATTCCCGGCATCGTCCTGGGGACCGTCGGCTACATGGCGCCCGAACAGGTGCGCGGCCAGCAGGCGGATCATCATGCGGACATCTTCGCTTTTGGCGCGGTGCTCTACGAGATGTTGTCGGGGCAGCGGGCGTTCGGGGGCCATTTCTCCGAGGCCCTGAACGCCATTCTCAAGGAGCATCCGCCCGACCTGACGACACTGATGCGCCACATGCCGCCCGCGCTCGATCGCATCGTCAACCGGTGCCTCGAAAAGAGCGCGGACGCACGCTTTCACTCGGCCGGCGATCTCGCGTTTGCGCTCAAGGCGCTCTCCGGCGATACCGGCAAGCCGCGGGCCAAGGTGCCCGGCGTCGAGACCTTGAGGGCAGGAGGAGGCCTTGTCTGGGCCGGGACGATCGCCGTCGGCGTCGGTCTCGTGGCGATCCTCAGCTTGCTCGTGGCGGGCTACGTGCGGGGCATGGCCGCCGAAGATGTGCCGGTTCCAGTGTTGATGGAGCCTGCCCAGAAGGCTGAAGACATGCCGCTCCCCCCGCCAGTTCGCGCGGAGACCCTGCGCTTTGCGATTGCACCACCGGCCGGATGGGCGGCGACCGGTGGATTGTCGATATCGCCGGACGGGCGGCTGGTCGCCATTGCCGCCAAGAGTGCAGAGGGCGGCGTCGGCCAATCGCTGCTGTGGATCCGCTCGCTCGATACGCTGGCGGCCCGATCCCTTCCAGGGACTGATCGTGCGTCGGGACCATTCTGGTCCCCAGACTCCAAGTTCGTTGGGTTCTTCGCTGACGGCAAGCTCAAACGCGTTGACGTCTCGGGCGGGTCGCCGGTCACCATGGGTGATGCCGGAGCGTCGGCGACAAACGCCGCCTGGAGCAGGGATGGCGTCATCGTCTTTCTTGGGTCCGTCGGCGGATCCTCCGGCCTGTTCAAGGTTGCGGCCTCGGGCGGCGTTCCAGTGCTCGTCACGAAGGTCGCGCCGTCGGCATGGGCCGGCTTACCGCCGACATTTCTGCCGGGCGGCCAGCGCGTGCTCTCGAGCGCGGCGTCGGCCAAGGGCGTCCAGGCGTACGTGACGTCGCTCGACTCGGGCACGCAGACCGCCATATCACCCCTGACCGTCTCGGGCCCCGTGTTGTACTCGCAAGGCCACGTGATCTTCGCAAGAGAGACGGTGCTCATGGCGCAGCGGTTCGACCCGGACACCCTGACGGTGAGCGGCGAGCCGTTCCTCGTGGCGGAGCTGGCCGAGCAGGGGCGGCTGCGGCCCTCGGGGGTGACGCACGCGCGATTCGGCGCGTTCTCCGTGTCCGAAACGGGCGTGCTGGCGTATCTGACGGAATTCGCTGGAGGCAGTCCGCAGCTCACCTGGTTCAATCGCAGCGACCGGGGGGTCGCGCCCATCGGCGATCGGGCCGACTACGGTCACGTCGAACTGTCGCCCGGTGGAAAATCGGCCGCCCTCAGCGTGGCGGATCCGGTGAAAGGGAGCCGCGACCTGTGGGTCCTCGATCTGACGCGCGGCGTGCGATCACGGCTGACCTTTGATGCCTCCGATGAGGACTCGGCCGTCTGGTCGCCCGACGGCAGCCGCATCGTCTTCCGATCGAGCCGGAACCGTTATCGCGATCTCTTTCAGCGAGCCAGCGACGGGACCGGCGCCAGCACGGAGCTGTTCGCTGACGATCACAACAAGACGCCGGTCAGCTGGTCGCCGGACGGCAAGTTCATCCTGTTCGCGAGCGACGAAGGGGGAGGCCGGCTGTGGGTGTTGCCGCTCGCCGGCAACAAGAAGCCGCTGCCGCTCCACGAGACAACGTTCCGAGAAGCCGAAGGCCAATTCTCGCCAGGGAGTGACTGGATCGCGTACGTCTCGAACGAGTCGGGACGGGACGAAGTGTATGTCATGCCGTTCCCGGGTCCCGGCGCCCGGCTGCAGATCTCGATGGCGGGCGGCAGCCAGCCCAGGTGGCGCCGCGATGGCAAGGAGATCTTCTTCCTGGCGCCGAACAACAAGCTGATGGCAGCGGCCATCAACATTCGAGGGTCGAAGGTCGAGGCGAGCGCCGCACAGCCGCTGTTCGACGTATCGCCGGCGGGCACCGGCTCGACATATGCCGTGTCGGCCGATGGCCAGCGCTTTCTCGTCAATACGGCCGACGCGGCCCCGGCGCCGACCATCACCGTGGTCGTCAACTGGCTTCCGCGTCCGCTGGCGCTTCGGCGTGACTCGCCGTAGCCTTGGCGAAGGCGGGTTAGCCGGACCGTGGTAACCTCCCGTCGTGCGGCCGCGTGGCGCGGTCGCTTCCGATATCCCGGCACGGCGACCGGAGGTTTTCAGGATGCAGGTTGTCATCTCCACGTCGGCCCGTGCTCGCCTGGCGGCCGCGCGCCGGTTCATCGACCAGTTTCCCCCTTCCACTGAAATCCTCATCGTAGGCGCGTCGCGTGGCGCGGCCGACGACTTCGCGCGGAGTCTGGCGCGGACTCGCGGAGCGACCTTCGGCCTCTACCGGTTCAGCCTCACGCAGCTGGCGGCGCGATTCGCCGTGCCCCGTCTCGCACGCCAGGGGCGGCTGCCGGCGACCGGCCTCGGCGTGGAGGCTGTCGCGGCGCGCGCGTTGTTTGACGCGGTGCACGACGACACGCTGTCGTACTTCGGGCCGGTCGCCGACATGCCGGGATTTCCACGCGCTCTTGCGCGAACGCTCGAAGAACTCGCCCTGGCTGGCGTCCCAGCGACGGCGCTTGGCACCGTCGGCGGCGGCCCGGACCTGGCCGATCTGTTCGATCGCTTCGAACAGCAGTTTCAGGCCGCCGCGTCGGTCGATCGGGAGGCCTTTCTGCGCACGGCGACCGAGGCAGCGGGAGCTTCTGACGCCGAGCAGGCGTACCGGTCGTGCTGCCTGGTGCTGCTGGACGTGGCCGTGACCAACGCCACGGAACGCGCATTTGTCGAAGCGCTCGTGACGCGGGCGCCCGACGCCTTCGCCACGATTGCTGCTGGTGATGTCGCGACGTCGAGCGCGCTGGCAAGCATGGGGGCAATTGAATCCTTGGACGGTGACGATCGCGACGGACTTGGCCGGCTGCGCCGGTACTTGTTCGCGGATGTCGCGCCGCCGGTGGCGGATCCGCTCGGCGAGGTGGAGCTGTTTTCCGCGCCTGGGGAGGGACGCGAGGCGGTCGAAATCGCGCGAAGGGTGTTGCGCGAGGCGCGCCGGGGCGTTCCCTTCGACCAGATGGCCATCGTCCTCAGATCGCCGCAACACTATGCGGGCTTGCTCGAGCACGCGCTCGAACGGGCGGGCGTGCCAAGCTACTTCGAGCGCGGCACGCGGCGCCCTCATCCTGCCGGCCGCGCCTTCCTCGCCCTCGTCTCCTGCGCGATCGAGAATCTGTCGGCGCGCCGGTTTGCCGAGTACCTCTCCCTTGGCCAGGTGCCCGACGGGCCGTCTCCGGCAACGATCGACACGTGTCCCGCCTCGAGCGATGAGGTCTTCGGATCGCTCGGAGAACGGGCCGAGCAGCGGGTGCAGGCAGGCGAAAGCGATGTCCTTGAGGCGGCGGCGCCGGCGCCGCGCGCGTTTCGCGCGCCGTGGCGATGGG
>JBAUGX010000185.1:0-47684 GCA_049679965.1 Vicinamibacterales bacterium
GGTCGGGGCGAGAGGATTTGAACCTCCGACCCCTCGGTCCCGAACCGAGTGCTCTACCAGGCTGAGCCACGCCCCGACAGGCGAATCGCTATCTTATCTCAGCTGCCTTCTCCAAGAACAGTTCCTCAACGGCCCGCAGGGCATGATGGGCCGTCAGATCGGGATGGAGCGGCGTCACCGACACATACCCGTCCCGCACGGCCTGATAGTCGGACCGGTCGTGCGGCTCCCAGTCGTCCTGCCCTTCTTCAATCCAGAAGTACGAGCGCCCTTTGGGATCGTGCCGCTCCGCGACCGACGTCACATGGTTGCGCTTGGCCTGGACGGTCACCCGAAATCCTTTGGGCGTCCCTTGGGGCACGTTGATGTTGAGAAACGTTCGCGCCGGCAACGGCCGCTCGAGCACCGCCGCCGCGATGGCGGCCGCGGCCCGCGCCGACGGCCCGAAGTCGTAGGTGCCGCGCGTCGCCGCCAGCGACACCGCAATGCCCGGCACACCAAGCAACGCCCCTTCGAACGCCCCGGACACGGTGCCCGAGTAGGTGACATCGTCCCCGAGGTTGGTGCCTTTGTTGATCCCGGACACGACGAGATCGGGCAGACCCTTGAGCAGCTGCGTGATGGCGATGTTGACGCAGTCGCTCGGCGTGCCGTCGACGGCAAACAGGCCCTCGGCCATCCGTTCGAGCCGCAGCGGATGGCGAACCGTCAGGGCATGGCCGATCGTGCTGGCCTCAAGCACCGGCGCCACGGTGAGCACCGTACCCAGCGGACGCAGCGCGTCGGCGAGCACCGCGACGCACTCCGATCGATAGCCGTCGTCGTTGGTGACAAGAATGCGTCGCATGAAGGGATACCGATTATACGACGATGAAGAGGAGCGCGGTGGCTACCAGCGCAAGCGCGGCGCCCAAGCCGAAGGCGGCCTCCGGTCCAAAGGCGCTCCACACCAGGCCAAAGACGATGCTCGCAGTGAGTGCACCCGCGCCGACGACCGCGTTGTAGATACCAAAGGCCAGGCCGCGGCTTTCAGCCGGCGCAAGGTCGGCCACCAGAGCCTTCTCGGTCCCTTCCGCGAAGCCGAAGTAGAGCCCGTACAGAAGAAACCAGGCGAACAACGCGGCGAGGCTCGTGCTCATGGCGAAGCCGCCGTAGACCACGGCGTACACCAGCCAGCCAATCGCAATCACGGTGCGACGGCCGACCCGATCGGACCAGCTCCCGGCGACCATCGACGTCGACGCCTTGACGACGTGCAGCGCCGCCCACATCAGTGGGACAAGGCGCACCGATCCGGCGGCGTCGGTCAGTCTGAGCAACAGGAATGCGTCGGTTGAGTTCCCCAACGTGAAGAGCGACAGGACCAGCATGAAGCGGGTGAAAGATGGCGGCAGGTGTGAGCCCGTGGGATCCGGCTTCAGCCGGACTCTGTCGGACGCCACGTCAGTCGACGCGTCCTCGCGGATGAAGAAGATGAGCGTCACCGCTATCGCGCCTGGGATGATGGTCAAGGCGAACAGCGTGCGATACGCCCCCGGATACATCAGCAGGAACAGCGACGCCAGCAGCGGACCGACCACGGCACCGAGGTTGTCCATGCCGCGGTGAAAACCGTATACGCGCCCTCGGGTCGTGGCCGTCGCCCACGTTGCGAGCATCGCGTCCCGCGGCGCGCTGCGAACGCCCTTCCCCACCCGGTCGAGCATCCTCACCGTCAGCACCTGCGTCCAGCCGGTTGTGATGGCGATAAACGGCCGTGCGATAGACGACACGGCGTAACCGGCCAGCACCAGCGGCCGCCTGGCGCGCGAGCGATCGGCCAGACGCCCGGCAAAGATTTTGAGGACGCTGTTGAGCCCTTCGGCCGCGCCCTCGATGACGCCGAGCGAAACGACGCCGGCTCCGAGCACGCGCGTTAGGAAGAACGGCAGCAGCGGGTAGATGGCCTCGGTCGCCGCGTCGGTCGCAAGGCTCACCCAGCCGAGAAGCCAGACGGGGCGAGGGAGACGAGACATTGCAGATTTCAGATTGCAGATTTCAGATTGGTTCGAGCGATTCCCGAGAAGTGTATTTCATTCTGAAATCCAGAACTGGGTGACGTCTCAGGCGCTTCGAGATCCGGCTGCCGTCGGGCCGGTGTCCAAGCTGCGCCAGGCCGGTGCCGGAACGTTGGAGCGATCGTTTCGCGGGCCAGATCGTCTCCAGCCCGTTCCTGCCGTACTCGCGCTCCCGCCTCTCGGTCCTCAACCTATAATCGTCCAATGCCCCTGGTCGACCGCTTCGCGCGGCCGCTCGGCAACCTGCGGCTCTCGGTCACCGACCGCTGCAACCTGCGCTGCGCGTATTGCATGCCGGAAGACGACTACGCCTGGCTGCCGCGCGAGGACCTGCTGCAATTCGAGGAGACGATCGCGCTCGTCGACGTCTTTCTCGGGCTCGGGGTCACCAAGGTGCGGCTCACAGGCGGCGAGCCGCTCATGCGCCGCGACCTGCCGGATCTGGTGCGGATGCTGGCTGCCAAGCCTGGATTGGCCGACCTCGCGCTGACCACCAACGGCGTGCTCCTCGCCGATCAGATTGACGCGCTCGCCGCGGCCGGGCTCGGACGCGTCACGGTCAGTCTCGATACGCTGCGCGCAGATCGCTTCGAAAAGCTAACGCGGTTCGACCGACTCGATGCAGTGCTCGAAGGGATTAAGGCAGCCGGTGGAGTGAGCCGGGCCGCTGCGACTCCCGAGCGCGAGAGTCTACGCTCGAGCGCGAGGTCTTCGGCGCGTGGGGGTGGGGCCCCACGCGCATTAAAGATCGACAGCGTTGTCATCCGTGGGGTCAACGACGACGAACTCGTCGATCTGATTGAGTACGGGAAATCGACAAATGCCGAGGTCCGGTTCATCGAATACATGGACGTCGGGGGCGCCACTCGCTGGTCGCAGGCCGACGTGGTATCACGCGTCGAAATGCTCGACACTCTCACCCGCCGTTACGGCCGCCCGGAGCCGCTCGCCGAGACGTCGTCGGCCCCGGCCGAGCGTTTTTCCCTTCCCGACGGGACCATCTTCGGCATCATCTCGTCGACAACCGATCCGTTCTGCCGAAGCTGCGATCGAAGCCGGCTGACAGCCGACGGCATGTGGTACCTGTGTCTCTACGCCGCGCTGGGCGTCGATCTGCGCGGGCCGCTGCGCCGTGGCGAGTCGGCCGATGTACTCGCGGCGATGATCGCGGAGAACTGGCGGGGGCGCACCGATCGCGGCGCCGAAGATCGCCTCGCGCTGCGCGATCGGCGCGTCGTGCCGATCAGGGATTTGCGGAAGGACCCGCATCTGGAAATGCACACGCGCGGCGGATAGTCGGGTCGGTCTTCTTCATGGATGGCGGGTGGCGCGTCCCGGCCGGCTCAGAACCTCGCGGACCCGCGCCGAAAGCACAGAGCCTTGGAACGGCTTGCCCAGGAAGCTGACATTCGGGTTCCCGGCGTCGAGCGTCACCGACAGCTCGGCGTACCCGGATATGAAAAGCACCTTCAGTTCGGGCCGCTGGCACACCAGGTGCTGCGCGAGGGTCGGCCCATTCATGCCGGGCATCACCACGTCGGTCAACAGCATGTCGATTTCGGGGCCATGCCGGTCGAACAGCTCGCATGCCACCTTCGGCGTCGGCGCCTCGAGCACGCGATAGCCCTGTCGTGCCAGGACGGCCACCACAAGAGTGCGGACCGCATCTTCATCTTCAACCACCAGAATGGTCTCGTCTGCGCCCGTTCGTTCGGCGGCCACTGGCCGCTCCGCCTGCGCCTGGAGCGCCGACACTGCGGGAAAGAAGATGTTAAACGTGGTACCGGCGCCGACGCGGCAGTCCACGGTGATGATCCCGCCGCTTTGCCGCACAATCCCGGAGGCCGATGCGAGGCCTAGACCCGTTCCCCGGCCAAGCTCTTTGGCGGCAAAGAAGGGTTCGAACAAATGCGGCTGGGCCTCGGGCGGAATGTCGGCGCCATCGTCACTCACCCGCAACCGGACGTACTCCGTCGTTGTCGGGGCCTCGGTGGGCAACTCAACGTGGCCGGGAGGAACACGCGACACATCGATCCCGATGTGGCCGCCGGTCGGCAGCCCATCGCGCGCATGCAACACGAGATTGACGATGACCTGCTCGAGCTGCGCCGGATCGACATGCACCACCGCCGGGACTGCCGAACATTCGCAGGTCAAGGCAATGTCTTCACGAACCAGCCGCGTCAGCATCTCCCGAAAGCCCGTCACGGCCTTCCCTAGGTCCAGGTCCTCCGGCATCAGGACCTGTCTACGACTGAACGCCAGCAGCTGCTGCGTCAGCGTGGCCGCGCGGCGGCCGGCCTTCTGGATTTCCTCCAGGTCGGCGCGATCGGGATCGCCCTCGGCCCGATCGCTCAGAAGGAGGTCCGTGTAGCCGAGGATCGCCGTCAGAAGGTTGTTGAAGTCGTGCGCCACGCCGCCCGCCAGCCGTCCGATGCTCTCGAACCTGTCGGATCGCCTGAGGCGTTCGTCGAGCACGTGGCGATTGTCGGGGCCATCGATCTCGGCCCCGACCGGCGCGCGGTGTCCGTTATTCGCACGGGCTACTGGCTCGATCACGACAGCAGCCTGTGGGGACTCTGGCGCGAGGGCGGCGCGGCAATGTGATGGCGATCGAGGCGCCGGTAGAGCGCCCGGCGGCTGATGCCAAGAATCCTGGCGGCGGCCATGCGATTGCCGTTGACCTGCTGAAGGACGTCGACGATGTGCTCGCGCTCGACCTCCTGGAGCGGGACCGCGACGTCGTTAGCCCGCGACCTCGTCACGTCGAGGTGCCGGCCGTGCGCCGCGGCCGGCACGTGCTCCGGCCCGAATGCGCCGGCCAGTTCGCGCTCCGAGATCAGACTGCCGTCGGTGAGGAGACAGGCCCGCTCGATCACGTTCTTGAGTTCGCGGACGTTGCCATCCCAGCGCGCGGCCAGGATCAGCCGCTCGGCCGAGGGCGTCAAGCCCGTCAGCGGCTTCCGGATCCGCTGGGCACACTCGCGCACGAACGCCGCCGTCAGATACGGGACGTCTTCGCGACGCTCCCGGAGCGGGGGCAGCGCCACCTCCACGACGTTGAGGCGATAGAACAGATCGCCGCGGAACCGGCCGGCTGCGACTTCGGCGCGGAGATCGCGATTGGTGGCGGCAATGACGGTCACATCGACCTGTTTGGGCTGCAGCGACCCAACCCGCTGGACTTCGCCATTGTCAATCGCGCGCAACAGCTTCGCCTGCACCGACATTGGCAGTTCGCCGACCTCGTCGAGAAACAGCGTGCCGCCATGCGCGGCCTCGAAAAGACCCTGCTTGGCCTCCACTGCGCCGGTGAAGGCGCCGCGCACGTGGCCGAACAGCTCACTCTCAAATAACGTGTCGACGACGGCCGAACAGTTGATCGTCACAAACGGCCGAGTGCGGCGGGGCCCGACCTGATGAAACGCGCGCGCCGCCAGCTCCTTACCCGTCCCCGTCTCGCCAGTCACCAGGACCTGCTTGGCGTGGGGGGCGAGGCGCTGAATGAGACTGAACACTTCCTGCATCAACGGGCTACGCCCGAGCATCCCGCAGAACTCGAGACGTCTCGCCACTTCGTCCTCGAGCGCGACGACGTCGGCGCGTCGTTCCAGCTCTTCCCGAATCTCGCCGAGCACTTGCCGCAGCCGGTCGAAATCGAACGGCTTGGTCAGGTACTCGCGCGCACCCAGCTTGATCGCTTCGACCGCGCTGTCGACTGCGGCGAAGCCGGTCATCAAGATCACTGCGCAGCTGGGCACCGACACGCGAATCTGGCGCAGGAGGTCCAGTCCGTTGACGTCCGGCATTCGCAGGTCGACCATCGCGAGGTCGGCCGGCTTGCGCGCGAGCGCCCGCAGCGCCTCCGATCCGTTGGCGCACGTGACGACGTCGTAGCCGGCCTTGGCCGCCAGTCGCTCGATGATCTTCAGCACCGGCTCCTCGTCGTCGACGACGAGCAGCTGCGGACGGGCGACGAGTGCAGGTTTGTGCATGTGTGCTGAAGCGCTCCCGCAGTGCGGGCAGTACCCCGTCGAAGAGGCCAATTCCACCGACGTCGCAACCGAATCCTGCACCAGCATCACCTCATGATTTCAGGCGCGATGGTCCAAGAACCGTACCCGCTCGGTAGCCGGATCTCAGGCGTGTACAACCATCCTATCGGCCCGAGTGTGCGGGTGTGACAGGTGCAGTGTGCGGGTGTGTGCAGGGCTGGGGCGCCCTCCGCTCGGTCGCGGCTGGCGGCACGTGCCGCCGAGGCATCGCCGAGCCTGGCAGCCCGCTTGCTACCGCCTCCGAGCATGGCACTTGCGCCCTCGGCGCGTCAGCAGCAGAAAGAGGAGCCAGACGACCTCCGCCGCCACGCCGGGCTCTCGGTCGAGCTCCGCCGACGGACCGACGAGATTTGCTCGCGCCTTCGATGGCCGACCGGTTTGGCCGCCGACATCAGCCTGCTCGAGGAGATGGCCACCGAACGTATCCCGGACGTGATGCTGCACGGCGAGCGCGTCGCGCGCTACGCGCAGGCGGTGGCGCATGAGTGGGCGATCGAAGCCGAGGCCTCGCGGCTGCTCAGAACCGCGGCTCGGTTTCACGACATCGGTAAACTGGCGATGCCCGCGGACCTGCTCACCAAGCCCTCACCGCTCACGCGAGGCGAATGGGCGATCATGCATCGTCACGTGGAGATCGGCGCCGAGATTCTAAATTCCACGCGCACGCTGGGTGATTTGGTACCCATCGTCACGGCAACGCATGAATGGTTCGACGGCCACGGCTATCCGCACAAGGTCGCCGGGGCGGCCATCCCGATGGCCAGTCGCATCATCGCGGTGGCCGACGCCTACGACTCCGCGACGCTGCACCGGCACGGCCGGGCGCAGATCGATTCGGCCGTGGCCGTGGCAGAACTCAAGCGCGGGCGCGGCACGCAGTTCGACCCCGACGTGCTCGACACCTTCCTTGCACTGATCGGCACGCACTAGAAAATTGCAGATTTCAGAATTTGATAGCCTGGCGGACGGCGGAGGCGAGAACGGCTCCCAGGGTGGCTGCCGTCAGGACGAGCGCGGCCGTTGGGCGATCATCAACCGCGTACACGAACAGGACGGCAATCACCACACCAGCGAGAACGGCAGGAATCCCGGCGGCCACCCGGCTCCAGGCGCCGCGCGGGCACCGATGATTCTCCGTCAACGCCCCCATGCACTTCGGGCAGGTTGCCATAACGCGCCGAGATGATAGCACGGCCCTTTTTCATCGCAGCCCGCCAAGTCGCTGGGCGAGGCGATGTAGGAATAGTCCTACGTCGGTCACCAGGCCGATCGTCTGCGACGAGCCCCGGTCCGCCAGCTTCGTGACGACGGCCGGATTGATGTCGACACACACCATGCGCACCCAGGACGGCAGCATGTTGCCAACACCGATGCCGTGCAGCATCGACGACAGCACGATGACCAGCTTCACGTCGACGAGCGCTTTCGCGTATTGATCCTGCGCCTCGCGCAGGTCCATGACCGTGTCGGGAATCGGGCCGTCGTCGCGAATGCTGCCCGCCAGGACGTACCGGACGTCGCGGCGAATGCATTCGTACATGATGCCCGAGGTCAGCACGCCGCTCTCCACGGCCGGTCGCAATCCGCCCGCCCGGCAGATCGTGTTGATGGCGCGCATATGGTGCCGGTGCCCGCCGTGAATCGACTTCCCCGTCTCGAGGTCGACGCCGAGTGAAGTGCCGAAAAATGATCGCTCGACGTCGTGGACGGCCAGGGCGTTGCCGGCCAGCAGGAGGTCCACAAACCCGCCGCGGATCAGATCGCAGAAGTCGTCGGCGCCTCCGGTGTGCACGAGCACCGGGCCGGCGACGAACGCAATCCGGCCACCGGTGCGCTTGATGTCCGTCATGATCGCGGCGATCCGGGCGACGGCAACGTCGACCCGCCGCTCGGAGGAAATCTCGTTGGTCATGAAGGCGAAGCCGAGACGGTCGCGCTCCTGGAACTCCGGCTCGGCTCTCACCCCTTCCACGCCGCAGACGACCGCGTCGCCCGCGCGAACGTCCCGCAGCTTCCGGCACACGGCGCGGCCGTTCTCGATGACGACCACCGAGTCCATCCGCTGCCCCTCGACCTCGAGCCAGCGACCGTTGTGCCGGACGTGCGTCCGAAGGTTCGTCGTGGAATAGAAGTCGTCGGCCACGCAGCCGTCACGATCGGCGCGCCGGACGTGGGCGTCCGCCGACTGCGCGATCCGGCAGCCGAGCGGCACCAGCTCCTCGAGCACCCGCTGGAGCCCCTCGTCGCTCTCCGCCGAGATCCGCATCGAGATAGCCGACGGCTCCGTGTTGGTCCGGCCAATGGTGAACTGCAGCACCTCGAACGACGCGTCCCACTTGATGACCGTGTCAAAGATGACGTTGAGCAGCTGGGAGTCGATCAGGTGGCCTTCGGCCTCGACGATCTGCGTGTGTGGAGCGTGGTCGGGCATGGCCGTCACGCGAGAATGGGCAGCGCCAGCGGCGGCTCGACATGGAAATCGAGGCCCGTGATGTCGGCCAGCGCGCGGCCCAGCACCGAGGCCGCGCAGACCTCGAGCGTGGCGACAAATGGGAGCCGATCCTTGCGGTAGCGAGGCAACTGGACGACGGCCTCGATGTTGATCCCGTGGCGTGCGAAGCCCGCGCAGACTTCCGCCAGGATGCCCGGACGATCGGCGACCATGAAACGGACGTAGTGCGGCGCCACGAAATCACTTGATACTTCCGACACCGCGATCGCGGGCGGCCCCCCGTCCCGAAGGGCGTGACGGCCGATCGAGAGCAGATCGGACACCACCGCCACGGCCGTCGGCGCGCCGCCGGCCCCCGATCCAGAGAACCAGGTCTCGCCTCCAAACACGCCACGGACCATCACAATGTTCTGACTGCCGGTGACCTGGCCGAAGCTCGAGTGAATCGGCACGAGCGCCGGTCCGACAACAGCGAACACGCGGCCGTCCTCTTCGACCGCCGCGCGGGCGATCTGGCGAATCGTGCAGTCGATTTCCTTCGCGTAGTGGAAATCGACGAAATCAATCGGCCGGATGGACTGGGTGGCGATGTCGGCCACGCGGATGGGCCGTCGGAGACCGACGGCGGCCACGATGGCCAGCTTGGCCGCGGCGTCGGCGCCGTCGACGTCCTCGGTCGGGTCGGCCTCCGCATAGCCCGCGGCCTGCGCCTCGGCCAGCGCCTCGGCAAACGGGAGCTCGGCGGACTGCATGCGGCTCAGAATGTACGCGCAGGTACCGTTCAAGATGCCCCGCACCTCGACCAGCCGATCGCCCGCCAGCCCTTCCTGCAGGGCTCGCAGCACGGGGATGCCGCCGGCGACGGCTGCTTCAAAACGGAGCTGCCGGCCACTCGCGCGGGCCAGCTCGCCCAGCTCTGCGCCGTAATGCGCGATCAGCTGCTTGTTCGCCGTCACCACGGACTTGCCGCCCGCGAGCGCGGCGCGCACCCACTCGTAGGCCGGGTGCAGCCCACCGACGAGCTCGACGACCACGTCGACGTCGGACCGCAGCACCTCGTCAATCTGGTCCGTCCATTTGACGGTGGAAGGGACCCAGTCGACGCGCTTACTGGCGACAAGACGGTTGAAAATGTGGGTCAGCTGCACGCCCGAGACGTGTCCCGCGCACAGAATCCTGGCCACCGACTGCCCCACGGTGCCAAAGCCGAGCAGCCCGACGCGAACGGTCTCGATTGTGTTCATACAGACAAGAGGTCAGACAATCACGATTCGGCGTCGCAAGTCAACGGCGGGCCGAGCGACGCAGGCGGCTGACGAGCCCCGCCAGGTCGTCGGGCATCGGCGCCTCGATCGCAAGGGGCCGTCCGGTCGTGGGATGGCGCAGGGCGAGCCGGCCGGCGTGAAGCGCCTGGCGGGGGAACGGAATGGGGCGCTGCCGCTCTGCCCCGAACACATAACGCCGCTCGCCCACCAGCATGTGGCTGCGCAGCCCTGCCTGGATCCGAATCTGATTCCGCTTGCCGGTGACCAGCCGCACCTCGATGAGCGAGGCGTCGCGGTATCGATCGAGCGTGCGGTATTCGCTGACCGCCTCTTTGCCGCGCGGATCGCGCGGGTGAGTCTTCTTCTGGATGAGCGCGCGATCATCCCACAGGAGATGATCGCGCCACGTACCCGCGTCCGGGGTCGGATGGCCGTAGACGATAGCCTGGTAGGCCCGCTCCGGCTCTCGATGGAGAAACTGTTCCTTCAGCTGCGCCTGCGCCGCCGCGTGTTTGGCGAACAGCACGACGCCAGACGTGTCGCGGTCGATGCGGTGCACGACGAGCGGGCGGTGCGTCCGATCGGTCCGGAAGTACTCCTTGAGGAGTCCCAGGACCGACTGCCCCGCCTCGCCTCGGCGCTCGAGCGGCACGGTCAGCAGACCCGGCGGCTTGTTCACGGCGATCACGTCGGCGTCTTCGTATAGAATCGCCAGGTCGCCGGCCTGATGAGGCGACGTCCGGCGCCTGGCGCTGCCCGGGCGATCCATCCACACGCGAACGCGGTCACCCTCGGCCACGCGCCTGGCGGCGTCGGCCTTTGTCGCCTCGACGTCGTTGACGAAGATCTTACCCCGCTCGATGGCCGCCACGGCGCGTCCGCGAGTCTCGAGACGACCCGCAGCAGCCAGAAACTTGTCAAGGCGGCCGCCGGCGCTTTCGGGGCCGACCGTCCACTGCGAATCGTCCATCGGAATGGATGTTACCCCTGCTACGCTCAGAGCGTGCATCCGTCCGCGATCGTCACGTTGCTCTGCCTGTTGGCCGTTGCGAATGGCACGCCCGTCCTGGCGAAGAGGCTCGCCGGTGATGTCCTGGCCTATCCGATCGACCGGGGCTTCAAATGGAGAGACGGTCAACCGCTGCTCGGTTCGTCGAAAACCGTGCGCGGCCTCGTGCTCGCCATTCTCGCAACGGCCGTCTGCAGTCCTCTGCTCGATCTGGAATGGCGCACTGGGGCGATCGTCGGAGGTGCCGCCATGGCCGGCGACATGTTCTCGAGTTTCGTGAAGCGCCGGATGAGACTTCCTGCGAGCAGCCGTGCGACCGGTCTGGATCAGATTCCGGAATCATTGTTACCGCTGCTCGTGATCCGTCTGCTGCTGCCGTTGACGGTTCTCGATATCACCGCGATTGTGGGGGCCTTCGTGATTGGTGAAATGCTGCTCTCGCGCGTGCTGTATGCCTGGCACGTGCGCGACCAACCCTACTGAGACGGAACCGGGGCCGGAAAGTATCGCAACTGATGGAGGCTGATCTCGGGCGGGCAATTGAAGCGGACGGGCACGATGCTCGATCCGACCCCAACGGACGTATAGCCATCCATGTTGTGGTATTTCCAGGCCCCCGATCCCAGGCGCCTCGGAAGCGCCGAATCGAGGGTGATGGGCACCGAACCTGGCAGGCATATCTGGCCGCCATGCGTATGACCGCTGAGGAGCAGACGGAAATCGGCATGCGCCGCTTGACGGTAGATCTCCGGGGTATGTGAAAGCAGGATCGAGAACTCATTCCGCGGAATCGAGGACGCCGCCTTCTCGATATTGTCGACCCGGTAGTAGTGGGCATCGTCGATGCCGGCGAGAAAGATCCGTTCATCGCCACGTGTGATTGCCTCAGATTCGTTGAGCAGCATGCGAATGCCCATCTCCTCGAGCCGGGGAACCATGCGGATCGTGTCGTGGTTGCCGAGCACCCCATATACGGGCGGCTTGAGGCAGCGCCGCACCTCGGCCAATCCGTCGAGCGCCGCGTCGTGCGGACCGTATGTCTGTCCTCGGTAATCCCCAGTCAGCACGCACACGTCGTAGGTGATGTGCGGCAGCAATTCGATCAAGCGCTGCATTGAAGCGGTATTCATGTCGACGTGCGGATCGCTAATCTGGAGGACGGTGAATCCGTCAAACAACGGGGGAACGTCAGGGCGGGCGATGGACACCTGTCGGACGTCGATGCGCTGAGCATTCCTCAGCCCGCGCCAATACAGCCCACAGAGCTTCAGGGCATTCTGGATGAGGAAATGCACCGAGTACCAGTTCTCGGGATGGAAGAAGTTCAACCCGCCGCCGAAGACCTGTGCCTCATGGTCATCCTCGACGCCGAGTCGCTGCCTCGCGTGCACACGTCCGAGGCGCTGCTCCAACTTCTGAAGAACATCCGGCTGCATGGGTTGCCCCTAAAACAGATTCTGTCACGGTCCGCCCAATTACTCCGTTCTTCCGTCGCCGCGCGATTGACTTGTATACTCCCATGGTGCGAGACACGACGCGTCAGCTCCGCCGTTGGCTGATGGGCATTCTGGTGCTCGGCTTGACCGGCACGGGCGTCGAGCTCCTCCTGCTCGAGCATTACGAAGATTCGTGGCAGTTGGTACCCGTCGTGCTCATTTCGTCGGCTCTTGCCGTGCTCGCCTGGCACGGGAGGCGCGGTCATGCGGCCAGCGCACGAGCGATCCGGGTTACGATGGTTTCGTTCCTGATCGCGGGCGCCGTCGGGATCGGCCTGCATTTCCGCGGCGCCGCAGAGTTTCAGCTCGAAATCGACGCAACCTTGAACTGGTGGGAGTTGTCCAAGAAGGTCATGCGGGCCAAGGCGCCTCCGGTGCTCGCGCCTGGCATCATGGTTCAGCTGGGCCTGCTCGGTCTGGCATATGGATGGAGAGACACGAATGAAGCCTAATTACCGAGTGTTCGTCACAATCCTGGGTGCGCTCGCCGCGCTGGCATGCCTCGTTACACCGACCGGCGCGCAGGTCGGCAAAGGCCTCGTCGATCCGAACATCGCGGCCGAGAGGGATCTGCTGGCACTGCCGCACATGACGCCCGCCACCGTCAAGGCGCTCATCGACAAGCGTCCCTTCATGAGCGTGGTCGGCCTGAACGCGTTTCTCCTCGAACAGAAGCTCACGCAACAGCAGGTGACGGAGTTCTACGGCAAGGCCTTCGTGCACGTCGACCTCAATACCGGCACGCGCGAAGAGATACTGCTCATCCCGGGCGCGGGCCAGCGCATGACGATTGAGTTCGCGGAGTACCGGCCCTGGAGGACGTGGGCTCAGTTCGACCGGGAAATCAGCAAGTACGTCGGCCAGCCGGCAACCGACCGGCTGAAGCAGTACGTCTTCATTCCCGTCAACCTGAACACGGCAAGCGACGAGGACATCCTCAGCATTCCCGGCGCCGGCCCGCGGATGGTGCGCGAGTTCAAGGAGTACCGCCCGTGGAGGAACAAAGAGCAGTTCGACCGTGAAATCGGCAAGTACGTCGGCGACAAGGAAACGGCGCGCCTCTGGCGCTACGTCGTCATTCAGTAACGCAGAGGCGCGGGTCGCCGCGGCGACTATTGGCGCCCGGTCGCCGGTGCAGGAGTCGCTGGAGTGTCGGGGACGATGACCGGCGTCATCGCCTTGATTTCGTTGGCCGTGAACTTGAACTCCGCCGACAGGTCCTTGTCGTAGGCGACGGTGAAGGTGTTCTGCAGGTCGACCAGTTTCGCAAATGTCAGCACGCCGTCCACACGGTCGCCCGACGAGAGCTTGTTCTTGCCCCTCATGAAATTCTTGATGTTGCTGACCGTGCCTGGCGTCGACTGACCGTTCTGCCCGAGGGTGAACCTGGTCGTGTCCAGTTCGAGGCCTCGCGTCGCCGACCCCTGCACGTAGATCAAAGTCGCTTCCTTCGCCCGCGAGCGCATGGAATACAGGGTGGGCGGCTGGAAGATGATCGGAATGGTCCGGTCGTTGAGATGAATCAAGCTGAGCGGCAGGCCATCGAGCGGAAGCGTCCGCGTGTACTCCACCAAGAGCCCCGTCAAGGCCTTTTCGATCTGTGCCTTGTCCTGTCCCGCGAGACCCAGAGGGAAACACACCGCGACTGCGCACAAAACGACAAGCAGTTTCTTCATTAAATTGTCCTCGTTGATCCTCGTGATCCCGCCTTTTACCGAGTGGGTGATGGCTACCGGAAGTCTGTGGATTATGCCCCGTCTGGCTTAGGAAATCCATCAGATTTCCCGTGCCACAGAGCGGAGGAAGTTGGTCGGGATGACAGGATTCGAACCTGCGACCCCCTGACCCCCAGTCAGGTGCGCTAGCCAGGCTGCGCTACATCCCGATATCGATTGCGACACAACATCAAGCTGAAGCCGGACGCCACGACCTCAGCCACGCACGTTCGTTACCTTCGTTTGCGCGATGAACCCTGCCGCCCGCGAGGTGCCGGCTTGCTGCGCGACGGGTGAGCGCGGTTTGCCTTCCTGGGCTGCGCCCGCGATCCCGAGGCGAGTGCCATCACGCGATGCTCCATCCCGCCGGTCGATCCGGCCAGCAGATCGAGAATCGACCGAAGTCCGCGCTTGACCGCCGTCAGCCGCTCGCGAGCATTCTGACCGAGCAGTTCGTCAATTCCAGGTGCATCGGCCCCGACCGGCGCGGCGTCCTCCTCAAGCTTACGCCGGGCACCGGCCAGCGTCAGCCCCTCGACGAGGAGCAAATGCCTGAGCCTGGCGACCTGTTCGACGTCCGCCCGCCGATAGACGCGAGGCCCGCCGGCAGTCTTCGCGAGGCCGATCTCCGGGAACTCAGCCTCCCACGAGCGCAGCACGTACGGCTGCACCTTGAGAATTTCACAGACCTCGGCCGTCTTGAACAAGGCCCGCCTCGGAATCTCAATCTCTGCGGTTATCTCAGCCATCGGCGCCGTGAAGCGGCACGGGCAGTATAGCGCATCGGATTGGCCCCAGTCGCCCTCAGGCGGGTTTTCGAAACACGATGATGTGCTGGCGCGGTAGCCCTGGAACAAGGCGATCGAACCGGAACCCTTCCGCCTCAACTTCCGTTCGCGCCTCGGCCACGCTCATCCGGTGCGTGACGGCAATCGGGATGCCCGACTCCTCCTTGCGGTACTCCACCAAGACCAACTGCCCGGCGGCTTTGAGCGACCGGCGCAGGCTCTGGAGCATCTCCTGCGGATGCCACATTTCATGATAGACGTCGACGAGGATTGCGAGATCGACGGCGTTGTCCGGCAGACGCGCGTCGGTCTCGGTGCCTTGAATAACCTCGATGTTCGCCAGATGCTCGCTCTGCGCCTTGCGCCCGATGATCTGAAGCATCGCCGGCTGCAGGTCGTTTGCGTACACCTTTCCAGCCGGCCCCACGAGCCGGGCGATCCGCAGCGTCATGTAACCGCTGCCGGCGCCGACGTCAGCGACGACCATTCCAGCCTGAATGCCGATGAGTTGCAGCGCCTGGTCAGGCGCCTCCTCACGCTCGCGCGTCACACGATCGAGCCAGTTCGCGTCGGTCGCGATGCCCGCGATCTGGCGGCCCGTGAGCGGGTGTCTCGGCGGCGCCGGCCGCGTCTCGAAGACATGCGTGCCGGCATAGAAGGACGCAAGGCCCGCCACGCACAGAACGACGATAAAGCGGACACGCCGTGGGGTCATGCGACATGCCGAATCGAGCGATCGGCCACCACGGTCACTTGCATGTCGCGCGCCAGATTCACGATCCGTTGCACCGACGCCGCGGCGAACCACGCGCGCAGCGCCGACGGCTTCTCGCGTGCCACAAGAATCTGCGTGACGCCATTCATGCGCGCGAAATTCACCATCGTGTCGGCAGTGTCGGCTCCTTGCAGGACCCGCGTCTCGATCTGCAGGCCGCGGGCGAAGTTGAGGTGTCGTTCCAGGCTCTCGCGTTCGGCGGCGCTCAAGTCTCGAAGATCCGCCGCCTTGGTGACGTACACCGCGAGGCAATCGGCCTTGAGATAGTCGGCCACGCGCCGCCCTCGGCGGATGAGCGCGGCACTCGACGGATCGGGTCCCACGAGCAGCAACAGGCGATCCCGCCCCTGCGAGTCCTCCGCCGGCGTCGCGCCGGAGGCGGGCGCCTCCTCGTCGCCGGGCAACCGGCTCTCGATCGCATACGCCGCCTGCCGCATGGCCAGCTCGCGAAGGGCGACGAGGGTCGACTCCTTGAAGAAGTTCTGCAGGGCCGCCTGGGCGCGCTCGGGCGCATAGATCACGCCACGCGCGAGCCTGTTCAACAACGCACGTGGCGTGACGTCGACCATCACGACCTCGTCGGCCTGCTTCAGCACCCAGTCCGGGATCGTTTCACGCACTCGCACGCCTGTGCTCTGCCAGATCTGGTCGTTCAGACTCTCCAGATGCTGCACGTTCATCGTTGTCAGCACGTCGATGCCGGCATCGAGCAGCACGTGCACGTCTTCCCAGCGCTTGAGCCTCGGCGATCCCGGCACATTGGTGTGTGGGAACTCGTCAACGACGGCTACCTGAGGGCAGCGACGCAGAACCGCGTCGGCGTCCATCTCCTCGAACCGGGAACCCCGGTACTCAATCACGCATCTTGGAACGGCCTCGAGGTCCTCGCTGAGGGCGATGGTCTCTTTCCGGCCGTGAGACTCGAAGTACCCGATCACGACGTCAACACCCTTCTGTTTCAGCTCCTGCGCTTCGGTCAGCATCTGGAACGTCTTGCCGACACCCGCCGCGTAACCCAGGAACACTTTGAGCCGGCCGCGCTTTCGAGGTCCGTCGTTCGCCGTCATTGGGGAAACACGCGCACGTCGATACCTTCGGCGTCGCGAATCAACCGATCGAGGGGCGTGCCACCCAGGCGGCTTCGCCAGGAGCGACGAAGGTGGTGTCCCACGAAGATCTGGGTCATGCCCTGATCCTGCGCATATTTCAGAATTGTCTTGATCGCGTCCTTGCCTTCGAGGGTTTCCACGTGGGCCTGCTGCGCACGTGCGAGCGTGACATTCCGCTCGAGCACCATGCGATCCTCCGGCGTGAGGTTCTCCTGCGTCACATAGATGGCGAAGAGCTCACCGTGGAACCGGTCAGCGTTCCGTCGCCCGCTGGCGAGCATCCTGGAGGCGTTCGCCCTCGGCGTCATGCACACGAGAATCCGTTCCTGCGTTCCCCACGAGGACTGGAGACCATGCAGACGAAGGTACTCTTCGAGCTGATTGTCCACGACGTCGGCCGTGAGCAGAAGGGCTCGCTGTCGAAGCTGCGAGAGCAACTGGGCCTCGATCGCCGCGTTCGTCTCTGGCGGGGCGTCGACCACCACCACTTCATCAGCCCGGTTGATGAACCCTTGCGGCACCGTCTCGGTCTTCGTCGTCCCGAGGACGTTCCGCACGAACTCCTGCTGCTCGGCGATGTACTCCAGATTGATCGAGGTCATCACCGAGATGCCGGCCGCGATCAACTCCTCGACATCCTCATACCGTTTTGGATGACGGCTGCCAGGAGGGTTGTCGTAGGCGACACCGTCGACGAGGCAGACCTGCGGACGGCGCGCAAGAACCGCGGGCACGTCGATGACCGGCACGCCTGCCACATCTCTCGTCGGAATGGTCTCGAGCGTGCGAATCACCTGCTCGACTTCCGGAGGTGAATCCGGCTGCATGGCAGCGACGACGACGTCCTCGCCCCGTTCGCGGCGACGGCGGCCTTCGTCGAACAGCCGGAACGACTTGCCCACTCCCGAGGCGTAGCCAAGAAAGATCTTCAGCTGCCCACGGTGCTCGGCACGTTCGGCCGCCTCAATCTGCCGGAGCAACGCTTCCGGGTCGCGGTGGGCCGATCGACTGCCCTCGTCCTCAGGTCTCATCCTGGAGATTGTAGGCTGTCACTTGGGCGGAAACTGTTCGTCCAGTGCCAGATTGAGCTCTAGTACGTTCACGGCCGGTTCCCCGAGGAAACCGAGCGAGCGCCCCGCAGTGTGCTGCGCAAGCAACGCCTGCAGTTGCTCGACCGACACGCCGCGAGCCTTCGCCACACGGGTGACTTGCACCAGGGCGTTCGCCGGACTGATGTGCGGGTCGAGGCCCGACGCGGAGGCCATCACCGCATCGGCCGGGATCGGCGCCTTCGGCGTGAACACCAACGGGGCTTTCTCGTCGCCAAAGGCCGTAATCAGCTTCGCGTCGTCGAGATTGCCCTGGGCGTCCCTGAACGTGTCGAGCGGCACCGAAGAGTCGTAGGCAATCTCGTTGTCGAGGCAGTAGTGCACGATGCGGGCTTTGATGCCCAGGAAATCGGCCACGTCGTTGCCCTTGTCGTCCTTCTTGGTGGTCCCGTTGATGAACTTCGCGCTCGTCGGCCCCAGATTCGACCCCGCGCTGGCGGTCGGATCGTAGCCGCCGCCGGCCGCCGACGGCCGTGGCTGGAAGTACTCAGGCTTGGTGAAACTCTGCCCGATGAGGCGAGATCCGATCACCTTCCCGTCCTGCACAATCAAGCTGCCATTGGCCTGACTGGGAAAGAGCACCTGGGCAATCCCGGTGATGACGGCCGGATAGATCAGGCCGGTCAGAATCGTCATGACCACCATCATCATGAATGCGGGTTTGAGTTCTTTGAACATGTCAGTTCTCCCTCACAGGTCCGGCTGAAGCCGGACCCCACGAATCAGGCGGCGTCAGGCCAGGCGCAGCAGGCCAAGGATTCGATCGATCGCCCAGATGCACGGGAAGGGAGCCACCAGGCCGCCGATCCCATAAATCAGCAAGTTGCGACGCAGCATCTGCGCCGCGCTCTGCGGCCGATATCCGACCCCCCGCAGCGAGAGCGGCACGAGCGCGACGATGATCAGGGCGTTGAAGATCACCGCCGAGAGCACGGCGCTTTCGGGCGTGCGAAGGAACATGATGTTGAGGTTGTTCAGGGCCGGATACGTGGCCATGAACATCGCGGGAATAATCGCGAAATACTTCGAGACGTCGTTCATGAGCGAGAACGTCGTCAACGCGCCGCGCGTGATGAGCAGCTGTTTGCCGATGGCGACCACCTCGATCAGTTTGGTCGGGTTGCTGTCGAGGTCCACCATGTTGCCGGCCTCTCGGGCGGCGGTCGTCCCGGTGTTCATGGCGAGGCCCACGTCGGCCTGCGCCAGCGCCGGTGCGTCGTTGGTGCCGTCGCCCGTCATCGCAATCATGCGGCCCCCCGCCTGCTCTTTCTTGATGTACTCGAGCTTGTCCTTCGGCGTGGCCTGCGCGATGAAATCGTCCACGCCTGCCTCCGAGGCAATGGCCGCTGCCGTCAGCGGGTTGTCGCCTGTAACCATCACCGAGCGAATGCCCATGGCCCGGAGCTGCGCGATGCGCTCCTTCATCCCCACCTTGACGATGTCCTTGAGGTGAATAATGCCGAGCAGCTTCGAGCCATCGGCCACGGCGAGCGGCGTGCCACCGGTTCGCGCAATCTTGTCGGAGAGCTCCGTCACTTCCGATGGGATTCGCCCGCCTTGATCCTTGACGAACTTCACGACCGCGTCGGTCGCGCCCTTCCTCAGCTGCCGTCCCTCGATGTCCACGCCGCTCATCTTCGTAAAGGCCGAGAAGGGGATGAACTTCGCGTTGTGGGCGGCCACATCACGGCCGCGCAAGCCATACTTCTCTTTCGCCAGGACGACGATCGACCGCCCTTCCGGTGTCTCGTCGGCGAGGCTGGACAGCTGAGCCGCATCGGCGATCTCGCCTTCCGTGACGCCGTTCGCCGTCAGAAATGCCACGGCCTGGCGACTGCCGAGCGTGATGGTGCCGGTCTTATCCAGGAGCAGCGTGTTCACGTCGCCAGCCGCTTCGACCGCCTTGCCGCTCATGGCCAGGACGTTGTGCTGCATCACACGGTCCATGCCGGCGATGCCGATGGCCGAGAGCAAGCCGCCGATCGTCGTCGGGATCAGGCAGACCAACAAGGCCGCATAGACCGCAATCGTCGGCGCGACGCCGGCGCCCGCCGAGTTGACGCTGTAGATGGCAAACGGCACGAGCGTCGCCACGGCAAAGAGAAAGATGATCGTCAGACCGGCGATCATGATGTTCAACGCAATTTCGTTCGGCGTCTTCTGCCGTTCTGCCCCCTCGACGAGCGCGATCATCCGATCCAGGAACGTTTCGCCAGGATTCGAGGTGATCTTGATCTTGATGTGATCGGAGAGCACCCGCGTGCCTCCGGTCACCGCACTCCGATCGCCGCCCGATTCGCGGATGACCGGCGCGCTTTCCCCGGTGATCACCGACTCGTCGACCGTCGCAATCCCGTCGATGACCTCACCGTCTCCGGGTATCACTTCCCCTGCGCTGCACGCCACGACGTCACCGGCCCGCAGCTTCGACGAGGACACCTTTTCGAGCCGGCCACCCTCGGCCAGCCGATTTGCGATGGTGTCCGTCCTCGTCTTGCGCAGCGACTCGGCCTGGGCTTTTCCACGAGCTTCGGCCATCGCCTCGGCAAAGGTCGCAAACAGCACCGTAAACCAGAGCCAGATATCGATCTGCAGCTCGAATCCGATCCCTGGGGCCCCCGTCGCGATATCGCGAATCAGGAACACCAGCACGAGCGCGGCGCCGACTTCGACGACGAAGATGACCGGATTCTTCATCAGCGTCACCGGATTCAGCTTCAGGACCGATTCCTTCAACGCACGGCGAAGAATCTCCGGGTCAAACAGCGGGCGCGCCCGGACGAGCTTCTTCGGGATGAGCATCGTCTCGTCCGCGGGCGTCGGCGCCAAGGGCGCCGGAGACACGGGTGCAGCGGTGATGGTGGCCATCGATTAACTCCAAGTCGGGAACGACACGAACAGCGTCGAGAAGAGCCTGCCCTGGTGCATCAGGAAATGCTCGACGATCGGACCAAGCGCCAGCGCCGGGAAGAACGTCAGCGCGCCGACCACAATCACCGTCGCCACGAGCAGGCCGACAAACAGTGCGCCGTGTGTCGGCAACGTGCCAGACGACGTCGGGACGGCCTTCTTGCTGGCAAGGCTGCCGGCAATCGCCAGCGCCGGGATGATGAACAGGAACCGCCCGAAGAGCATGCAGAGGCCGAGCGTCAGGTCGTACCACGGCGTGTTGACGGTGATGCCGCCAAACGCGCTGCCGTTGTTCTCCGACGCACTCGTGTAGGCGTACAGGACCTCGCTCAAGCCGTGGGGGCCGGCGTTGTTGAGATTGGCGATCGCCGGTCCTGCCGGGTTCCAGTAGCCGCCTTTGGCAAACGGGATCACCGTAGTGATTCCGGCGAACACCAGAATCAGGAACGACGTGGCGAGGATGGCGAGCAGCGCCATCGTCACTTCCTTCCTCTGGATCTTCTTCCCGATGTACTCCGGCGTCCGGCCGACCATCAGGCCGGCGATGAACACCCCGACGATGGCGTACATGAGCATGCCGTAGAGGCCGGCTCCAACGCCCCCAAAGATCACTTCATCGGTCTGCATGTTGAACATCGGCACCAGGCCGCCGATTGGCGTCAGGCTGTCGTGCCAGCCGTTGATGGCACCACAGCTCGCGTCCGTGGTGACGGTGGCGAACAACGCCGTCGCCGAAATCCCGAACCGCGTCTCCTTGCCCTCCATGTTGCCGCCCGACTGTGTGGCAGTCGCGGCGCTCTCCACGCCCAGCTTCGCGATCATCGGATTGCCGGCCTGTTCCATGGGATACGCAACGAACACGCCCAGCAGGAACATCACGGCCATCGCCCAGAAGATGGCCCAGCCTTGCCTGGTGTCCTTGACCATGTGGCCGAAGGTGTAGGTCAGGCCGGCGCCGAGAACGAAAACCAGGAAGATCTGAACCAGGTTCGTAAATGGCGTCGGGCTTTCGAAGGGGTGTGCCGAGTTCGCGTTGAAGAAACCGCCGCCATTGGTCCCCAGTTGCTTGATCGCTTCCTGGGAAGCAACGGGGCCCTGGGCGATGGTCTGCGTCGCGCCTTCGACCGTAGAGGCGACCGTGTAGGGATGGAAGTTCTGGATGGCGCCCTGCGACACCAGGACGAGGGCCGCGACGATCGACAGCGGAATCAGGACGTATAACGTCGCACGAGTCATATCGACCCAGAAGTTCCCGAGCTTGTCGGTCTCGTGACGGGCAAAGCCGCGGACCAAGGCAATCGCCACAGAGATCCCGGCCGCGGCCGACACGAAGTTCTGCACGGCCAACGCCGCCATCTGCACGAGATAGCTCATCGCCGACTCGCCGCTGTACGCCTGCCAGTTCGTGTTGCTCATGAAGCTGATGGCCGTGTTGAACGACACATCAGGACTCACCTGGCTCGCACCGAACCCTTGTGGATTCAGCGGGAGGAACCCCTGGAGCCGCTGAAAGGCATACACGAACAGGAACGAGAAGACGCTGAAGGAAAGCAGCGACGCGGCGTATTGCGTCCACCGCTGCTCCTCATCCTCGCGGACGCCGCAGACCTTGTAGACGAGCACTTCCAGCCATCGAAGGACCGGGTGCAGGAACGTGCGCTCGCCCTGGAACAGCCGCGACATGAACAACCCGACCGGCTTGGTCACAAGCAGGATCAGGCCGAAGAACACGAGAATCTGGAGAACGCCAATGCTGGTCATGACAAGCCTCAGAACTTCTCGGGCTGGAACATCGCCCACCCGAGGTATACGAGGAGGAACACCGCCACGATGCCGGACACGATGTAATCGAACATGTCAGTCTCCTAGACCCGGTCGCAGGCCTTCGTGATGCCCCAGAGCGCCAGGAATCCAACGACTCCGATCACGAGATAAAGCGCGTCAAGCATGAGATCTCTCCTTTTGCGCCACTCGCGGCGCTTCCGCTCTGGCTTCCTGGATCTCGGGGCAAGTCGACGCGTCAGGAGCACGAAGGGGGCCATGCCCCCTGTATTCGACCGGGTCGACGAAGACCACGAAATGTCCGGCCCTTTCGAGCATCCGACGCACCCGCTGAGCCGAGGTCGGCCACCAACTGCGGCGGCCCCCAACGACGATCAACGAATGCCGCTTGAACGCCACCTGGGTGGCTCGGCGCTCGTCCCGGCACAAGCACACGCGGACACGGACGTCGAGGCCCTCGGCTCGAAGACGCGCCAGGAACGTCTCGGTTTCGACTGGTGACATGCCACAGGGCTCATCCATCGACAGCGCGTAGGAAATGGCCCGAAAATGGATGAGTTCCACCGGAACGTCGAGCGCCTTCGCGAAGTCCCCCGCGGCTCGGACGGCCGCTAGCGTATCTTCGATGGACGTAAAGACCACGTGGACCGCGTCTGTGCGAATCGCCGGGCCCGTGAATGCCGGAAGGGAACTGCCTGGCGCTTTCGCAGCCGTGGAGACGAACTGGATGGTTTGTTTCATGACGACCTCACCAACCCTTCCACTGTAGGAGGCGGGGCCTTAGGAAGTCATTAGGCGGCTATTAGGATTTCCGACGCTGGACATTCACTGGAAATTCCCACTCAGCGGTGGAGAATTCCCCAATCGACTGGCGCGTCACCGCGGCTCGGGTGGCAGCTGGAGGCGGTAGCCGACCCACGGCTCGGTGAGGAGATACATCGGGCTCGAAGGCTTCGCCTCGATCTTTTTGCGCAGTTGGTTCACGAAGACCCGGAGGTAGTCCACCTGATCGCCGTAGTCTGGGCCCCACACTGCCTGCAGGAGCTCGCGGTGCGGGAGCACTTTGTTTGGATGTGCGACGAAGTACCGAAGGAGCTCGAACTCCTTGGGGGTGAGATGCACGTTGCGGCCACGGGTGGTCACCTGGCGGGTATCGAAATCCACCTCGATGGAACCGAGCGTCAGGCGTCCACTCGGCCCATGCGTCCACGGCGTCCGCCGCAACCCGGCCCGGATCCGGGCCAGAAGCTCCGGCGCGTTGTATGGTTTCGTCACGTAGTCATCAGCGCCGGCGTCAAGCGCGTCCACCTTGTCGGATTCGCTGTCTCGAACCGTCAGCATGATGATGGCGATCTCGGACTGCGCGCGAATCGCCCGGCACGTCTCCAGCCCGTCCATGCCGGGCATGTTCATGTCGAGCAGGATGAGATCGAACCGATCGGCGCGAAGCTTCTCCAGAGCTCCCTCGCCATTCTTGGCATCGTCAACCTCGTAGCCTTGGCCCGTCAGCGTCACGCGCATCACCCGCCGAATCTGCGGATCATCATCAACCACGAGGATCCGGCCGACGCTCACGAGGCCGGGCCTCCGCGCGGAAGAGACAGCGTGAAGGCCGTTCCGGCATCGGGCGAACTCGAGATCGTCAGCGCGCCCCCATGCGCCCTCGCGATCTGCTGGACGATGGTGAGGCCCATTCCGGTTCCGGGAATATGGCGGGCCTGTGCGCCCCGGTAGAATCGCTCAACAACCCGAGGCTGCTCGCGCTCTGGAATGGTCGAACCGGAATTGCGGACCGTGACATCCACCGTTCCGTTGCCCTGCGCGTGAATCTCGACTGTCGACGTGGAAGGTGAGTACTTCAGCGCATTGTCGATCAACTGTCGAAGCGCCAGCCCGAGTAACTCGCGATCGGCGTCGACCATCAAGGCCTCAGGCACTTCCTGGAGAAGACGGTGACCGTCGAGACGCCTCTCGAACTTCTGCACGGTTACGGAGACGACATCCGAGAGTCTGTGCCGATCCCGATGAACCGTGAAGGTGCCGGCATCGATCCGTAGCATCTGAACGGCATCGGTCACGAGCGACTGAAATCGATCCAGATCTTCGTCGATGATGGCAACCAGCTCACGATCGCGAGGGCTGGTGGAGACACTGGTGAGCAGATCACTCGCGGCGGCCTTCATCGACGTCAATGGTGTCTTGAATTCATGCGCCAGAGCATCCAGAACCGTCGCCCGCAAATCACTGCTCTGTTGCGCCGCTTCGGCACGCGCCGTGGCGTCCTGCGAGCGTGCCCGTTCGAGCCCAATGGCCGCCAGGTTCGCAATCGACTGCAACACGGTGTCGCTCAGCCCGACATCCATGAGCGCCAGGCTGCCAATAGGCGCGCCCCCGAGCTGAATCGCAGTCACGACAATCCCAGACGGATCGCGCAGCGCCGTTGCGCGCCTCGCGACCTCCCGCAGCTTCATCTCGGCTGCCGGCCACTCCGTCGAACCGGCCCACGACACGATGTCCGCCCGTTGATCGTACAGCCCGACCCCTGGCAACTCGAAGGTTTCGGCGATATGCCGTGCAATCGCTCCCGAGACGGATGCGCTCCCCTCCGAGAGCAGAAGCGATCGACTAAGGGCGTAAAGACGCTCCAGGTCGCGCTGCCGGCCGGCGGCGTCGATTTCCCGCCGTCGCGCCCGGCTCGAAAGCTGACTGGCAACGATAGCGGTCACCAGAAAGGCGACAAAGGCCACCCAATTCTGCGGATCGGCGATGGTGAACGTTCCCGCCGGCGGCAGAAAGAAGAAGTTGAAGCATAGAACGGCGAGAACTGACGCAGTGGTCGACTCGACAATGCCCCACGTCGTGGCGATGAGCAGGATGGCGACCAGATAGGAGAGCGCGACCGTTGTCGGGTTGACGCCGATCGCCTCTGAATACAAGAACGTGATGAGCACCACCGCGCCGACCGAGGCAGCCACACGGCCGATCGCGATGATCTTGCGCACAGCACGTGAGGCTACTCGACGTCAGCAACGCTGGTCAATTGTCGCGAACCGCGGACGCTATCAGACGTGCATCGTCGATCCGCCGCCGTGCACGTACGCTTCTTCTCCGTGTTGCGTGACGTCGAGACCGGTCGATTCGTCTGGGACCTCGACCCGCAGCGGAATGACCAGCCCGATGGCCTTCAGGAGAATGAAGCTGACGACGCCGCTGTAGACAATCGCTGCGCCCACGGCCGCGGCCTGAATCCCCAGCTGTGCCGGATTGCCGAACAGCGCCCCGTCGGCCACGCCGTTGAGCGCCTTCTGCGCGAACACGCCGGTCAGCAACGCGCCTACGGTGCCGCCGACCCCATGGGCAGCGACGACATCGAGCGAATCGTCGAGTGAGGTCTGCGCTCGCCACTGGAGAGCGAAGTAACTGGGAACGGCCGCAATCGCCCCGAGGGCGATGGCGCTCATGGGGCCGACATACCCGGCAGCGGGCGTGATGGCGACGAGCCCGACGACGATGCCCGTGGCGGCACCGACCGCCGTGGGCCTTCCAGACCGCACGTAGTCGAGGAGTGTCCAGACGACCAGCGTGCCCATGGGCGCCAGGAACGTGGTCGTGAACGCCAGGCCAGCTGAGGCACTGGCGGTGAGGGCGCTGCCGGCGTTGAACCCGAACCAGCCGAACCATAGCAGGCCCGCACCAAGCAGTACGAAGGGCACGCTGTGCGGTGCCAGTGCGGAAGTGCGGTAATCACTCCGCTTTCCCACGCAGACGGCCGCCACGAGGGCCGCCACGCCCGCGTTCACATGGACCACGGTCCCACCCGCGAAGTCCAGGGCGCCCATGTCGGCCAGCCATCCACCGCCCCAGACCCAATGCGCGACGGGGCTGTACACAAACACGGCCCACAACGTGATGAACGCCACGTAGGCTGAAAAGCGCATGCGCTCGACGATCGCGCCAGAGATGAGGGCCGCGGTGATGATGGCAAACGTGCCCTGATAGCACATGAACAGATAGTGAGGAATCGTGCCTTGCGGTTCGAGTCCAACGCCCCTCAGGAACAGCCGCGAAGTGTCGCCGATAACGTTATTGCCAGGTGCGAATGCCAGCGAGTACCCGATGACGGCCCAGACCACGCCAACGAAACCCAGGGAGATAAAACTCATCATCATCGTGTTGAGTGCGTTCTTCGAACGAACCAGCCCTCCGTAGAAGAACGCGAGAGCTGGCGTCATCAGTAACACCAGGGCGGTCGAAATCAACATCCATGCAGTGTCAGCCTGGTTCATCGTCTCACCTCAATGGAAAGTACAGCCGTCGCGCCGAGAGCGAGTAAGTTCACAAGTGTCGGATTTCAGCGTCAATGCGACGGGAGAGAGTCTACGGCAGGATCCAGCAACATCCTTAGGAATTTATTGCCAGATTGGGACGGTTTTGGCGGGGGGGGCGTCGGGGGGCTCTACACTGTGCCTTTCGAGGACGAGGACTGAACGTCCGTCTGGC
The DNA here is from genome assembly GCA_049679965.1 of Vicinamibacterales bacterium. GTDB lineage: Bacteria > Acidobacteriota > Vicinamibacteria > Vicinamibacterales > CAVVIG01 > 2-12-FULL-65-11. The sequence continues at coordinate 27,023 of JBAUGX010000185.1, forward strand.
GCCGAAACCGGGCGATCGCTCGGTCCCGATGCCCCGCAAGCTCTTCTTCGAAGCTCTCCAGGGACGCGATCACGACGTCGCGGTGATGAACCTCCGGTCCCACCGTCTTGACCACCTCCGCCCACACCCGATGAATCCGCTCGATATCGTCGGCGGTCAGCGAGGGGCTGTGCGCCCCGAGCGAGAATCGCATGACCCGACCGTCGGCCCAGTGGAGGATGAACTGCGGGGCGAGCCCGCGGTCGTGCGGCGTCCGATCCCATGCCTCGCCCATCAGCTGCGACTGGGTGAGCGCCGAAAGGGCCTCCGACCCCCCCGCCACGATCTCACTCGCCTGCAACCGGACCGCGCTCTGCGCGATCGCGTCAAAGATGTTCGTTGCCGGCAGCACGAGCAGCTTGACGTTGCGGCCATGACGTTCCGCGATCGCCACGACGCGTGTGAAGAGCTGCTGCTCGTAGTCGCTGAACAGCTCGTCCGCCGTCAGCTCATACGCGCCGCCGTCGGGGCCGCGAAGGAGCCGGACGGTGAGGACGACAACGTCGCGATCCGCCGGCGTGTGGGCGACCGCCCAGTCGAGCTGCGCGAGCGTGTTGTAGTCGCGCACGGGCACGAGCGCCACGCCGGGCCTGGCGTGGAGGGCATCGACATCCACCTCCGACTTGGCCGTCAACTGGAATTGATCGAGCCGCGATCCGGCGGCGGCCCGTTGCCTGGCCGTGATCCGTTCCGAAACGATGAACGTCACGAAGAAGGCGCCCGTGAATGCCAGACCGGCAATCGTCGCCATCTCCTTCGTAAACAGGTTGATCAGCGCCGCACCGAACAGACTCGCAGCGATCACGATCAGCCCGATCGGCACCTCCCGGCCGCCGATGCGCGGATTGCCTGGCACCCGCCAGCCGCGCGGGATATCCGGACGCTTGTAGCGCAGCACGAGCACCGACAAGGCGTTGAACGCAAAGCTCCAGACCACACCGAACGCGTACGCTTCGCCGAGCAGGATCACGTCGCCGCGGCTCACGAGAATCGTGACAATCTGCAGCAGCGCAATCAGATTGATCAGGCGATACGTCGTGCCGAACCGATGGTGGGGCTTGCGGAACCAGTCGGTCAGCACGCCGTCCTCAGAGACGCGGTTGAGGACACCGTTCGAACCGACGACCGACGTGTTGACCGCGCCAGCCAGCATCAGGAAACCGACGACCACGACGAACCCCTGAAAGACCAGACGCACCGAGACCGGCCCAACCAGGTTCATCGCCAGCCCGGAGATCAGATTGTCGTAGTAGCGAGGTCGAACCGAATCGGGAATGATGGCCGTCGCGAAGAAGCTCACGAGCGCGGTGAATAACAGGCTGTAGACAAAGATGATCAGGCCGGCGCGCTGCAGGTTCTTCACCTTCGGGTGCTCGATCTCGCGGTAGACCTGGGCGAGCGATTCCTCGCCGCTCATGGCGAGAATCGAATGACCAAAGCCGATCAAGATGGCAATCGCGGTGAATGTTGGCCAGATCGTGCCCTTCAGCCACCCGACGGCGTCGTCGGAAAACTGAAGGTTCCGCGGCAGTGGTGACGGCGGCAGCGATCCGCCGTTACGGATGAGCGTCAGGCTGCACCAGGCAATCAGGACGACGACCATGACCGTTGCCACCTGCATGATTCGCAGGGCATCGTCACTCGATTCGTGCAGACCCTTGGTGTTGCGCCACCAGAAGTACACGGTGATAAGGATGGCGATGAGCGCCGCGGTCGATCCCCTCGGCAGCTGCATACCGAGGCCGGCGCGCGTCAGCAGCTCGTTGCTGAGCCCTACGATGTACAGGCCGGCCGAGACGCCGCTGATAGGCCCGGTCAACACATAGTCGAAGAGCAGGGCCGAGACTGAGAGCTTGGCCAGCGTCCCGCCCATTGCTTCCTTGACGACGCGGTACACGCCGCCGCGGACGAACATCGTCGAGCTCTCGATGTACAGCGCGCGGACCGCGTACGAGAAAATCATCACGCCGAGGATGAACCACGGCGCGGCCTTGCCAACGGCCTGCTCGACGATGCCGCCGACGTAGAAGGCGGTCGACCCGAGGTCGGCCAGAACGATCGATGCCGCGCGCCAGAAGGAAATGAATGAGAGAAGAACGGTGGTGGCAACGACGACGCGGACGCGTCCGTCACGCAAAACGGGTGGAGAACTCACTCGTGCCTTCCGTATGACGCCGGCGGGGTTAGCTGACGGGCTAGGACTCGGAAGTGTCCCCCGACGTCGTCCGTCGGCGCGCCCCAAAGGTCTGGGTCCCCCACGTCCTGCGGGTGGCGCAGAACTTAGGCCAGCATGAAGTTACGCCGGCCTGTCCTGGGTGTCAACTCTCGACAGGCGTGCGTCTAGAATAGGCAGACACCATGATCCGCCTCAATAAGTTCAGTTCACACGTCACGGAGCCCAAGTCGCAGGGCGCCTCCCAGGCAATGCTCTACGCCACGGGCATGACCGACGCCGACATGAGCAAGGCGCAGGTCGGGATTTCGAGCGTCTGGTACGAGGGCAATCCCTGCAATATGCATCTGCTCTCCCTCGCCGAGAAGGTGAAGGAGGGAGTCGTCGCCGCCGGCCTGGTTGGCATGCGATTCAACACCATCGGCGTCAGCGACGGCATCTCCATGGGCACCGACGGCATGAGCTTCTCGCTCCAATCGCGCGACCTCATCGCCGATTCGATCGAGACCCTGATGTCGAGCCAGTGGTACGACGCGAACATCTCGCTCCCCGGCTGCGACAAGAACATGCCGGGCTGCGTGATGGCGATGGGCCGGCTGAACCGGCCCTCGTTGATGGTCTACGGCGGCACGATTCGCGCCGGCCACGGCGACAACAACCAGAAGCTCGACGTCGTGTCCGCATTCCAGAGCTACGGCCAGTTTCTCGCCGGGGCCATCAACGAGTCGCAGCGGCGAGAGATCGTTCGCCACTCGTGTCCGGGCGCCGGCGCGTGCGGCGGCATGTACACCGCCAACACGATGGCGTCGGCCATCGAGGCGCTCGGGATGAGCCTGCCGTACAGCTCCTCTACGCCGGCTGAGGATCCGCAGAAACTCCAGGAATGCCTGCACGCCGGTCTGGCGGTTCGCAGAATGCTCGAGATCGATCTGAAACCGCGCGACATCATGACGCGGGCGGCTTTCGACAACGCCATGGTGATGGTGACAATCCTCGGCGGATCGACCAATGCCGTGCTGCACCTGCTCGCGATGGCGCACGAAGTGGACGTCCCGCTGACGATCGACGATTTTCAGAAGGTGAGCGACCGTGTGCCAATGCTGGCGGACTTCAAACCGAGCGGCCAGTACGTGATGGAAGACCTGCATCAGGTCGGCGGAATCCCGGCGGTGATGAAGCTGCTGCTCGAGGCGGGACTCATCAACGGCGACTGCATGACCGTGACGTCAAAGACCGTGCGAGAGAACCTGAAAGATCTTCTCGGCCTTACGCCAGGCCAGCAGATCGTCCACCCGCTGAAGAATCCCATCAAGGCCACCGGACACATCCAGATTCTCAAGGGCAATCTCGCGCCAGGCGGAGCTGTCGCGAAGATCACGGGCAAGGAAGGCGTTCGGTTCTCAGGTCCTGCGCGAGTGTTCGATTCCGAGGAAGACATGCTCGCGGCCCTCGAGCAGAAACACATCGCCAAGGGCGACGTCATCGTCATCCGGTACGAAGGCCCGAAGGGCGGGCCCGGCATGCCGGAAATGCTCACACCCACGTCGGCCATCATGGGCGCGGGGCTCGGGCACGACGTGGCGCTGCTGACCGACGGCCGATTCTCCGGCGGATCACATGGGTTCCTCGTCGGGCACATCACGCCGGAGGCGCAGGACGGTGGACCAATTGCGCTCCTTCGGTCTGGCGATCGCGTCACGATCGACGCTGAACGCAATCTCATTGCGGCCGAGGTCTCCGACGAGGAATATGCGCGCCGGCGTCAGGAGTGGCGGGCGCCGCCGCTCAAGGCCGAGCGGGGCACCTTGGCGAAGTACATTCGTCTGGTCAGCAGCGCCAGCACGGGCTGCGTCACGGACTGAGTGAGTAGTCCGGCTGAAGCCGGACGCCACGACAAAAACAGGCAACACGATCCAAGCAAGCAGCACGATCCTGGCAAGCAGCACGTGGGGTCCGCCTTCAGGCGGACCGTCTACTTGTTTCGGCGCCGCACCTGCACCCGGATGGGCGTCCCCACGAATCCGAAATGCGCGCGCAGCTGGTTGACCAAGAAGCGCTCGTAGGAAAAATGAAACGTCGTCGCCACGTTCGTGAAGAACACGAAGGACGGCGGCGCGACGCCTATTTGAGCGACATACAGGATGCGCACGTGCCGGCGACTGGGGCTGACGGGGGGATTGGCGGTCGTCACCGCCTGGATGAACTTGTTGAGTGCCGGCGTCGGCACCCGCTGACGTCGCGTGGCGGCGATCGTATCGATCGTTTCCATGATTTTCGGAACCCGTTCGCCGGTCAGCGCGGACACGTGCAGAATCGGCGCATAGTCCAGGAACCTCATGCGATGTCGAAGTTCCTCGTCGAACACCTGCGCGCTGTCCGATCCGGTGCGCTTCACCAGGTCCCACTTATTGGCGACGATGAGGATCCCGCGGCCGGCGCGATCGACTTCTCCACCGATCGCGGCGTCCTGCTCGGTCGCCCCGCTTTCCGCATCGATGACGAGCGCCACGACATCGGCATCTGCAATCGCCCGCTTCGCACCAGCCACGCTGACGACCTCCACCTTCCCGCCCCGCCCCACCCGACCCGGCCTCCGCATGCCCGCGGTGTCGACAATGCGGAAATGGCGGCGATGCCACGTGAGCGCGGTATCGATCGCGTCGCGCGTCGTGCCCGGCATCTCACTCACCAGCACCCGCTCCTCGCGCAGCAGCCGGTTGACGAGCGAGGACTTGCCGACATTTGGTCGGCCGACAATGGCGACGGAGACCTCGTCAGGGACTAGGGGCTGGGGACTAGGGGCTGGGGACTCAATGCTGGAGGTTGGCGCGACCCCGCCCGGTCCTGACCCGAGCCCCCGGCCCCCAGCCCCTAGGCCCTTCACGATCTCATCGAGCAGCTCTGCCACTCCCTGTCCGTGCTCAGCCGAGATCTCAAGCACGGGATCGAAGCCGAGCTGGAAGAAGTCCATCGCGCCGGCCTGCGCGCGCTTGGTGTCGGTCTTGTTGATCGCCAGCAGAACCGGGCGACCCGTCTCGCGCAACTCCCGGGCGATCTCCTGGTCGGCCGGCACCAGTCCTTCGCGCCCATCCACGACCATGATCAGCAGGTCGGCGGCCTCAATCGCGCGGCGGCCCTGACGACTCACGGCTTCGCGCAGCGGATCCTCGCTCGCGCCAAACATGCCGCCGGTGTCGAAAAGCTGAAACGTCACACCGCACCAGACGGCCGGCCGAGCCAGGGTGTCGCGTGTCGTGCCCGCCACTGGCGCCACAATCGCGCGACGTGCCCCGGTGATGCGGTTGAACAGCGTCGACTTGCCGACGTTGGGCCGGCCGGCCAGCACGACTGACGGCGTTTTCATGGATGTGCTTTACGTTAACTTAGCCTTACGATTGACAGCGTAAGTCCAATTATTTATAGTATTTACACGAGGCTTGGAGACTCTAAGCATGATCAAGGTTGACATCGTGAACGAAGTGTCAAAGACGGCCGACATCACCAAGGTCAAGGCCGAGGTGGCCGTGGACGCCGTCTTCGACGCCATGCGGGTTTCCATGCAGCGCGGCGACCGTATCGAGCTTCGCGGGTTCGGTGTTTTCCAGGTGAAGCCGCGTAAGCGGGGCATCGGCCGCAATCCCCGCACCGGAAAGGAAGTCCGTATTCCCCCAGGACGGACCATCCGCTTCAAGCCGGGCAAAGACCTTCAAAATATCGGATGAGCGCGCCACCCGAGGTCGAGTGGCAGCCCCGACCGAAGTTCCAGGACCGAGTCTGGCTGCATGCCGTCTTGTTCGTGCTCACCATCGCCACGACCACGCTCGTCGGCGCCGAGCACTATGCCGGCTTCCAGTCCGATTTCCTCCCTATCACCGTGCAGATGCCGCTTCGCGCTCTGCTCGTCCGTGGCCTGTGGTACAGCGTGACGATTCTGACGATCCTCGGGTGTCATGAACTCGGTCACTATTTTGCTTGCCGCTATTATGACGTCGATGCCTCGTTGCCGTTCTTTCTGCCCGTTCCGCCCCCAATGCTGACCGGCACGCTCGGCGCCTTCATCCGGATTCGGGAACCGATTCCGAGCAAACGGATGCTGTTCGACATCGGTATCGCGGGTCCGATTGCCGGCTTCCTGGTCGCGGTGCCAGCTCTGTTCATCGGCCTGTCGATGTCCCGTGTCGTCCGTATTCCATCCGATTTCCCGGGCCTCGAACTCGGCGAGCCGCTGCTCTTCAGAGCGGCCGCCTGGCTCCTCTGGGGCCCCACGCCCACCGGCTACTCGCTCAACCTGCACCCGGTGGCGTTCGCCGCGTGGTTCGGGCTGCTGGCCACGGCGCTCAATCTGTTTCCGATCGGCCAACTCGACGGCGGACACATCTCGTACGCCGTCCTCGGGCGGTACTCGACCTACGTGACCCTCGCGATGATCGGCGTCGCGGTCGGGCTGACCTATTTCTCCACGAGTTGGCTCGTCTGGACCGTGCTGATGATTGGCATGCTCGTCATGTTCGGCCCTCGGCACCCACGTGTGTTCGATGAGCATGTACCGCTCGACCGCGCCCGGCTCATTCTCGCCGTCTTCGCGCTGGCGATGTTCGTACTCTGCTTCACGCCCGCGCCAATCCAGCCGATTGAGCTCATAGGACGTTGAGCGGGTCGATGTCGACGATCGTCCGTCTTGCCAGGTCGGATCGACCCGCGATCGCTGACTGCACCGCCTCCCGCATCCGCTTCCGATTTGTACCCTTCACCAGCAGCTGCGCGCGGTATTCGCCCCGGAGTCGACCGAGAGGCGCCGGCGCGGGGCCCAGGATCTGGAATGCATCCCGACTGCCCTGTCTCAGGCTCTGCGCGATATCCGCAGCATCACCCATCGCCCCGGCAAACGTCCGCGACCGGACGACGACATTGACGAGCGAAACGAGCGGCGGATAGCGCATCGCCCGGCGGAACGTCAGCTCGCGCTCGTAGAAGGATTCGTAGTCCTGCCGGCACGCGAGCTGAATACTGTAGTGTGTGGGGAAGATCGTTTGGATGACGGCCTCGCCGGGCCGCTCGCCTCGTCCCGCGCGGCCGGCCACTTGCGTCAGCAACTGAAACGTCCGCTCCGAGGCGCGAAAGTCGGCCATCCCGAGCCCAACATCCGCCGAGACGACGCCGACGAAGGTCACCCGTGGAAAATCGTGGCCCTTCGCGATCATCTGAGTGCCCACCAGCACGTCGATGTCTCCGTCGCGAAACCGTGTGAGCAGTCGACCGAGCGCGCCCTTATGGCGAACGGCGTCGCGATCGAGGCGCGCGACCCGAGCGCCTGGACAGGCCCGCTTGACCTCGGCTTCGACGCGCTCGGTACCGAAGCCGGCCTGCTCGAGATACGGCCCGGCGCACGAGGGACACGCTGCGGGCACGCGAACCGAGTAGTTGCAGTAGTGGCAGCGCCCGCGCCGGGCTGCCCCCTCGCCGTGGACGACGAGCGACACGCTGCAATTCGGGCACTCGAGTGTGCCGCTGCACTGGCGGCAGAACACGGACGTCGCAAATCCTCTCCGGTTGAGCAGGACGAGCGACTGTTCGCCACGCTCCAGCCGGGCCGCGACCGCACCGATCAGGGCCCGACTGAGCACCACGTCCGGCCCAACGTCCGCATACTCCTCGCGCATGTCGACGACGCTCACGGCGGCAAGCGGGCGCTCGAGCACGCGGCGCTCGAGCACGACTCGCTCGTACCGGCCAGCGCGCGCGTTGTAGCTGGACTCCAGAGACGGCGTGGCCGAGCCGAGAACGACCAGCGCGCCTGCGCGCTGCCCCCGCACGATCGCGACATCCCGACCGTTGTATCGCGGGCTCTCCTCCTGCTTGTACGACGCGTCGTGCTCCTCGTCCACGACGATCAGGCCCACGTCGGGGAGCGGCGCAAACACCGCTGACCGCGTGCCGACGACCACATCGATCTCGCCGCGTCGAATCTGCTGCCACTGGTCGTGGCGCTCGCCGTCGGACAATCCGCTGTGCTGAATCGCCACACGCTCACCGAAGACGTGCCGGAAGATCCACCAGATAGCCGGCGTCAGTGCGATTTCCGGCACCAGCATCAGCACGCGGCGGCCCGCGTCGCGTACTGCGTTCGCCAGGCGCACGTAGACTTCGGTTTTGCCGCTGCCGGTCACGCCTTGCAGGAGCGCCACACGGAACTCGCCCGCCGCGGCCAGACGCGACAATCGATCGAGCGCGCGCACCTGCTCATCTGTCAGCGGCCGATTGGGATCGTCCGGCGGCCGGCCCGAGGGAGCCGTCAAGAACGGATCGCGATCCACACGCTCCCGCCGCAGACTCACTAAGTGCTTGCGGGCGAGCCGCCCGACCAGATCTGCGCCGATGCCTCGTGCAGCCAGCACCGGCGTGGGTAAGCCCGCGGGCGCACCCGCCAGGAGTGCCATCGCTTCACGCTGCCTGGGCGTCAGTGCGGCACCGCCGGCCAGCGCCTCGATGCCGGCAGCGGTGGCCGCCGCCATTCGCACCGTCTTGTGCGCGTCGGCGCGAGTGCCGCGTGCCTTCGGAGGGAGGACGGCGGCAATCGTCTCGCCAGGGCCGGCTCCGTAGTACTCGGCTGTCCACTGCGCGAGTTCCAGGACGTCGACCGGAATGAACGCGTCGTGATCGAGCACCTGGCGAACGAGCTTGAGATCTGGCCCCGAAAGGTCAGCAGCCGCCGGGAGGCCGACGACAACGCCGGTGACGGTTCGAGAGCCGAGTGGCACGACGACGCGCGCGCCAACGGCCGGGCTAGGCATCCCGTCGGGAACGCGATACGTCAGGAGATCAAGCTGGGGGACTGGAACAGCGACGCTTATCAACAAAGTCAAAACTTAGAAGTTACAACTTAAAAGGACTGAGTCCTATTCTCGCCACTTTCAAGTTCTAAGTTTTCACTTTTCAGTTAGGAGTCTTTTGACAAGCTTCATGTCTTCCCACACCTCGCGCTTCGACGAGGGATTGCGCAACAGGTAGGCCGGATGGAAGGTGGGCACGAGCTTGGAGCCGCGATACTCGAACACGCGGCCACGCAGCTTGGAGATCGGCTCGAGCGTCTTCAGCAGCGTCTGAGCGCCGAACTTGCCGAGCGCGACGATGACCTTCGGCTTGATGATGTCGATCTGCTGGAAGAGAAATGGCTCGCAGGTCTCGATTTCGTCTGGCTCCGGATTGCGGTTCTCGGGCGGCCGGCACTTGATCACGTTCGCGATATAGACATCGTCGCGCTTGAGGCCGATCGCCTCGATAATCTTGGTCAGGAGCTGTCCGGCGCGGCCGATGAACGGAATGCCCTGTACGTCTTCATCGTGGCCCGGAGCCTCGCCGACGAACATGAGTTCTGCGGTCGGACTACCGACACCGAACACGATCTGGGTCCGGCCGAGGCCATGCAACTTGCATCGGGTGCAGTCGCCGATCTCGGCCCTGACGGCCGCCAGGCCTTCGACAGGCGATCGCGCGACGCCGGGGGCGGGAGCCTCCCCTTCGTCGGACCGCCGACGCCAGGCGGAATCGCGGCTCACGCCGGCGACACCCAGCTCGGACGCGAATGTGAGATGTTCGGCGAGTTGATCGCGATTCATGACTAACCGTTAGGTCCGGCTAGGTCCGGCTAAAGCCGGACCCCACGTACGACAAATGGGGTTACGACCAACATCATTCGTGGCGTCCGGCTTCAGCCGGACTAACGGTTGGACGGCCGGCCAGCAGCTTTTCCACGCGGTCGAGGATCGCTGAGGCCGCCTGCTTCTTGCTCTGCAGGGGCAGCGTCTCGGCGCCTTCGGACCCAACGATCGTGACGGCGTTGGTGTCGACGTCGAAGCCGGCGTCGGCGCGCGAGACGTCGTTGGCGACAATCAGATCGACGTGCTTCTGCTCCCGCTTGGCCGCCGCACGCCGCACGACATCTTCGGTCTCGGCCGCGAATCCCACGAGCAGCGGGCCGCCGCCCCTGGTGAGGCGCCGCCGGCCAAGCTCGGCGAGGATGTCCGGTGTTTTCTTTAAGACAACGGTCAACGACTCATCGTCCTTGTGCATCTTCTGAGGCCGACGCTCGGCCGGCGCGTAGTCGGCCACGGCGGCTGCCATGATCACGACGTGCTGCTCGTCGGACATGGCGAGCACTGTTCGATGCATATCGGCCGCCGACCGCACGCGAACCACGTCGGCGACGGGAGGCAACTCCACGGCCGTCGGGCCGGCCACGAGTGTGACCCTCGCGCCGCGTCGAGCCGCCTCGCCCGCAATCGCAAATCCCATGCGGCCGCTCGATCGGTTGCCGATGTAGCGGACGGGATCCAGGTCTTCAAACGTCGGGCCCGCGGTCACGAGTACACGCTGACCGCGCAGCGGACCTTCCGGGCGCAGCATCGCTTCGGCCGCTGCGACGATTTCGTCGGGCTCGGCAAGTCGCCCCTTGCCGAGCCACCCGCAGGCCAGGTAGCCCTCGCCCGGCTCGACGAACCGGACGCCGCGCGAGACCAGCGTGTCGAGATTGCGCCGCACCGCCTCGTTGGCGAACATCTGTGTATTCATGGAGGGCGCCACGAGCACCGGCGCCCGCGTGGCAATGAAGAGCGTCGACAGGGCATCGTCGGCGATGCCGTTGGCGATCTTGCCGATCACGTTCGCAGTGGCTGGGGCGATGAGCAGGAGGTCGATGGAAGACGCGACGCTGATGTGCTCGATGTCGGCGTTGACGCCCGGATCGAATTGGCTGGTGATGACGCGCCGGCGCGTGATCGCCTCGAACGTGAGGGGCCCGACGAACCTGGCCGCCGACCGGGTCATGACGGCAAGAACATCGTGGCCGCGCTTCTGAAGCCCGCGCGCCACCTCGACCGCCTTATAGGCGCCAATCCCGCCGCTGACTCCGAGCGCGATGAGCATCTAGGTGAATGTCCTCACTATCTTTTCGGCCTCGCCGCGCATTCGCGCCAGCCGGGCCCGCTGGGCCAGGATAATGCTGCGCAGCCCATCGACCGTTGCGACCAGCTCGTCGTTGATCACCACGTAGTCGTATTCCACATAGGACACGACCTCCTGCCTGGCTATTCGCAGACGCTCGCGGATGGCCGATTCGCTGTCCTGGCTTCGGCCCCGCAGCCGCTGCTCGAGCACTTCCAGGGAAGGCGGCATGACAAAGATCGCCGTCGTCTCCATGCCACGATGCCGGACCGTGCGGGCCCCCTGCACGTCAATCACGAGCACGACGTCGCGGACCGATTCGAGCAGAAGCTCGGTATCGGCGACCGAGGTGCCGTAGAGGTTGCCGAACACGTCGGCCCACTCGAGGAACTCCCCCCGAGCCACCATCGCCTCAAACCGCGCGCGCGTCACGAAATTATAGTCGACGCCATCGGTTTCGCCCGTGCGCGCGGCCCGTGAGGTGTACGAACGCGAGATCGTCAGCCCCGCCATCTGCCCAACCAGCCGTTCGACGAGCGTCGTCTTCCCGGTGCCCGACGGCGCCGAGACCACGAACAGCAGACCGCGCGGTCTATTCGACATTCTGCACCTGCTCCCGCATCTTCTCGAGCTCGGCCTTCGCCGCGATGATGAGCTCGGACACGCCGAGGCCGTCGGCCTTCGAGCCCATCGTGTTCACCTCGCGGTTCATTTCCTGGAGCAGAAAGTCGAGCTTGCGTCCGCAGGGCTCCGCGCTGTCGGCGAGCGCCGCCCAGTGCCGCACGTGGGCGCGAAACCGCGAGACTTCCTCGCTGATATCCGAACGCGCGGCGAGGCGCACAATCTCCTGGGCCACGGCGGTTTCATCGACCGACAGATCGGCGCGGAGCTCGCGGACGCGTTCGGCGAGACGCCGCTCGACGGCGCCGCGCCCCTCATCGGCCGCGGCGGCAATCCGCTCCACAAGATCGGCGACCACGGTACGACGTCCGTCGAGGTCGGCCCGCAGATCGTCCCCTTCCCGCGATCGCATCCCGTCCAATGCGACGAGCGCCTGTTCGATCGCATCGCGCGCGCGGGCCGCTATCTCGAGCACCACCGCTTCGTCGGTTTCCGTGTGCCGCTCGCGGATCGTCAGCGCTTGCGGCAGACGCAACAGATCTCCAGGCGTCAGCGCGCCCGCCACCAGCCCGCGTGCCCGCGCCTGGTCGAGCGCCGCCTCGAGCGCCCGCCCGAACTCGGCGTTGAATTCCACCTCGACGCCGGGCGCCTGCCGCAGCTGCAGCGAAAGACTCACTTCGAGCCGCCCGCGCGCGACGTGTCGCGCCGCCAGCACCCGTACGTCGCTTTCGATCGCCGCGAGCGACTGCGGCATGCGGAGCTGCAGATCCAGATGGCGGTGGTTCAAGGCCCGAATCGTCACCGTCACTGTGGCCCGGTCGTCCTCAACAGCCACTGACGAGAAGCCCGTCATGGACTTGATCACGACGGCACCAATCGTCCGTCGGCGGGACGGCTCTCGAGCAGCTGGGCCTCGTACAGCGCCGCATAGGTACCGCCGGCGCGTGCGACCAGCTCGTCGTGGCGGCCCACTTCCACAATCCGCCCCCCCTCGAGCACGATGATCGCATTGGCCCGGCGGATCGTCGACATGCGATGCGCGATGACGAACGACGTCCGGTTCCGCATCAAATTGGCCAGGGCCTCCTGAACCAGCAGCTCGGACTCCGTGTCCAGGGCCGAGGTCGCCTCGTCGAGCACCAGGATCGGGGCGTCCTTCAGCAGCGCCCGGGCGATAGCCAGACGCTGGCGCTGCCCGCCGGACAGCCGCTGGCCGCGCTCCCCGATCATTGTCTGGTAGCCGTTCGGCAGCGCGACGATGAAATCGTGCGCGTTGGCGACGCGCGCCGCCGCCTCGACTTGGGCAGGCGTGGCCTGAAGGGAGCCATACGCAATGTTACGGGCGATCGTGTCGTCAAACAGCACTGTCTCTTGTGTCACAAAGCCGATCTGGCGGCGGAGCGAGGCAAGCGTCACCCGCCGGATGTCGATTCCGTCGATGAGAATCGCGCCGGCGCTCACATCGTAGAAACGCGGTAGCAGGTTGACGAGCGTCGTCTTCCCGGCTCCGCTTCGGCCGACAATCGCCACCATCTCACCGGCGCCGACGGCGAATGACACACCGGTCAGGATCCGGCCGGACGCCGCATCGTACCCGAAACCCACGTCGCAGAACTCAATGGTGCGTCGCAGGGGCGCCAAGACCGGCGCGCCGGGCTCTTCGCGCACCTCGGTGTGCGTGTCGAGCATCCCGAAGATCCTCTCGGACGCGGCGATCGCCTGCTGGACGCTCGCATTGACGCGGCTCAGCTTCTTGGCCGGGCCGTACATGAGGAACAGCGTGCCGATGAACAGCGCGAACTCGCCGGGGGTCAACCGGCCCAGCGCGATTTGCCGGCTGCCGTACCAGAGCGCCGCCGCGACACCGACGCCGCCGACCAGTTCCATGAACGGCGGCAGGCTGGACAGCGCCGCGGTGACCTTCATGTTGGTGCGAAACAAATGGTAGGCGGCCCGGGCGAACTTGTCGGCCTCGTGCGCTTCGGCGCCAAACGCCTTCACGATCCGATGCCCGGTAAGCGCCTCCGCGGTGATGTGCGACATCTGCTCGGTGGCTTCCTGACTGCGCCTTGTCGTCTGCCGCACGCGGCTGCCGAGTCTCATCAGGGGGTACACGATGAGCGGCGCGGTGGTCAGGCAGACGATCGTCAGCCGCGCATCGTAGTAAAAGAGAAGCGCCGTGTATCCAACGAGCGCGAGGGATTCACGTGCCAAATCGCCTACTGTCTCGGAGACCGTCTGCTGCACTTGGCCGACGTCGCTCGTAATCCGGGACATCAGTTGGCCCGTGGTCCGCTGAGAGAAGAAACCGGCCGACTGGCCGAGGATGTGACGATAGAGGGCGTTGCGCACGTCCATCACGACGCGCTGGCCGACGTCAGCCATCAAGTAGGATGACGCGTAGGAGCCGGCCCCTTTGAGGAAGTACAGACCGATGATGGCCCAGGCGGTGGCCGCCAGTCCCTGGCGGCTCGGCAACACGCTGTCGAAGATAGGCCGGATGAGCGCGGCAAGACCCGCCGATCCGACCGCGTACACCAGCATCCCGCACACGGCCACCATCAAGCGGCCTCTGTACGGCGCGGCATAGCGGAACAGCCGTTCGAGCGGATGCATCACTCGGTGAACCGGTACTTCACGAGCGTCCAGACGGCGACCAGGCCGTCCTTCCACGTGATCTTCTTTCCTTCGTCGTACCCACGGCCGTTGTAGGTGATCGGTATCTCGTAGACCCTGAAGCCGCGTTTGAAGATCTTGGCCGTGAGCTCGGGCTCGATCTCGAAGCGATTGGACTTCAGGACCATCGACCGGAGCACCCCGATCCGCATCGCCTTGTAGCAGGTTTCAAGATCGGTCAGGGTCGTGTTGTACAACACGTTGGCCAGCAGATTGATGACCCAGTTGCCGACGTAGTGGGTAAACAGGAAGACCCGATGACGGCCGATGAAGCGGGATCCATAGACGACATCCGCCTGGCCCGCGCAGATCAGATCGATGAGATCGGGATACTCTTCCGGCGAGTACTCCAGGTCGGCATCCTGGATGATCACCACGTCGCCCGTCACCTTGGCGAACCCGGCGCGCAGGGCCGCGCCCTTCCCCTGGTTCTGGGGCTGGAGCACCAGAGTGAACGCCAGCTCCCGATCGAGCGTCGCCAGGATGTCTCGGGTTCCGTCGGTCGAGCCGTCATCGACCACCACGAGCTCGATGCGGAGCGGCACGGCGAGCACGCGCCGAACGACCGCTTCGATGGTATCGCGCTCGTTGTACGCGGCCATCACGACCGAGACCAGCGGATCGACAATCGCCGTGCTGGGACGGCCGCGCATCACACCTGCTCGTACCCGTGCGGATGAGCACGATGCCAGTTCCAGGCCGTCGAGACGATCGAGTCGATGTCCGAGAACCGCGGCATCCAGCCAAGCTCGGCGCGCGCCAGGCCTGGCGCGGCATACAGGGCCGCTGGATCACCGGGCCGCCTCGGGCCGAGCGTCCACGGCAGGGCCCGTCCGGTCACCCGCTCGACGCTCGCCATGACCTCTCGCACGGAATGCGGACGACCCCTGCCAAGGTTATAGGCGTCCGACGCGTGTCCCCGCACCATGGCCTCGAGCGCCCGCACGTGGGCATCGGCCAGATCGGACACGTGGACGTAGTCGCGCAGGCAGGTGCCATCTGGCGTGGGGTAGTCGTCGCCAAACACCTGCAGGCTGGGGCCCCCTGCCGTCGCGCCGATCGCACGCGGAATGAGATGGATCTCAGGTTGATGATCTTCGCCGAGCTCTCCCTCCGGGTCTGCGCCGGCCGCGTTGAAGTACCGCAAGGCAACCGATTGCAGCCCGTGCGCACGCCGAAAATGCGGCAGCGCCCGTTCGACGGCGAGCTTGGTCTCCCCGTAGCTGTTAATCGGCCGCTGGGAATGCGCTTCGGTGATTGGCGTTTCGACCGGCTCGCCGTAGGTGGCGCAGGTCGATGACAGCACGAAGTAGCCAACCGATTCGGCGACCATTGCCTCCAGCACACCGAGCGCGCCAACCACGTTGTTGCGATAGTAGCGCCCGGGATCGCGCACGGATTCCCCGACGTCAAGAAACGCCGCGAAATGCATGACGGCGAAGATCTGGTGGCGCCTGAGAGCCTGTCGCACCGTTGCCACATCGGCGATGTCGCCTTCAACCAGCGGTCCGTATCGGACCGCAGCTCGATGGCCTGCGCTGAGGTTGTCGTAAACCACCACCTGGTAGCCGGCGCGGCCGAGCGCCTTGGCTGCATGGCTGCCGATATAGCCGGCACCGCCGGTGACCAGTACCGCTCGAGGCTCAGCGGCCAATGGAGAAATACGTGAAGCCGAGCGCCTGCATCTGCTCGGGCGAATAGATGTTTCGGCCGTCAAAGATGACCGGCGACTTCATCAGCCGGCGCATCCGGTCGAAATCGGGCTCGCGGAACTCGTTCCACTCGGTGACGACGGCGAGGGCGTCTACTCCGGTGAGGGCATCGTAGCCCTTCTCGCAGATCGCGATGCGATCGCCGAAGATGCGTCGTGCCGTGTGTGCGGCCTCCGGGTCGTAGGCTCGCACGGAGGCGCCCGCGGCGAGCAGCCGTTCGATAATCGAGATGGCCGGCGCGTCGCGCATGTCGTCGGTGCGGGGCTTGAAGGCCAATCCCCACAGCGCAATGGACCGGCCCTTCAGGTTCTTGAAGTAGGCTTCCATCTTCTCCACAAGCCGTATCTTTTGCGACTGGTTGACGGCCTCCACCGCACGGAGGATGCCAAACCCGTAACCCTTGTCCGCGGCGGACTTGACCAGCGCCTTCACGTCTTTCGGGAAGCAGCTGCCGCCGTATCCCACGCCTGGGAACAAGAACGAGGTGCCGATCCGCCGGTCGGCGCCAATCGCCCTCCGCACCTGGTCGACGTTGGCGCCCACGAGCTCGCAGACATTGGCGATCTCGTTCATGAACGAGATCCGCGTCGCAAGCAGCGAGTTCGCCGCGTATTTGGAGAGCTCCGCGCTCGCCGTGTCCATGAACATGATCGGGGCGCCGGTGCGGGTGAACGGACGGTATAGCTCCCCCATTACCTCTTGTGCGCGCGCATCGTCGGCGCCAATGACCACCCGATCGGGCTTCATAAAGTCCTCCACCGCCGCGCCCTGCTTCAGGAACTCTGGATTGCTGACGACGCTGAACGGCTGCGTGGTTTCCCGGCCGATGACCTCGCGCACCTTGGCTGCCGTGCCGACCGGCACGGTACTCTTGTCGACAACGACGGTGTACTTGTTCATCGCGCGCCCCACTTCACGCGCGACAGCGAGGACATACTGGAGATCGGCCGACCCATCTTCGCCCTGTGGCGTGCCGACCGCGATGAACACGATGTCGGACGTCTTCACTGCGCCGGCCAAATCAGTTGTGAAGCTGAGCCGCTCCTCATGGCGGTTGCGGCGGACGATCTCCTCCAGCCCGGGCTCGTAGATCGGCATCTTCCCGTCATTGAGGGTAGCGATCTTTGACGCTTCCTTGTCCACGCAGACGACGGCACTTCCGTTTTCCGCCAAACACGCTCCCACCACGAGCCCGACGTACCCGGTTCCCACGACGGCAATCTTCATGCGGGACAGGATATCATCACGGCGTGCGCATAGGGATTGACGCCCGCCGGCTGCACGATTTCGGCATCGGCACATACATCAGAAATCTGTTGCGCCAGCTCGCCCGCATCGACCATCAGAGCGAGTTTGTCGTGCTGTGTCGCCCGATGGATCGCGACGCGCTCTCGTCGCTTGGCGAGAACTTCCGCCTCATCCCCGAACACGCCAAGACGTACTCGGTGGCCGAGCAGATCACCGTTCCCCTCGCACTCAGGCGGGAAGGCGTCGAGCTCTTCCACGCACCGCACTACGTACTGCCCCCGCTCGTGCAATGCCGATCCGTGGTGACGATTCACGACTGCCTGCACTTGATGTTTCCGCAGTACTTGCCGAACCGCCTGGCCCGCTTCTATGCACGGGCCTCGATCGCGCTCGCGTCGCGCCGCGCCACGCGCATCCTGACCGTCTCGGAGAGTTCCAAACGTGATCTCTTGCGCTTCGTCGACGTGCCTGCAGACAAGATCGACGTCATCCACAATGCGTACGACGAGCGATTCGGCCTCGAACCTCGCGAAGAGGACGTCGTCCGCGTCCGCGAGCGGTATCAGCTCCAAGAGGCATTCGTGCTCTACGCGGGCAACGTCAAGCCCCACAAGAATCTCGAACGGCTCATCGAAGCATTCGACCTCGTCCGCCGGAGCGGCCTCGATCATCTCAAGCTCGTGCTCATCGGCGACGAGATCTCGAAGTACACGTCTCTTCGACGCGCGGTGCACAGACATCAACTGCACAAGTACGTCCGCTTTCTGGGGTACCTCCCTGAGGAAACGCTGGCCGTGATGTACCGACTGGCCGGCGTCTTCGTGTTTCCGTCTCTCTACGAGGGATTCGGCCTCCCTCCCCTCGAGGCCATGGCCAGCGGCACACCGGTCGTCGTTTCCAACGTCTCGTCGTTGCCGGAAGTCGTCGACGACGCGGCGTTGCTCGTCGAGCCTCGCGATCCGCAGTCCATTGCTGACGGCATTCGGCGCGTCCTCTGCGACCAGGCGTTGCGGTCCGACCTACGGGCGAAAGGCCTCGTCCGCGCGAGCCAGTTCTCGTGGGAGAGATCGGTCCGCCGGATTCGGGAGATTTATGGGCTGGCAGCGGCCTGAGCCGCGACAGGCGGCGGCCGCATCGAGTACGATCTCCATGCCAATCATGAAAAAACGCGTGGTCATAACAGGAGCGGCCGGGTTCATCGGATCGCATCTAGCCGAGGCTCTTCTCGACCTCGACTACACAGTCGTCGGCGTCGACAATCTGCTGACTGGCGACATTGCCAATATCTCGCGCCTCGTCAACCGCGACTTCACGTTCATCAAACACGACGTCACCAACTACATCTTCATCGAAGGGCCGGTCGACTACGTCCTGCACTGGGCGAGCCCGGCCAGTCCCATCGACTATCTGCTGCTGCCGATTCCGACGCTCAAGGTCGGCGCGCTCGGTACCCATAAAGCACTTGGTCTGGCGAGAGAGAAGGGCGCAACCTTCGTGTTGGCCTCGACGTCCGAGGTCTATGGCGATCCCCTCGAGCACCCGCAGAAAGAAACGTACTGGGGCAACGTCAATCCGATCGGTCCGCGCGGCGTGTACGACGAAGCTAAACGCTTCGCCGAGGCGATCACGGTCGCCTACCACCGGGCTCACGGGCTGGACACGAAGATCGTCCGGATCTTCAACACCTACGGTCCCCGCATGCGCATTAACGATGGTCGGGCGATGCCGGCGTTTATTTCTCAAGCCCTGCGCAACGAAGACGTGAGCGTCTTCGGCGATGGCACACAGACGCGCAGTTTCACGTACATCACCGATCTCGTCGACGGCATCATCAAGCTGATGCTCTCCAACGTCAACGATCCGGTGAACATCGGCAACCCACGAGAGACGACCATCGAGGAGATCGCGCGCATCATCATCAAGATGACGGGCGCGACAAGCAAGATCGTCTACAAGCCTCTGCCTACTGACGATCCCAAGGTTCGCCAGCCCGACATCACCCGCGCACGAACGCTGCTCAAGTGGGAGCCGAAAGTGTCGCTCGAGCAAGGACTCGTCACGACCATCGAGTACTTTCGCTCGAAGATGGCCGCCATGGACCGCGGCACGCCGGCGACATCGCCATGACCCTTCCAGTGCTCGCGCTCGCGGCGCTGCTCTTCGCGGCGGCCGCCGAACAAGAAGCCACCGTCGCGCGTGCGCGGGAGCTGTACAACATGCGCGACTTCGACGGCGCCATCCAGGTGGCGGAGGCGGCGCGCCGCGCACGCGGCGCGCCTGATGGCGCGGCGCTCATCATCGCGCGTGCGCGCCTCGAACGGTTTCGCACGAGCCAGGATGTCTTCGACCTCACCGAGGGACGGAGTCTACTTGCGCAGATCGAGCCCTCGCGCCTGTCGGCACGCGATCGTGTCGAATGGCTCGTCGGCCTTGCAGAATCGCTGTACCTGGACGGCCAGTTCGGCGCGGCCGCCGAAATCTTCGACGAAGCGCTGGGAGGCGCGAGCGTTGTCGACGACGAAACCAGGGAGCGGCTGCTCGACTGGTGGGCGAGCGCGCTCGACGAACGCGCGCGCAGCGCGCCCGCGCAGGAGGCGACGTACGTCAGAATCCTTCGACGGATGGAAGAAGAGCTGCGGGCCAACCGGCAGCCGGCGGTCGCTTCATACTGGCTCGTGGTCGCGGCGCGTGGCTCAGGCGATCTAAATCGTGCCTGGGACGCCGCGATGTCGGCGTGGGTGCGGGCTCCACTCGCTGGCAGCCGCGCGGAGACGCTCCGTTCGGACCTCGATCGCTACGTGAATCAAGTCCTGATTCCCGAGCGCGCCCGCCGCCCGACGTCGATCGAAGACTCGGCCCAGGCCGCTGCGGCCCTGCGCGCCGATTGGGAAGCGCTCAAACAGCGGTGGAAGGCCCCGCAGTAGTCTCGCTATCGGGTCAACAGAGCAGCCAGCGCCGCAGCCTTGTCGGCAAGCTGGCTCGCAAACAAGAGATTCTTCGCAACGAGCGCTTCTTCTGCCTGTTCGACGAAGCGCTTCGCGATGTCGTACTGCGCTTTGCCTTCCACGCTCAACGCCCGGTATTCGATGCGGCCGAGACTGCGCGACGCGTCCGTGAGCGTCACCCGAATCTTCCGCTCGACAGCTTCGACGTCCGCCGTGGTCTGTAGCGTCCTCGCTGGCGTCGCGTCTGCCGCGGGTGCAGGGACCGCTGCGGCAGGCGGGGGCTCTGGCCGATCTGATCGCTGCGCGGC
>JBAUGX010000186.1:0-2881 GCA_049679965.1 Vicinamibacterales bacterium
GATGTCTGGGCCGTCGGTGAAGTAGTTGCCGTAGACGAATTCGATCCCCTCCAGATCCCCTGGGAGGAGCGAGAAGCCGTGCATGGTGACGAGCCGGTCTTTGACGGCCTTCAGGTTCCGATCGTACAGGGCGCGACTGGTGGGCACATTCGCATACGCGGCGAAAATCTGCCGGGCGGTCGACGTGGGGCCCAGCCCCGCGGGGCGCGGCTTCGAGAAGAGCCGAGACACGAATTCGGCCCGGTCCGCCGACATCTCGAACACTGCCTTGTACAGCAGGTGCAGGTCCAGATTGCCCCTCCGGATGTCGACGATGAAGGCGATGGCGGGTCGGAGCGCGACCATGTAGGTGAAGTTCTGTTCCGATCCCACGCCCATGTATGCGCGGCCGGGCTTGGCCCTCTCGGTCAGCGCCGGGAGGACGTACTGAAACCGCGCCTCGTTCGACACCAGGTTCTCGGAATGAAAGGTCCCGTCCGGCTCCGAAAAGTCAGTCACCAGCTTCCAGAATTCCTGGTTGGTGAGCCGCAGGGCCAGCTTCTCCGCCGAGATCGGCACGCCACCGCCCACCGGCAGGCAGGCGAGCGCAAGAGCAAAGACAGGAGTTGCGAGCGATAGGAAGCGGCGCTTGGTCATGACTGTGGCTCCCGGCGCGGAGAAAAGGCAGGGAATAAAAAAGGGCGGCGGCCTGTACTGACCGCCGCCCGCAGAACCTCTCGAACGAATAGCGTTATCGTCTCGCCGGTGCCGGCGCTTTGGCCTTCGCCTGCGCGGCCTGCCACGCTGCTGCGGTCTCCTTGTACACCTCGTTGATGTACATGTCCGTCGTCCACGCCCCGGTCGTCGCGCCGTAGAGGCCGTCGTAGTCGAGCGTGGGCTTGGCCGCCTTGACCTGCTCGAGCGTCAGGCCCTTCTTGACCATGGCGTTGATGCGGTCGCGGGTGATGGTCGCCATGTCGCGGTAATCGACGACGTCGGTCTCGTTGAGAATCCGGCCGTATCCCGGGATGATCCGCGTGCCGCCCTGCTGGTTGTACTCGGGAACGGCGATGTCGACGATCTTGTTGAGCGCGTCGAGGATGCCCTGGATGCTGCCGCCCTTGGCCGCGTCGATGAACGGATAGCGGTCGTAGGCCAGCAGGTTGCCGGCGACGACGACGTCCGACTTGCGGAACCACACCATGATGTCGCCATCGGTGTGGGCCGCCGGCTGGTGGATGAACTCAATGGGCTCGCCACCGTACCAGAAGGTCTTCTTCACCGGGAAGAACGTGTCGGTCGGCCAGTCGTCGGTGGGTCGCGATGACGCCTGCCCTGTTGGCGCGCTCATCCGGTTGAGGACGTTCTCGTGCGCGATGATGCCCGCGCCCGCGCCTCCGGCCCCGCCGCCCCGGCCCTGGCCAGCGGGCGCCGCCGCACCGGCAGGAGGGGCAATCGACGCCGCGACCTTCCCGTTGCCGCCCGTGTTGTCCAGGTCGGCGCTGGTGTTGATAATCCAGCGGAGGGGTCTGGTGCCGTACTGCTTTGTGATCGCGATCACGCGGTCCGTCGCGGCCTCCGCGCCGCTATCGACCAGCACGACGCCTTCGTCGCTGACGTGCATGCCGATGTTGGCGCCGGCGCCGCCGATGAAGTAGACCTTGCCGAGCACCTGCAGGACGACAGGCGGATTCCGTAGGCTGACGTAATCGGGCCGCGCGCCGGCCTTGATCGAATCCCGCGGCACGCCGGTCTTGGAAACATCTTCGGGCGACCTGAAAATCGGCTGCGGGTTGAGGATACCCTGCTGGCCGCCGACCTGCGCACGAGTGCGCCCAACGAAACTGCTCAATACCAGCGCCGCCAGTAGCGCCACCCACATTGTTTTTCTTACAGTTGTCACGAGAGCACCTCTCATAGTTTTAGATTTCCGGTTCACATCTCTCACGAGGCTCTGCCTACCGGCAAGCCGGGCTACCGTCTCCTGGTTGCCGCTGCCTTGGCCTCTTCGGCTTTCTTGGCGGCTGCGGCCTTTTCAGCAGCTTCTTCGGCCGCGAACTGCTTGATCCTGTCCATGTACTCCGGATAGAGACTCCCTCCACCGCCCTGGGTCGCTTTGAAGGGGAGGTTGTGCATCTCGGCGAATTCGGTCTGCTTGGTACCCAACGCGAAGAAGGGCACCCAGCCGAGCGGCTTGTCGCCGAGTTCGTCCACTGATTCGAAGGGATTGCCGAGGCCCATCTGGCCGCCCGGGTTCCACGTCCAGTTGTGCGTGCGAACCATCGGCTCTTCGAAGTAGATCGGGTCGTCGACACTCCAGAACAACATCAGGTAGAGCCCGTGCCGGACGAAGTGCTCGGTCATCTTGCCGTAGGGGCTCGTCGGCGCGCCGTTGCGCTGAATCACGCCGTACTTCATGTGGGTCGTCGTCACGACGAACTGGCCGTTCGCGTCCCACTCGCCCGTGGAGTACCCGTCCCAGGTGTGCTCGGAGTAGTCCGACGGGTGATTCCGGCCATCGATGTAGACGATGCGGTCGGCGCGGCCGAATCCGCCGGCGATGGTGTACGCAAACTGGGTCTGCGTGACAGGGTCGAGAATCGCGAGGATCCGGAGAGGCGGCTGCGGCCCGCGCATCCAGTACTGCGCGGGATGCGCCTGCGCCTGTCGCTCAGGCTGCGACAGAATCGTCGCGTCCCAGGCTTCGGCCTTCTGACGCGCCGCGTCGTTGAGCGGCAGTCCCGTGTAGTCGCCCAGTTCCGGACCCGGCCCGCGATGGGGCTGATCTTCGCTAATCGTGGGGGCGTAAACGCCGGAAATATCCACGCGCACCGCCGCCGGCGCGGGCGGCGCCTGCGCGAGGAGCGGGGCACCTACAACCGCCGCGGCCAAGGCCGCGAGC
>JBAUGX010000187.1:0-35200 GCA_049679965.1 Vicinamibacterales bacterium
GATCAGAAGGGCCGACCATCCCGAGAAAGTGGATCGCCGAGGAAACCCCCAACTGCCTGGCCAGTTCCTCCAACCGGACGCGTTCTGGCCCATCGCCTCCAATCAGGAAGCGCGCGTCCGATACCTCCCTAAGAACGGCGGGTACCGCCCGGATCAGCGACTCGACGTCGTAAATCGGATGCAGGGTACGGATACTGATCACGAGCGGCGCGGCCCCGACCCCGAGCCGCCTTCGAAGGTCGGGCGTCCGACGGCTCGGGTGGTACTGGTCCGTATCGGTGCCAAAGTAGATGATCTGGATCCGTTCGTCGCGTACACCCAGCCGCGTCAAGGCCTCACGCATGTGTTCGGCATCACACGTGATCAGGTCGGCACGCTTGAGCGCGAATCTCACGAGCGGGCCACGGATGGCGGCGCGGCCGGCCATGAGAACGTCTGAGCCCCAAGCGGTCAGCACGAACGGGTGGAACCCGCATAACGCGCCAGCCAGTCCGTACGTCCCCGCATAATGGCTGTGCAGCACTTCGATATCCTGCGTCCGCAGGATGCGTCGCGCCAGTGCCACCGCCCGAATGATCCGAACGGGTAGCATGCCACCTGCCACCGGATGAAATCGCAAACCCGCCGCGTCGGCGTCGGGCTCCGCCGGCGAGAGCGAAATCCAATCGATTTCATGGCCGCGAGAAGCAAAAAACTTGATCCATCGCCAGCTGTGGACCGACCTCGCCTCGGCCAGGAACAGTAGTTTCAGAGGGCGCATTGCCGAACGATGAACGGTCACGTCGACAGCAGACGGCGCGAGCGATCCGCCAAGCGTCTGACAGTGAGTCTTGGTGCGACGCACATCAGGACGATGAGGTAGAAACGTGCGTCGAAGTACACAGTTGTGGACCCGAGAGCGAAGTCCGCCAAATACGTGGCTGTGAGGAAAAACAGCGCGATGTAGTACGGAGTTCCGTGCCTGTCAATCAGCCGACGGAGCCCGTCGTTGGCGCCTTGCAGGATCGCCCCCATGGCGAACATGGAGAGACACGAAACCAGCAGCCCGAAGTTCGCGTAGACCTCGCCGAAGAACGCTGACGGATCGCTGCCCTGGACGCCTTCAGGGCTTCTCTGGTACCAGTCATACACCAGAGAAGGGAGGTTGACCTGTTCGTACGGCAGCAGTCCCCGAGGATTCCCGTAGGTCCGGCCATGGAAGAAGTCGAAGTGGCGCGGCACGATCTCGTAGATGTAGTAGAGCCCCCCCACCTGACCGCCGACGACGCGATCCAGGAACAGTGTCCATCCCTCGGAGTAAAGCGCGGATACGGTGTTCGTCGATGGTTCGACCAACGCCCGCGGGCCGTGAGTGACAACCGTGTGCACCACGCCGATTGCTGGAATCAGCAACACGAACATCACCGTGGCGCGTACGGCCGCTCGAGTGGAGATGCGCGGCCGCTCGATGCCAAACATCGCAACGACGGCGAAGTAGAACAAGAGCTTGACGACTGGGTAGCGCTCGTTGAAGAGCACCGTGGCAAGTACAAGCAGCGTCAGCAGGCCGAAGAAACGACTCTGGCTGGATTCTCCAACCTTGATCCGACAGTACTGATATGTCAGTAAGTACAGACCAAAGTAGTCGATAAGGATGCGCGACATCCACACGAGTGGCCCGACACGCCCAATCGCTTCGTTATATCCTTTCGTCGCCACGTACCTGGCAATCTGACCCGCCGCGTCGCCTTCCCTGATTACAGCAAGCAAGGGAATGCGATTGCCGAGAATCAGGAGGAACGCCCCGAGGGCCGCAAAGAGGCCCAGCGTCACGAGCGCCACCACGCGCCGCTCGCTCCTCGAGGACGATCGGCGCGGCACGACTCCGTGAAACACCGCGAACCGGCCTCCGTCCAGCAGGCCGGCGGCCACCACACCGCACAGCGCGAGGAACGGATACGCCATCACACTGAACATGAACCGGCTGTTCTGGCGACCGAGCCGATCGTAAAAGGCAAACGAGCCCGCGTAGATGCTCAGGAAGTACAAGGCAAAGTGTAACGTGCCTATGTGCCGAAGCGGACGGGCGCCTGTCACGATCAGCCAGACGGTCCAGAACAGAACCGGCACGGCGATCCACGCAAGAAGGACGAAGTCCACGTCCGGATTAGGAGGAGCGGCGCCTCAAATCCTGAGTTCCAGCGGCCAGACCAGAGACAGCGGAGCCTCTTGGTCGAGATCTTGGGTCAGGGCAGGGTGGAGATCCAGGGAATCTCAGGTGCAGGCACGTACGAAGGGACCCAGCGCGCAAACTCCGCCTGAATGCCCAGCCGATCGCCGGTTGAAGCGGCCTTCACGAGGTGTTCGATCATCGCGTCGATCTGACCGGGCGGCTGGGACTCACGCTCCCTCACCCGCAGGACGCTCGGACATTCCGTGGCCTCCACAATCGCAGATTCCTCCCACAAGGCTTCTTCGAGTTTCTCTCCCGGTCTGATCCGAGTGAACACGATAGGAATGTCCTCGACCTTGAAGCCCGACAACGTGATCATGTCCTTCGCGAGATCGACGATCCGGACTGGTGCACCCATGTTCAGCACGAACAGATCGGCGCCGCGGCCTATCCCGCCCGCCTGCATCACCAGGTGGACGGCCTCAGGAATCGTCATGAAGAACCGTCGCATGTCCGGGTGCGTGACGGTCACGGGCCCGCCGTTCTCGATCTGCCGCTTGAAGATCGGCACGACGCTCCCGCGGCTTCCCAGCACGTTGCCGAACCTGACCACGACGAACGCCCTGCCGTGACGGACGGCCGCATCGCGAACGATCGCCTCGGCGACGCGCTTGGAGGCGCCCATCAGGTTCGTGGGCGACACGGCCTTGTCCGTGGAAATCATGACGAACCGCTCGACGCCCTCCGCCAGCGCCGCATCGACGACGTTGCGTGTACCCACCACGTTGTTCGAGATCGCCTCCTCGGGGTTGTCCTCCATGAGGGGCACGTGCTTGTGGGCAGCGGCGTGAAAGACCACCTTTGGGCGCAGCCGCTTGAACAGGGTCGTGATCCGCGCTCGGTCACGCACATCGGCCACGACGACACGAAGGTCGAGAGTCGGAAACGCATCGCGGAGCGCGCCCTGGGCGTCGAACAAGCTGTTTTCCCCGTGGCCCAGCAGGATGAGCCTTGCCGGACGCGACGCCGCGACCTGCCGGCACAGCTCGGAGCCAATCGAACCGCCTCCGCCGGTGATGAGGACGACCCGTCCGGTCAAGTACGAACCCGCTCCGTCGGGCTCGGGAATGGCCGAGCGCCGCAGCAGGTCCGTGATGTCGACCTGCCGCAGCCGGCTGACGCTCACTTGCCCGCCGAGCAGCTCGAACACCCCGGGAATCGTCCTCGACACCAACCCGGCCTGCCGGCAACTCTCCGCCACGGCCCGCAGGACCGTGCCGGGTGCGGTCGGCATCGCGATCAGCACCTCATCGACCGCCTGGGAGCGGGCAACCTTCACTAACGAGCGAACGTCACCGAACACGGTCACGCCTTGGATATGCTTCCCTTTCTTGACGGGGTCGTCGTCGATGAAGCCGACCGGGACCAACCCCAGCAGCGGATTCCGTTCCAGCTCGCGCACCACCATGACGCCGGCGTCGCCTGCGCCGACAATCAGCACGCGCTTGCGCTCGCTCGGTGTGCGAGCGGCCTTCGCACGACCCTGCTGCGCCTCGCTGAAGACCCGGAGCGACATCCGCAGCCCTCCAGTGAAGGCCGTGGTCAGCAACCAGTCGATGAACAGCACGGCTCTCGAAAACTCAAAGGTCGGATTGACCGCCAGGACTCCGGCCACTCCAGCGGCCATCGCAATCGACGCGGTCGTCGTCGCGACAGTCACGGCCAGCAGGTCATTGACGCTGGCGTAACGCCAGAAACGCTGGTACAGGCCGAAGGCATAGAACATCGCCGGTTTCACGGCCAATGCGAGCAGGATGTAGGCGACGTACTCCGGACGGTACTCGAAAAACCGCAGGTCAAACCGCAGGGTAAACGCGCCGGCGGCCGCGAGCGCGATCAGCGGAACATCAGCCAGAAGGATATAACGATTTCGCATGAGGCTCAGCCGGATTCGGACGCCACAAGTATAGTGCCCGGCGCCTTGCCTGGCTTCAATGTGAGCAGCTTGCTGGACGGAATACCCGCACGCATCAACTGCGTAACCAGCCGGTCTGGACTCTCGAGCGTCGCGACAATGAGCCGGTCGAACGCGACGAGCGCGCACTCATCGAGACCGCGGACTGGCATCCCCAGAAAGCGGCCGCCGCCCTGTGCTGCGAAGATCGCCACGGGCTCGAGCCCCTGTTCCTTCAGGGACAGATACGCCAACTCGGCAGCCTCGCCAGTTCCGAACACCGCAATACGCTCGACGCCGTCCTCGCGGCAGGGGCGCAGCACTTCGGAGAGATGCTGCCGCACCTCACGGTACAGACGCAGCGAGTAGTTCATGTAGTCGTACGTCAGCCGGCTCTTCTCGGCCAACCCCTGAGGTGTGATGTAGTAGGCCCACCGGTTTGGCGGCACGCTCACGCACTTGATGTGCCCCTTCCGAATCAACCGCTTTATGTAGATGTTGGTCAGCCCCAGCGCGATGCCAAGCTTCGCGGAGAGACCGCGCTGCGTGATGTGCCGGTCGCGCTCGACGGCATCGAGGACGGTCAACTGGCGTCGCGCCTCGAGGTTCATGTCCGGGTGCTCGATGGCCGTCTCCCGAGCTGATCCGTTCTTGGTTGAAGGCACTGAGGTGAATGAGGGGCCGAGGCGAATTCTGAACGTGGCCTCGATTCAGGCGTCCGCCCCGTCACTTACAGCTGAATGCAGGCGCAAACCGCCGAAAAGCGAAAGGGGCAGGCTAGGCCGGCCCAAGCGTTCACTAAATGAACGTTGAATTGAACCTCAATTGCTGGGTCGTGTCAATCAGATCGGCGGCCTCTTGAGGCGGGATTCGACGAGCGGGATTCGACGAGAAGGACGCTAGACCGCGCCGGGTGCGTGCGTTGCCGTTCGACCGGACAAGCGGATGATGTTCGGGCCGCTCAGCGACCTGAGCGCGTTTCGCGTGTCAACGATCGGCGCGCCGCTCGACAACGGCGCCCGCCAGTCGAAACTCGAGTGATCCGTGCAGATCACGAAGCAGTCGGGCGCACGGCGAATCGCATCGGTCTCCGAAATCGCCACGAGCTGGTGCCCCTCATGCTTGAACTCGGGCACGTAGGGGTCGCTGTAGGACACAACCGCGCCGCGCCTGGTCAGGAGTTCGAGAATGTCGAGAGCCGGGGATTCGCGCACGTCGCCGACGTCACGCTTGTAGGCCAGTCCGTACAAGTGAATCCGTGACCCGTTGATGGGCTTCCGCACGTTGTTCAACGCGTCGGCGACGCGATCGACGACGTACGCCGGCATCGAAGTGTTGACCTGCCCGGCCAACTCGATGAACCGGCATTCAAACCCGCTCTCCTTGGCCTTCCAGGACAGATAGAACGGATCGATGGGAATGCAGTGGCCACCCAGGCCTGGGCCCGGATAGAACGGCATGAAGCCAAAGGGCTTCGTTTTGGCGGCATCGATCACTTCCCAGACGTCGATGTCCAGCCGGTGGCACATCTGGGCGAGCTCGTTCACCAGGCCAATGTTGACAGCACGGAAGGTGTTCTCGAGCAGCTTCACCATCTCTGCGACGCGCGTCGAACTGACGGGAACAACCTGTGAGACCACATGCCCGTAGAGAGCCGTCGCGGCCTGGGTGCTCGCCGGACCGACACCGCCGACGATCTTGGGGATATTCTTCGTGAGGTACGTCTTGTTGCCGGGATCGACGCGCTCGGGCGAGAACGCGAGGAAGAAGTCCTTGTCTGCCTTCAAGCCACTCGCTTCGAGCATCGGCAGCGCCACCTCGTCGGTCGTGCCGGGATAGGTGGTCGACTCGAGAACCACGAGCTGCCCCGCCTTGAGCCGCGCACATACCGCTTCGAGCGCCTTGACGACGTACGAGAGATCAGGATCCTTCGTCTTCCGCAGCGGCGTCGGCACGCAGATATCGGCAACATCCATCTCACCGAGCTGCGTCAGGTCGCTCGTCGCGCGGAGATGACCTGATTTCACGACCTCCGCCAGCTCGGCCTGGGCGACGTCGGGAATGTAGCTGCGGCCGGCGTTGATTTCGTCTGCTTTGGTCGTATCGACGTCAAAGCCCGTCACGTGAAAGCCGGCCCGCGCAAATTCCACCGCGAGC
Organism: Vicinamibacterales bacterium; assembly: GCA_049679965.1. Classification (GTDB taxonomy): domain Bacteria; phylum Acidobacteriota; class Vicinamibacteria; order Vicinamibacterales; family CAVVIG01; genus 2-12-FULL-65-11. The sequence goes on from JBAUGX010000187.1 coordinate 6,264, forward strand.
GGCAATCCAACGTAGCCGAGACCGATGACGCCGACGCGCGCCTGCTTGGTGCGAATCTTGGTCAGTAGGGTCGCAATCGCTGCTGTAGTCATCATTAATCACTGATTATCAGCGGACCGGCCACTTGCGGCGCTGCCGCCAGCCGCTTCAGATCCGCGTCCACCATCATCTTCACGAGCCCGGCAAAGTCAACCGTCGGCGCCCATCCAAGCTGGGCGCGGGCCTTCGAACTGTCGCCAACCAGATGTTCCACCTCAGCCGGGCGAATCAGCTGGGGGTCCAGCGTGACGTGCTTGCGCCAGTCGAGGCCAACGTGGCCAAACGCCACCTCCACAAGATCGCGAACCGAGTGGCTGATGCCGGTCGCGATGACGTAGTCTTCCGCGCGCTCACGCTGCATCATCGTCCACATCGCACTGACATAGTCGCGTGCGAATCCCCAGTCGCGGTGCGCGTCGAGGTTCCCGAGTGTCAACGTCGTGGCCAGCCCGAGCTTGATGCGCGCGACGCCGTCGGTGACCTTGCGCGTCACAAACTCCAGGCCCCGGCGCGGCGACTCGTGATTGAACAAGATGCCCGACACGGCGTACAGGTCGTAGCTTTCACGGTAGTTCACCGTGATGTAATGCGCGAACACCTTCGAGACGCCGTACGGGCTGCGCGGGTAAAAGGGCGTCATCTCGTTCTGCGGGACCTCGCGGACCTTGCCGAACATCTCGCTGGACGAAGCCTGATACAGGCGAATCTTCGGATCGACCTGACGAATCGCCTCGAGCACCCGCGTCACACCCTGGGCGTTGAATTCTCCGGTCAGCATCGGCTGATCCCACGACGCGGGAACAAACGACATCGCCGCCAGGTTGTAGAACTCCTGCGGCCGCACCTCGTCTATCAGACGGATGAGCGAGAGCTGATCGAGTAGATCCGCTGGACGCAGCGTGACGCGATCGAGCAGATGCTCAATCCGTGAGTAGTTCGGCAGGCTGGTGCGCCGAACGACGCCAACGACCTCGTAGTCCTTCGAGAGAAGCAGCTCGGCGAGGTAGGATCCGTCCTGTCCAGTGATCCCGGTGATAATGGCCCGCTTGGGCATGAACGCCTAACTATACACTGTCGAAACGTCGTCGAACCTTATGGAACGCATCGATGTCGCGATTGTCGGCGCCGGCGTGACCGGACTTGCCGTGGCCCGGGCGGTCGTCGCCAAGGGCTATTCCACGTGCGTGATCGAACGCCACGCGCGCCCTGGTCTGGACACGAGCACGCACAACAGCGGCGTGATCCATGCCGGCATCTACTACCCGGCCGGCTCGCTCAAGACGAAACTCTGCGTCGAAGGCCGGCCCCTGCTGTACGAGTTCTGCGCGCAACACGGGGTCCCCCACGTGCAGTGCGGCAAGCTCATCGTCGCCCACGACGAGGGCCAGATTGCCGAGCTCGAGGCGCTGCAGCGCCGGGGTCTCGCCAACGGCGTCGAGGAGCTGACGTTCGTCGATCGCGCGTTCGTGACCCGGCGTGAGCCGGCGATTCACGCACCTGCTGCGTTGTGGTCGCCGGCAACCGGCATCGTCAATGCCGAGGAACTGGTCAAAGCACTGCTGGAGGCCGGTGAAGCGTCAGGCGCTATCTTCCTGCCCGGCACCCGCGTGGTGGGCGCCGACGCCGTCGTTGACGGCATCGCGCTTCGAACCGAGCGAGAGACCATCCTCGCGGGGATTGTCGTCAACGCCGCGGGTCTGTATGCCGATGACGTATCGCGCCTTGTCGGGGGCGAGCCCTTCGCCATCTATCCATGCCGCGGCGAGTACGCCGAGCTCGCGCCATCGAAACGATCGCTCGTCAACGGCCTCGTGTATCCCCTGCCGCACGCTCAAGGACACGGCCTCGGCGTGCACCTCACGCGATCGATCGGCGGCAACGTCTGGATCGGTCCGACGGTCCACTACCAAGACCGGAAAGACGATTACGAGAGCGGGCGGCTGCCCCTCGAGGACTTCGTCGAGCCGACTCGCGAGCTGCTGCCGTCGATTACGCTCGACGACCTTCGGCTGTCTGGCAGCGGCATCCGCCCGAAGCTGCACCCGCCCACCGAGTCGTTCGCCGATTTCCTGATTCGCCGCGACCGCCAGAACCCGCGCGTGATTCACGCGGCTGGCATCGAATCGCCGGGACTGACGGCGTGTCTCGCCATCGGGAAGCTCGTCGCGGAGCTGGTCGCCGAGGGCTGAGGGCCCTCGGCGCGTTCGCTTGGAGGCATTACCGTGGTAATATGTCTCCCATGCCGGTCGCTCATTCGAAGGTCACCGCACAAGGCCAGATCTCGGTCCCGGCCGAAATTCGGCGGAAGCTTGGCGTCGGTCCGGGCTCGGTCCTGGAGTGGGACGATGACGGCGAGCAGGTCGTCGTCCGCCGTGCAGGCCGCTACACCTCGGAGGACGTGCATCGAGCGGTGTTTCGGACGGCACCTAAGCCTAGGACGCTGGCGGAAATGAAGGAGGGAGTGCGGCGGGACATCAAGAGGCGCCGTGCGAGCCGTTGACACAAACGTGCTGGTCCGACTTGTCACCCGGGACGACGCCAGGCAGGTGGCGGCGGCCGAGAGCTTCGTCGCTCAGGGGGCCTGGGTTCCGCATCTCGTGTTGGCCGAAGCGACCTGGGTCCTGACGTCGGTCTACGATCGGACTCCCGGGGAGGTCGCAACCGCCGTCGAGATGCTGCTCAATCATCAGCAGCTGACCCTGCAAGATGGCGACGCCGTCGCCGCGGCGCTCGAATCATTCCGCAGCCGCCCGGCGCTCGGCTTTTCGGACTGCCTCGTCGTGGAAGTGGCCCGGAAGGCCGGTCATCTGCCGCTCGGGACTTTCGATCGCAATCTCAGCAAGCTCCAGGGCGCTGAAAGGATCTGACACCGTGAACGGTGCGGGTCATCGAGCGCCGTCCTCGCGGACGGTGCGTACGTAGCGGCGCAAGGCGTCCTGCCAGGTGGGCATGACGATGCCGCAGGCGGCAAGTTTGGCGTTTGAGAGCGCACAGTATTCCGGTCGCGAGGCACGGAAGTTCATGTCCTCGAGCCGTATGGGCACCAGCCGTGTACCAACATCCTCGATGCCTAATTGACGAGCCAGCTCGGCCGCAAACTCGAGCCACGTGCAGTGGTCGGAGTTCACACAGTGATACAGCCCGGGCGCGACCTGCTGCTCGACGATTCGGCGTGTCGCGCGCGCCGCGTCGAGCACGTATGTGGGTGAGATCGTGCGATCCTCGAACACCCTCGCCTGATCATCAGCGAGTAGCGCCTTCAGGATGACGGCGGCACTCCCCTTCGCCGGCCGGCCCGCAGACGCACGCCCGAACAGGCTCTCGACACGCAGGACGTAAGACCTGGGCGCGTCGAGCGCGAACCATTCGCCCAGCAGCTTCGAGGCGGCGTACACGCTTCTGGGGTTGGGGCGATCCTCTTCGGTGCGAGGCGCGGACGCCTCGCCGTCGAAGACGAAGTCGCTGCTGTAGTGAACCAGGACCGCGTTCGCGTGACTCGCGGCGCGAGCCAGTCCTCGGACGCCGAATGCGTTGCCATTCAGCGCCTCAATCGGGTGATCTTCGGCGCCGTCCACATCGTTGTACCCGGCGCAATTGATGATGACATCAGGTCCCAGGCGAGCGATGGTCTCCCCGACCGCACGGTCGTCAGTGATGTCGAGATCAGCGCGGGCAAGCGGCGTGATGTCGTGACCCCGGGAGAACTCCTCGACGATGGCAGCGCCGAGCTGTCCCTGCGCGCCCGTGACGGCGACCCGCACGTCAGGCCGACACCTTCAAGCTCGCCGTGACAAACTCGGCGATGGCGCCCACGACCGCTTCCTGTTGGTCGGACGTGAGATCGGGATACATCGGCAACGCAAGGCTCTCCGCGGCCGCCCGCTCGGCGTGCGGGAAGCTGCCCGAGCGGTAACCGAGACCGGCGAAGCATTCCTGCAGATGGAACGGCACGGGATAGTAGATCTCGGTGCCGATGCTGCGGTCCCCGAGGTGCCGTCTGAGGTCGTCTCTTCGAGCCGTCCGGATCACGAACTGGTTGAACGTGTGACGCCGGCCGGGCGGCTCGATGGGCAGCGTGATGTGGTCCGTCACGCCCGCCTCGCGGAAAAGGGTCATGTACCGCTCGGCATTGCGGCGCCTGGCCTCCGTCCAGTCGAAGAGGTGCGGGACCTTGACGCGAAGGACCGCGGCCTGCAACGCGTCCATCCGGAAGTTCCCGCCGATCACCTGGTGGTAGTACTTGGGCTCCATGCCGTGGGTCCGCATCAGCCGCGCGCGTTCGGCGAGCCGGTCGTCGTTGGTCGCCAGGAGCCCCGCATCGCCAAACGCGCCCAGGTTCTTGCTCGGGTAGAACGAGTAGCAACCGCACGCCCCGATACCGCCGGCCGGCCGCGTCTTATAGGTCGCGCCAACGGCCTGAGCCGCGTCCTCAACCACGGCGGCACCAGCCTCAGCCGCGATCGCAATAATGGGATCCAGGTCAGCCGCGAGGCCAAAGAGGTGGACCGGCAGGATTGCCCTGGTCCGAGGGGTGACAGCCGCGCGCACGGCTTCTGGGTCAAGGTTGTAGGTCGCAAGATCGATATCCACGAACACCGGCTCCGCGCCCAGGCGTGCAATGGCGCCGGCCGTTGCGAAGAACGAATACGTGGTCGTGATCACTTCGTCGCCGGCCTTGATGCCCAACGCCATCAACGCCACGAGAAGCGCGTCGGTGCCTGACGACACCGCGACCGCGTGACGGATGCCAAGCAGTGTCGAAAGCTCGGCTTCGAGCGCGCTGACCTCCGGGCCCAAGATGAAGCTCTGGCTGTCGCAGACGCGCGTCACGGCCGCGAGAATTTCATCCCGCAGGGGCAGATATTGCGCCTGCAGATCCAGGAGAGGCACTCGCATTGTGGATTGGGGATTGTTGATTGCTGATTTCACGGCCTATTACCTAGCGGCGACTCTTCATGGCTGCGCGAGTCTCGCGGTCTGTCTCCCGCTGCTTGATCGTCTCGCGCTTGTCGTACTCTTTCTTGCCTTTGGCGAGGCTTACTGCCACCTTCACCCGTCCGTTCTTGAAATACATCCGGACCGGCACGAGCGTCATACCCTTTTCGACGGTCTTGCCAACGAGCTTCCTGATCTCCTCCTTGTGAAGCAGCAGCTTCCGGCGGCGCATCGGCTCGTGGTCGGCGTAGCCGCGATGGCTGTACGGGCTGATGTTCACGTTATAGAGAAACACCTCGCCATTATCCACGCGCGCATAGCTGTCTCGCAGGTTGACGCGGCCCTCACGGATCGCCTTCACCTCGGTGCCGAGCAGCGCAACGCCCGCCTCGAAGGTTTCGAGCAGGTGATAATCGTGGAAAGCCTTCCGGTTTTCCGCGATGTTCGACTGCGCCTTTTCGCGATCGGTTTGTTCGGCCATGCTGGACGGCGGACCCAAAGGGTCCGCCCTACTTCCTGCGCGATTCCGCCAGTCGGGCGGCGAGGAGGACGGCCGTGATCATGCTCTCGGGATTCGCGACGCCCTTGCCGGCGATGTCGAAGGCGGTCCCGTGGTCGACCGACGTGCGCACGATGGGCAGACCCAGCGTCACGTTCACGGCCTCGCCGAAAGCAATCAGCTTCACGGGAATCAGACCCTGATCGTGATAGCAGGCGACGACGACGTCGAAGTCACCGCGGCGGGCGCGAACGAACACGGTATCTCCGGGGTACGGGCCGCTGACGTCCATGCCGCGGGCGCGGCATGCCGCGATGGCCGGCACGATGGCCGTCTCCTCTTCCCTGCCGAACAGCCCATGCTCGCCGGCATGCGGGTTGAGGCCGGCGACGGCGATACGTGGCGAGGGGAAGCCGAAGTGCGGCAATTCGCGGGCGGTGAGGCCAATGGTCGACTCGAGCGAGGCCTGCGTCAGCAGGCGCGGCACATCGGCGAGCGCGATGTGGACGGTCGCGAGTACGACGCGCAGAGCCTCCGCATAGAACATCATGGCGACATCACGCGCGCCGGTCAGGTGCTTCAAGAGATCCGTGTGGCCAGCCCACTGCAGACCGGCCAGGTGGAAGGCTTCCTTGTTCACGGGCGCCGTCGCGATCGCATCGACCCGCCGGTACATGGCATCGTCGACCGCGCGCACGATGATGTCGTAGGCGGCCTGGCCGGCCTCCGCGCTCAGGATGCCCGGCGTGAAGGCGGTCGCGTTCGGGGGGCTGTATACGATCGGCTCGCAGACAGCCAGAACTCGGCTGTCGAGGGCTGCCGCGGCCGCGATCTCAGGACCGATACCGGCGGGATCGCCAGCGGTGATCGCGATGCGTGGCTTCGGCATCGCTCTCGGGTTCAAGCCTTCTTCTTGAGAGCGTTGTGCGCGAGGCAGCCCAGCGGTACCAGAATCATCGTCAGCGCCATCGTCAGCACGAAATACACACCAGCCGTCCGAAGGGACAAGGACCGCTGGGTCTGAAAGATGAAGGGGCCAGTGACGTTGTAGAGCTGTGTGGACGGATTGAGGTTCTGAGCCGAGAGGTCGCGATACAGACTCACCGTGGTGTCCAGCGCCACAGCGATAGCGTCGAGGGCCTTCTTCGCCCGGTCTTTGACGAGGGCGGCACCCGCCGCCGAACCATTGGCTCCAGCGCGTCCGGCCTGAATGGTCCGCTCCAAGCCATCGTAGAACGCGACTTCCTGATTGAGAGAGGCCAGTTCGTCGCTCCCTTTGATGATCGAGTCGGTCAGACGCTGGCGATACTGCACCTCGCTGGCCTGCGTTGGCGTGGACATCTGAATGAGGCGGTCCAGAAACCCTTCCCCCAACTGGGGAATCATCGTTTGGGTATCCACGCCGGGTGCAACGCGCCCGGCGCCTGCTCCAGCCGTGCCACCTTGACCGTCCGCAGCCGAGCGGCTTGATCGCTGCAATGAATAGTCCTGCAACGCGTCCTGAACGGCCCGGAGTCTGGCGACCGATGCGTCGCGGCGAAGCTTCAACTGAAAAAGCTGTGCGTTGACATATCGCGACAGCTCCTGTGCGTTCTTCGTCAAGCCCTCTGCGCGAATCATTCCAAGGAGGGGCTGCAATTGAAACCGTTCGACGTCTTCCAGGTTCGCCTTCACCTCGGTGAGCGACACCTGGTCCTTCCCGGTACGAATGATTTCCGCACCAGGCAGCGACTCGAGCTTCGAGGCTACATCGAGGATTCGGTTGACCGTCACGCGCAGGACGTCCACAGCCACCAGATAGTCCTCTGTCTCCAGAAGATCCGGCCGCAAGATGTTTCGCGAAAGGACAGGCACGTTGTAGACCGTGGCGCCCTTCAGCTCGATCGCCTGCTTCGCCCATGTGGCGAGGACATCGGTGAGCGCCTTCTCGACCAGCGCGCTCGGCATCCGCGTCACAATCTCGTTCCGCCGCATGCTGACCGTGAAAACCGGGTCCTTCAACGAGTCGCGCTTCCTCCTGAATTCTTCTTCGATACGAGACCGATCGACCGCGGTGAGCCTTACGTCCGTCAGTCTCGCCTGATACTCATCCGCCAGCATCTCCAAGGCTGGATTCGACTGCAGAATGAATACCGCGTCCCGAAACGACTGATACGGTCCGAAGCGCTGCAGGTCGTTCGCACGATAGACTTCGCTCAAAACGGGCGTGCCGACAATCTCAGCTGAATTGAACGGTAACTCGTTGGGATACTTGTTCTCCGAGGCGCCGTCGAACATCAAACGAAATCGAATCGAGCCGAGACGCTCGGCGGGCAGGAGGACAAACGCCGTCAGCAGGAGGACACCGCTCAGCGCGGCGACGCCAAGAACAGCCGCACCGATTACGCGGCGATATGCCCAGAGAGGTTCGACAATCCCCCACAGCGAAATCCCTTCGTCGAAATCGTCCGCAGCGGCGTTCGACTGGCTCTTGCGATCCTGCTGTTCTGTCATGCCAGACACCTTATAACACGACTCACGCCCGCCCTCCGCAGTGGCACGAGCCGCTGCTGCCGCCACCCGCGCCGCACCCGGACGGATTGCTGCAGCCACCTTCGCTGCCGCACCCGCCATGCACCACGCCTTTGGCGTTGGGTAGCTCGTACCGCAGGCAGCACTTGAGCCGGCCGCACAAGCCGGACAGCTTCGAGGGATTCAAGCTCAGATCCTGCTGCTTCGCCATCTTGATCGAGACGGGCTGGAACGACTGGAGGAACGTCGTGCAGCACAGCGGCCGGCCGCACGTCCCATACCCACCGAGCATCTTGGCTTCGTCGCGGACGCCAATCTGCCGCATCTCGACGCGCGTCTGAAACTCCGCGGCCAGTTCCCTGACCAGATCGCGGAAATCCACGCGGCCGTCGGCCGTGAAATAGAAGACGAGCTTCGATCCGTCGAAGGCCTGCTCGACGCGCGCCAGCCGCATGCCGAGCCCGTGCTCGCGAATCTTCAGCATCCCCACGCGGTGCGCTTCCTGCTCGCGCTCCTCGTGCTTCACCCGCGTCGCCACATCGTCGTCGGTCGCCATCCGCACGACGCGTCTCGGCGAGTCGGGCGCAAGCGGCCGCCGCTCGTCGATTTGCGGCACCGAACGCACAACTGTGGCGACCGCTGGACCACTGTCGATCCGCACGACCAGCTGGTCGCCCTTTTGCGGATGGACATCGGCAGGCAGATCGTCGGCCAGAAAGGTCTGAGCGCGGCCGACCGCGTTCAGCTTCACCGTCACGAGCCGCGCGGATTCGCTCGGGTTCACAGCTGCAACACCAGCCAGTCGGCCACAATCTTGACGCTGGCGTTCCGATCGAGGGCGACCCGTGCGCGATCGACGGCGGCAAAGGCCCGTCGGCCCCTCCCGCCCTGATACGACGGCGCCAGCCGCTCAAGCTCCGAACGCAGATCGGGATTCGCCAGGGGACCAACCGTATCTATATCCACATCGCTTCGAGCGCCCCCAGACCCAGCGGGGCCGACGGCCGACAACAGTTCGGTGTCGCGCAGGATCGACGCCATCGCGCTCAGGTGCAGCGCCAGACGTTCGCGAGCATCGTGTCCAGCCGCACCGCCGGCGCCCGTACCGGCCAGCAGGTCCTTCGCGCCCTCGATTCGCCGGCGGGGGTCGGGCGTTGCCGCCGCATGGGTCAGCACTTGCTGCGCAATCTCTCTCGCCTCCACGAAATCGCCGGCACTCGCCTGAACCGCCCGGCCGAGGCTGCCGTCGGCCGTGGCCGCGACGGCCCGCGCCTCCTTCTGAAGAACACCCCGGGCGACCAGCGCGTCGGCAATCTCATGCGCCGCAAGCGGCCTGAACCGCAGCTGCGGACATCGCGACCTGACCGTCGGCAGCAGCACGTCGGGCCGCGACGTGACGAGGATGAAGACGGATGACGGCGTCGGTTCCTCGAGCGTCTTGAGCAGCGCGTTCTGCGCCGCGGTGACCAGTGCGTCGGCCTCGTCGATGATCACGACGCGGCGCTTGCCCTCAAACGGTCGATACTCGGCGCGATCGATCACGTCGCGCACCTGATCGATCTTGATGGACCCGCTCTCGCCCGGCTCGACGATGAGGACGTCGGAGTAAATACCACGCACGATGCGAGTACAGGTCGAGCACTTACCGCACGCGTCGACCTCGCCGACTGCGGACTGCCGACTGTCGACTGCGGACTGAGCCACGCAGTTGAGAGCCTGAGCCACCGAGATGGCGGTCAGCCGCTTGCCGATCCCGGTGGGTCCCGCGAAGATCAGGCTTGGCGGCAGCAACTGGTGGGCAATCGATCGCGCCAGCAGGCCAACGATCCGCCGATGGCCGATGACGTCCTTGAAAGGCATGTAAGGGGATCCGAGGCGAATCGTATCACGCTACTACTCGGTGCGAGGGTGCGAGGTGCTATCGATCTGCTCCTCGGAGCCGGGCGGCGATGCGCGTGCGCTCGTCCGCCTCGAAGTCCTCTCCATAGGTTCGCTCGAAGACCTTCGCACGGAGTTCCGCGGCGGTGATGTCCGGGCAGTCGGCGGTAATGTTGGCGACCATCAACGCGCGGGCCAGAGCGAACATCTCACACGACATGCGCACGCGATCGCTCCCGGACCGCTGCATGAAGAGCGCGTTGAGACGGGCTTCCACGTCTGCCGTGGTGTCGTTCATGGGCGTACCTCACGCAGAAGTTCGATGACGCTCAGACCGTTTGCCCAGCGCTCGAGATAGGACCAATCCAGACCGGGTTGCGCACTGATGATGTGCCGCACGTCCCTGAGCTGAAGCTCCGAACGGGTGTCCTTGGCCCACACCAGCTTCGACAGGACGAGATCCTCAGGTGACACCATCTGGACGGGATGGGCGTCTATCATCGTGATCCGACGGCGTCCAAACTCTTCCAACCGGTACGGCGTGTTCTTGCGGACGACGAAGTCAACCTTCACGATCGCTTCAGTGTGGATCAGGTTGAACATCGAAGCGCGACCGATCGCGGCCCGGATCGCGTCCAAGCTGCACTCGAACTCGCCACTGAAGAGGGTCGCAATCCGATCCGCGTCCTGAGGCTGCAAGTCGACCACAAGGTCGATGTCGCGAGTCATCCGCGGCTGGGCGTAATGACCGGCCGCAATCGAGCCAGTGACCATGTACGGGATGCCCGCGCCGTCAAGTCGACCGGTGACGAGCTTGAGGACTCCGAGCTGATCGAGCGCGGTCAATCCAGCACGAACTCCTTGCGCCAGCTCTCGTCTTCGACAAGGGGCGCCTGCTCGGCCTTCTCGAGAATGAAATTCTCCAGCACGAGCGCGTCCATGTCCGTGCGCATGAAGCACCGGTAGGCGTCCTCGGGCGTGCAGACGATGGGCTCGCCACGGACGTTGAAGGACGTGTTCACGACGACCGGGCAGCCCGTGCGGCGGTAGAACGCCTCGATGATGTCGTAGTACGCCGGGTTGGTCTCGCGCCGCACGGTCTGAATGCGCGCGGAGTAGTCGACGTGCGTCACGGCCGGAATCGTGGACCGCGGGACGTTCAGCTTCTCGATGCCCCACAGGGCGTCCGCCTCAGGCGGCACGGGCAGTCTCCTGTCGGGCCGGACATCGGCGACCAGCAGCATATACGGGCTGTCGGCGTCGAGGTCGAACCACTCGCCGACGCGCTCCCGAAGGACGGCGGGCGCAAACGGGCGGAACGACTCGCGAAACTTGATCTTCAGGTTCATCACCGCCTGCATCTTCGGCGAGCGCGCATCGCCGATGATGGACCGTCCGCCAAGCGCGCGGGGCCCGAACTCCATCCGCCCGAGCAAGAGGCCGACGACCTTCTCCTGCGCGAGGAGGGCCGCGACCTGGTCGGCGAGGGCCGACGGCGCCACACGGCGAGCGTTGTAGCCGTTGACCCCGAGGAACCGCGCGATCTCGTCCTCGCTGAAGCCTGGCCCGAGGTATGAACCCCTCATGCCATCGGCATACCTCACCGACGCGCCCGCCTTCGCGGCTCCGCCGCTTCGGCGTGGCCGCTCCCATGTGCCCGCCTGCTCGGGGCTCACGCGCGGCTTGTGGAGATACCGATGCCACAGCGCGAGGGCGACGCCAAGCGCCCCGCCGGCGTCGCCGGCAGCCGGCTGAATCCAGATCTGCTCGAACGGCCCCTCGCGCAGAATGCGTCCGTTGCCGACGCAGTTGAGCGCCACGCCGCCGGCCAGACACAGATCGCGCAGACCTGTCTCGCGGTGGGCGAACGCGGTCATCTTCAGCATTGCCTCTTCGGTGACATCCTGAATCGATCGCGCCAGATCCATCTCGCGGTCGGTCAGCTTGCTCTCGGGCTGCCGCGGCGGTCCACCCATCAGCCGCTCGAACGCCCGCCCGGTCATGGTCAGCCCGTGGGGGTACGTGAAGTACTCCATGTTCATCCACACGCTGCCATCGTCACGAATCTCGACAAGGTGATCCTTGATGAGCTTCACGTACTTGGGCTGACCGTACGGCGCCAGGCCCATCACCTTGTACTCGCCCGAGTTGACCTTGAAGCCGGCAAAGTAGGTGAAGGCGGAATACAGCAGCCCAAGCGAATGCGGGAAGCGCAGTTCCCGCAGCAGCTCTATTTCATTCCCTCGGCCAGCGCCGATCGAAGAGGTCGCCCACTCACCCACCCCGTCCATGGTGACGATGGCGGCCTGCTCGAAGGGCGAGGGATAAAAGGCCGAGGCAGCGTGCGACTCGTGATGTTCGCCGAACAACACCTCCCCCTCGTAGCCCTCGAGCCTCGTCTTGATGTCGTCGGCCATCCAGAGCTTGTCCCCGAGCCAGAGCGGCAGGGCCATCAGGTAGGACTGGAGCCCGCGGGGCGCACACGCGATGTAGGTTTCGATCAGGCGCGTGAACTTGACGAGGGGTTTTTCGTAGAAGCCGACAAGATCGAGGTCGCGCGCGCCGATGCCCGCCTCACGGAGACAGTACTCGACGGCCCTCGACGGAAAGTCCGCGTCGTGCTTCTTCCGCGTGAACCGCTCTTACTGCGCGGCGGCGAGAATTCGGCCGTCCTCGACCAGGCACGCGGCCGAGTCGTGGTAGTAGGCCGAGATCCCGAGGATGCGCGTCGGCACTTAGAACAACGTGTAGATGAACGGGGCGACGGCGCTCGATTGTGAAAACACGAGGAGCAGCCCGAACAGGACGAAGACGATGACGATCGGCACGAGCCAGTACTTCTTCTCCTGCATCAGGAACTGCCAGAACTCCGATAACACGCGACCCTTGCTCATGTTTACCAGCCCCTAGCCCCTAGCCCCTAGTACATCCTCGAATAATGTTTGCGATCGCGGTACCGCGCCGGATAGGGCGACCAGCCGGGCCAGCGGTCACGCCGGCGCGCCAGCGGATCCTTGCCGGCCAGCCGCCACACGATCGACACCGGCGTCAGCAGGAAGAAGAACAGGATGCCGAGCAGGATACGCGCGTTGACGTGCCCGAGCGCCCGCGAAACACGCCACCAGATGGCGCTCGGCCACTTGAGCAGCGGCGGGTGCACCAGGCCGCACACGAGCAGCACCAGCCCGACGGCGCCGACGACCTCGGCGCGGCCGACGCGCCCGCGCCAGACCAGGAACGCCGCAATCGCGCAGAGCACGAGCCCGACTGAGACGCCGAACGCGCGTTCAGGATTTCGGGGGCCTTTGGTCATGTTCTGGAGAAAGAAGGTAGCATAAACGCCTCGTGAAGCTGCACACCCAGCTGTTCATCGCGCTCGTGCTCGGGGCCGCGCTCGGGGCCGCGCTTCACGCCTCTGACGCCGCATGGGTCACGGCAGTCAACGTCAATCTGCTCCGTCCGATCGGCCAGCTCTTTCTCCGATCGATCTTCATGATCGTCGTGCCGATGGTGTTTTCGGCGCTGGTGATCGGCGTGTACGAGTTGGGCAAGGGTCACGACCTGTCCGGCGTGGCGGGACGCACGCTGTTCTTCACGGTCGTCATGAGCGCGGCGTCGGTCCTGATTGGCATCGCGCTCGTCAACGTCATCAGACCGGGCGAACGCGTGAACCTGCAAGGCACCGCGCCGGCGGCCGCGGGCGTGCAGGCGTTGTCGGCCAGCGCCGCGGCCGTCAAGCCCATCGGCGACGTGATTGTCGAGCTCATCCCCCGCAATCCCCTCGACTCGGCGGTTCGGGCGCTCGACGGCGAGATGCTGCCGCTCATGGTCTTTGCGGTCATCTTCGGCATCGCGGTCAGCGCCACGTCGAGAGGGGCTGGTAGCCACAACGTCCTGATGCGCCTGCTCGAGCAGATCTTCGACGCCTGCATGCGCATCGTGCACGTGGCGATGAAGCTCTCGCCCATCGCGGTGTTCGCCATCATCTTCAACACGGCATTCACGTTCGGCACGGCGGTCTTTGCCTCGCTCTTCTTGTACGTTCTGACCGTCATCGTCGGGCTGGTCCTGCAGCAATTCGGCGTCTACTCGGCGCTCCTGCGGATCGTGGCGCGCCGCTCGCCGATTGAGTTCTTCCGGAACTGCCGCGACGTGTACCTTTACGCCTTCTCGACGGCTTCGTCCAACGCCACGCTGCCGCTCGCGCTCGACGTCGCCGACACCAAGCTCAAGCTGCCGCCCGACATCGCGCGCTTCGTGCTGACCGTGGGCTCGACGGCCAATCAGAATGGAACGGCTCTGTTCGAGGGCATCACGGTGCTCTTTCTGGCGCAGGTGTACGGGCTTGACCTCGGCGCGGGCCAGCAGCTCCGGGTGATGCTGATGTCGATTCTTGCCGGCGTGGGCACGGCGGGTGTCCCGGGCGGATCGCTGCCGATGGTGCTGATCGTGGCCCAGTCGGTCGGCGTGCCGGCCGAGGGCATGGGCCTCATCCTCGGCGTCGATCGGCTGCTCGACATGTGCCGCACGACGGTGAACGTTAGCGGCGACCTGGTGATCGCGGCGCTCGTGAGCGGCAGAGAGCACCGCTCATGAATTGCAGATTTCAGATTGCAGATTTCAGATTGGCTATGGCGCGGGTTTGTCGCCCAGAAAGACGTACGTGACCATCACGTACGGGTAGTTGTAGGCGGCGCCGGCCGTCGTACCTTCGAGGAACTGGCCGGGGAACACATGGGCGTAACCGGCACCGACCTGAAGCTGCGATGAATAGACGTACGCGACCTGCGCGTCGGCTTCCTGTCCGACGTGGCGGCCGGCCGTGCCTGGCACAGACCGGGCGACGAGCGCACAGCCCGCGCTGAAGAGGCCGTCGGTCGCGCTCGCCAGCCACCAGGAGTGATAGCCGCCGCTCACTTGCCATTTCGGCGCCGGCCTGATCTCCACACCGCTGCGGAGATGGTGGATGTTCCGCCATCCCACTTGATCGGCCAGGCCGTACTGGTCGTGCGGGGTTGGATACAACTGGTCGAACGTCCCGCGGGTCCCGTCCGTCCGGTCCTCATCGCCCGACGCGTGGTTGTATTCAGCGAAGAGCCGCGGGCGCCACGCCACGGTGCCGAACGTCTTTCCCACGAGCGCATGACCGGCCCAGGCCCGCACGCTGTCGGGTCCGACCGATCCGGTCTGCACCGCCACTTCGGTCGAGTAGTCGAGACTGGACGGCAATCGCCCGGCCATCCTGACGCCGGTTGTCGCCTGATGGAGCGGGGCGAGGCCGCCCGTCTCGGCGGTCAGGTTCGGCGACACACGCCAGAAGAAGTACGGTTCGATCGATTGGCCCGGCACGAGCGCGCCGAGCGCCACGTACGCGCCGTAGAGCGCGTTGCCGCCGCCGCTTTCGTCAAACGTGTCGGGCTGGATCGTCACGACCGACGCGGCAAAGGCGTCAATCTGCAGTCCCGGCCGCTTCAGCGTCACGCGCGCCACGTCGAACGTCCGGCCAACGTTTGACCAGGCCCCCGGGCCAAGCAGCCGCTGCTCGCCGAAGGCCAGCTCCTGGCGTCCGATTCGGACACTGTTTCGAGTCCCGTATTCCCCGTAGGCCATCCGCAGGTCGAGCGTGTCCCGGAAGGGCGCGGCCTGGGCGCCGGCGGCCTTGAGATACGCCCGGGCATCCTGAGCCTGCACGACGAATCCGATCGAAGGATTGGGGCGGATCGTCGCATTCAGCCTGAACCGATCCATCCAGTAGCTGTCGTCGTTATTTGCGGCAAAGCCGCCGCCGGTGAAGCCCTCGATGCGCGCGCGAAACTCGCCGCGGACCTGCAGCCACGTGGCGAGCTGACCATCGAGGCCGACCGGCGCCTGCTGCGCGTCGGCCGATTGAGAAGCACAGAGAACACTGCACGCCACCCAACACCCGATGAGGAATGTTCGAATGCGCATCGCACCACTCTACAGCTCTTCGAGCGCCCGGGACACAGGCGCGATGCGCCAGGACAGACGCCAACCGGATCGGAAAGCGACCAGCGCCTTGAGCGAGACCATCGCACCGCATGCCATCAGCGCGAGGATGAGAAAGCCGGGCCCGAAGGAACCGGTGCTCTGCTTGATCTGCCCGAGCAGCGTGGGCAGCAGAAATCCTCCGAGGCCGCCAACCGCGCCGACCACGCCGGTGGCGATGCCGATCTCTGCGCGAAAGCGCTGGGGCACGAGCTGGAACACGGCGCCGTTGCCCATGCCAAGGCACGCCATACCGACGACCAGCAGACCGACCATGCTCGCAAACGGCGGCAGGCTGGCGACGGCCGCGTACGTCAGGCCGATGCCGAGCAGCAGCCACTGCAGAAGACTGACGCCGCCGATTCTGTCCGCCAGATAGCCGCCAAGCGGACGCACGCCGCTGCCGACGAGCGCGGCCACCGCGGTGACCGATCCAGCAGTCACGGGACTGACGCCGAAGTGATCCCGCAAGAAGAGCGGCAGGAAGCTGCTCAGCCCGACGTACCCGCCGAACGTGACGCAGTAGAGCAGGCAGAACCACCAGGTGTCAGCCTGCTTCAGCACGCCAACGTAATACGGCATGGGCCGTGCCGCCGCGCTATTGGGAACATCCTTCGCCATCAGCACGAATACCAACAGGATGACAATCAGCGGCAGAAGCGCGAGCCCGAACACGTTGTGCCACCTGACAATGTTGGCCAGGCGCGGCGCGAAGACGTTGGCGAGCACGGTGCCGCTGTTGCCGGCCGCGGCAATGCCCATCACCAACCCTTGACGCTCGGGCGGATACCAGCGACTGGCGAGCGGCAGCACGACCGCGAAGGACGCGCCTGCCACTCCCAATGTCGCCGCGAGGGTGAACAGCGTCGTGGGGGCAGTGCCGCCAAGCCATCCGAGCATCAGCGGCAGCAGCAGGAACACCAGGATGCCGACGCCGACGCGCTTGCCGCCGATGCGATCGCTCAGGAGCCCGAGCGGGACGCGCAGCAGCGACCCGGTGAGAATCGGCACCGCCACGAGCAGACCCTTCTGCGCCGCGCCCATGCCCGCGTTCTCGGCGACGTAGATGCCCAGAGCGCCGAGGAGCACCCACAACATGAAGCAGATGTCGAAATGAAGAAAGCACGCGGTCAGCGTGGGCGCGTGGCCGGTTGCGCTCTTAGGTGTCGGCATGCAGCTCTACTCCTACCGGTTGTGCCGGTCGCACCGAGGGAGAGATCGAGGGATGGGTCCGCTTGTTCGACAGGTACGGAATGACTCGCTCGAGCACGTGCGGCAATTCATCGCACGGCACGTCCTCGAGGATCTTCGTGCCAGGCCGGGCGTTTGGTCCCGACTTGCCGCCGACGAACACGTCGACCGCATCGACGATCTGGCCGTCGATTCTCACGTTCTTGCCAAGCAGTCCGATGTCCGCCGCGGCATGGTTGCCGCAACCGGCCGGGCAACCCGACCAGTGCATGCTCAGCACCTTGCCGTGAGACAGCTTCTGCACCAGATGATGGGCCGTCTTGAGCGCCAGCTCCTTGGTCTCGATGAGCGCGAGGTGGCAGTAGTCGATGCCGGTGCAGCTCACGAGACCTCGAATCGCTCCTGGCGGATCGTGGCGAAGCTCCTGCAGCAACGGCTCGACGACGAGCGCCGACAACTTGTTGTCGGGCACGTTCGGGATGATCAGGTTCTGCCCAATCGTGATGCGGATTTCGCCGTTGCCGTACGCCTCGGCCGTCCGCGCGACGTCAAACAGCTGGCGCGTGCTGATGCGGCCCACGGGCACGGCGATGCCGACGTAGTTCAATCCCGCCTGCTTCTGCTTGACGATGCCCAGGTGATCGGCGCTTTTCTGCCCCCTCGCATCCTTGCCAGCTTTCACCAGCGGACGCCCCACCCGACGCTGCAGCTCTCGCCGAAACTTCTCGACGCCCCATGCCTCCACGAGAAAGGCGAGCCGGGCCTTGTTGCGCGCCGAACGGGATCCGTGGTCGCGAAAGATCAAGGTGATGTGACTGCACAGCGTCGCGGCGTCCTCGGGGCGCACGAAGACATCGAGCGGCGAGGCGATCCGGTAGCCGCCCGATCCCATCTTTCCGCCCACCATGACGTTGAAGCCGTATACTTCCCGGCCCCCAAGTTCCTGGACGGCCGGTGTCAACCCGACGTCCTGCGACTCGGCAGGCGTGCAGTGCTCCCGGCAGGCGGTGATCGCCACGTTGAACTTGCGCGGCAGGTTCGTGTACTCCTTGTTGCGCAGGAACGTCTCGGTGAACTCGCGGACCATGGGTGACGCGTCGAACAGCTCGTGCGCCGTCAGACCGGCCACCGGACACCCGATGACATTGCGGATGTTGTCCATCCCCGTCTGGAGCGAGCCGAGCCCGACCGATGTCAGTCGCTCCCAGATCTCCGGGACGTGGCCGATCTGGAATCCCCTCAATTGGATTTGCTGGCGCGTGGTGATGTCGGCGTAGCCCGGGCCGAAGTCGCGGCTGATTTCGGCGATCGTTCGGATCTGGGCGGCGCTCGTCACCCCGTTCGGCATGCGCACGCGCATCATGAACAGGCCTGGAGTCTGGCGCCGGAAGAACACACCCGCCCACTTGAGGCGCTCCCGATCGCCGTCGGCGATCGCCTCCCAGCCTTCCTGCGCCAGGCGAGGCACCTCAGGCAGAATGTCGAGGCCGTCCTTCTCGCTCTTGTATCGCTCGATCTTGTTGAGCGTCACCACGACGCGGCCATCGGCCGGCACGGGGGCTTCGATCGAGGCTGGAGTGACGGCTTTCTCCGCGTGGGTCAGCACGTCGGGGGTCGTCAGCCCCAGGCACGCGAGCGCCACAATCCGCTCGACTTCCGGCTTGCACGAGCCGCAGCCGGTGCAGGCCCGCGTCACGTGGCTGACGGCCTGCAGGCTGAGCGCGCCGCCGAGCACCGCCTCGATAATCTGGGCCTTCGAGACGACGTTGCAGTCGCAGATCTGCGCCGTGTCGGGGATTCGCTCGGCGTCGGTGTCGGCCCGCCCGGTGTCATATTTCAGTTGGAACAGCAGCTCGGAACGGTCCTGGGTCAGCAGCTTCGCCTCGGCAAACGCGCGCACGAGCGACGGCACGACGGCGCCGTCACCCAGGAGAATGGCGCCCGCCAGCCGGCCGTTGCGGACGATGAGCTTCTTGTAGATGCCGCGCGAGGGCTCGGCATAGCTCACCACCTCGTCTTCTTCCTCGACGGGCTCCTTGTCGCCCATCACGGCGAGGTCGACGCCCGCGACTTTGAGCTTCGTGGAGGGCCTCGAACCGAGGTACCACGCGTCCAGGTTTCGGCCCGAGAGGCGATCCGCGAGCACGCCCGCCTGCTCCCACACTGGCGCGACCAACCCGTAGACCTGGCCGCGGTGCTCGGCGCACTCGCCGATGGCGAACACATCCTGCACCTGTGGACACGCGAGGTCGTCGCCCACCACGATGCCGCGCCCGACCTTGAGGCCCGCGCGGACGGCCAGATCGACGTTGGGGCGGATGCCGGCGGCAATCACGACCATGTCGCAGTCGAGCGTCGATCCGTCCTTGAAGGCGACGCCGCTCACCCGCTCGTCGCCCACGACGGCCGTCGTCACCTTGCTCGTGTGGACGTGCAGGCCCATCTGTTCGAGCTGCCGCAGGAGGACCGCTCCGCCCATCGCGTCGAGCTGAACCTCCATCACGTGCGACATCAGGTGGACCACGTGGACGTCCAGTCCACGGCTGAGCAGCCCCTTGGCCGCCTCGAGGCCGAGCAGGCCCGCGCCGATCACAACGGCCCGCCTGGAGCTGGCGGCGCACGCCAGCATGCGGTCGCAATCGTCGAGCGTCCGAAAGACGAAGACGCCGTCTCTGAACCGGCCCGCGGCGTCGAACACACCGGTGATCGGCGGCACGACGACGCGGCTGCCGGTGGCAATCACGAGCGCGTCGTAGGATTCGACGATCCCGTTTGCGCCAGTGGCCTGCTTCGCGGTCACGTCGATCGCATCGACCCGAACACCCGCATGAAGGGTCACACCGTTGGCCGCATACCACGACACCGGGTTGATGAAGATGTCTGCGGGCGCATGGCTGCCGGCGAGCACGCTCGAGAGGAGAATGCGGTTGTAGTTGCCATGGGGCTCGTCGCCAAAGACGGTGATCTCGAACCGATCGCCGGCGCGCGCGAGCACGTCCTCGACCAGGCGTGCGCCGGCCATGCCGTTGCCGACCACGACCAGGCGCCGCTTCGCGCTCATGCGGGCTGGGCCTCGTGCGCCTCGGCGCGCACCGCGCAGACCTTGAACTCGGGCATCCGGCTCGTCGGGTCGAGCGCCGGATTGGTCAGACGATTGGCCGATTGCTCGCCGCCCCAGTGAAACGGGACGAACACGGTGTCTTCGCACATCGTCGGCGTCACACGCAGCTTGAACGTGGCCGAGCCGCGTCGCGTCGTCAGCGTGATGCGCTCGCCGTCGGAAAGGTGCGACAGGCGCGCGGTCGCAGGGTGCATCTCCGCGAGCGGCTCCGGCATGGCGTCCTGAAGCCGGGCGACACGGCGGGTCTGCGTGCCCGACTGGTAGTGCGCGAGGACGCGACCCGTCGTGAGGTAGAGGGGGTACTCCGCATCTCGGTCTTCAGCCGGCGGCTGGTGGCGCACGGCGTGGAACCGTGCACGCCCGCTCGGCGTGGGAAACGTGTCGGCGAACAGGCGCGGCGTGCCGGGATGATCTTCTGACGGGCACGGCCAGAAGACGCCGCCTTCCGCCTCGATCCGCTCGTAGCTGATGCCCGAATAGTCCGCCGGTCCGCCACGGCTTGCACGACGCAGCTCCTCGAACACGTCGCGACTGTCGCTCGACGGAAAGTACCGCTGCTTGCCCATGCGCGCGGCCAGCGCGGACAGCATGTCGAGATCGGTGCGCACGCCCGGTGGCGGATCGAGGGCCCGGCGCCGAAGGATGACTCGTCCCTCCAGGTTCGTCATCGTGCCGTCCTCTTCGGCCCACTGCGCACTTGGCAGCACGACGTCGGCGAACCGCGCGGTCTCGGACAGGAAGAAATCGACGACGACCAGGAAGTCGAGCGCCTTCAATCTCCGCTCGACGTGAAGGGCGTTGGGCGCCGACACGGCGACGTTTGATCCCATCACCAGCAGGGCCCGGACGCCGCCTTCTGGCCCGAGCGAGTCCAGCAGCTCGTAGGCGGACTTGCCGGGCCCGGGGATGGTCGACTCCGGCACACCCCAGACCTGGGCGATGTGGGCCCGCGCGGCCGGATTGTCGATCCGGCGGTAACCGGGGAGTTGGTCGGCTTTCTGGCCGTGCTCTCGCCCGCCCTGGCCGTTGCCTTGGCCGGTCAAGCAGCCGTAACCGCCGAAGGGTGTGCCCACCGCCCCGAGTGCGAGCGCGATGTTGATGTACGCCAGCGCATTGTTGACGCCTTGGGCCTGCTGCTCAGGACCGCGCGCGGTGAGAACCATGGCGCTCGTTGCCGAGCCGAGGAGGCGCGCGGCCTCGATCAGGGCGCCTTCGGGTACGCCGGTCAGACGCTCGACATGCTCGGGCCAGTACATCGCCACGGTGCGTCGGACCTCGTCGAAGCCCTCGGTCCGATCACGGATGAACGCGTGATCGATGCGATCGTCCCGGACGAGCAGGTGCAGCAGGCCGTTGGCCAGTGCGGCGTCGGACCCGGGCTTGAGCGCGAGATGGCACGTCGCCCAGAGCGCGGTGGCGGATCGGCGCGGGTCCGCGACGATGAGCGTGCCGCCGTTGCGCTGCTGCGCCTCGAAGTACTGCATGATGGGCGGCATCGTTTCGGCCACGTTGCCGCCGACGAGCAGGACGACGCCCGCGTGGGCGATGTCTTCGAGGGGAAACGGCAGGCCTCGATCGAGACCGAACGCCTTGTTCCCGGCGGCCGCCGCCGAGGACATGCAGAAGCGGCCGTTGTAATCGATGTTGGCGGTGCCGAGCGCCACGCGAGCGAACTTGCCGAGCTGGTACGCCTTCTCGTTCGTCAGCGATCCGCCACCAAACACGCCCACCGCGTCGCGCCCGTAGCGTGATTGGATTTCGTCAAGGCGGCGCGCGATGTGGTCGAGCGCCGCGTCCCAGCTGGCGGCCGCCAGCCGGCCGTTGACGTCGCGGATGAGCGGCGTCAGCAGCCGATCCGGATGATCGAGAGTCTCTCCGGCGGACCATCCCTTGATGCAGAGTCCGCCTTTGTTGACCGGGAACCTCGCGTTGCCGACGACTTCGACGCCCTGGCGCTCGGGGGTCAGGTGCATCCCGCATTGCAGGGCGCAATACGGGCAGTGCGTCGGCGTTGTCTGAGGACGCACCGAGACCACGGACATGTCACGCGTAGTGCAAGACGCACTCCACGCTTGTCGCAAATCGATCGAACTGTACGTGGGCGTGTATTTCCCAGAGAATCCTTCAAGAGCCGGACGGCGTTTGGCGGCGGGCAGAGGCTTCCACGAGACGACATTGCCGTCGCCTCGTCGTCGATTAGCTCTATTACTGTATGTTTCGATGCGGTCGATCTATCGTTCGTCGACTGCCAATTACTTCACCGCATGGGGGGGCACAACCCCAGCGAGCGTCATTTCTGTATGAGTCGTCGCCATCGTCAACAAAAACGTGTCAGCGCGTTCGTCGGCCGTCTCGCTCTTCACGGGTTTGAGATGTCGAAGACGCCATTGAAAATCGTCCGGACAGGAGCACCCTGGCCCGTGCCCTGGGTCGTGTACGCAATGAAATTGAATGTCCCGGTGATGCGGGAGAGCGTGGCTGTCGTCAGTGTCACGCTTCCACTCCCTCCCAGAAATCCGGTGGAGAACGTCCCGGTGCCGTCGATGACCTGGGCGAGGGCGTTCCACTGATTCGGATTGCCCAGCGTGATCGTTCCAGTCCCTGCCACGTTGCCGGCATTGATCAAGAGCGTCCGGCTCCCGTCGTTACCCGAAATGATCAGGTTGCCATTGAAGAAGGTCCCGCTCACAACCGTCGCGGTGAAGACCGTATTGATGTTGTTGACGTTGGCGGTCAGCACCTTGACGCTGTTGTTAACCGTCGGCTGTGTGGCGCTGTCGCCGCAGGAGACGGCAAGCAGCGCCAGGATGGCGAGGCCGAAGAGCGGACGAGGATTCATTGTGGCTGGCTCCCAGTCTAGGAACATGCAGAGACTCTGGGACGGGAGGCGACCAAGGCCTTAGCTACTGCGCTCCTTCAGGGGTGTCCACGTCTCGAGTACACTCGGCCGTCCGGCCAAGCCACTCGATAATAGGCGCCCTCGAAACCACCTCCATCATCTTGGTCGACAACGCCGGCCGCGACTTTCACTTGCCACAACTGCGCCAGACCTTTGAGGAGATTCCACCCAGCCGCACCCGCTCCGACGCTGCACCCGTGCAGCTCGACCCACGCTCCTTGAGCGAACTTCCCCCGAAGCCCCCCCAATACATTCGCATAAGTAACTCGAGTGCCGGTGTCTGTCGTAATCTGGTTGTAGAGATGTGTCTGACTGCTGATGGAATTTCCAAGGCCCTGGACCCCTGGATCTCCATGCCCGAAAATCCGAAGTCGTCGGATTCGGTCATTCGCCAGCCGCAGGTCAATGAGCCTGACCATTTGACCAACGGAATTCACCCTGATTGCATCGGGAAGATGCTGTTGATCAGCGGCCGTGCTGGAATCTCCCTCTCGATGCCAGTCCACGCAATCAATGTCCATCGGCATGATTCCTCCCGTGCCACCAGACACTATACGCTCTTCACGTGGCGTGGAATCGCCACCCGTTACGGCAGTCGTGCGGGACGAGCTCTGGATCTACCGTCGGGAAGGGCCAAAGGATATCCGATGCAGATTTCAGACTGCGGATTTCAGATCTATCGCAGGATTTGTTGCAGATTGATGTTCTTCAATCCGCAATCTGAAATCCACAATCTGCAATGCAGATTACTGCTGTGAGTTGGCGGGGTCGACGGGACTCGAACCCGCGGCCTCTGCCGTGACAGGGCAGCGTTCTAGCCAACTGAACTACGACCCCTCGGTGACGCTCTTACATTGATGATTGGCGATTTGTGATTGATGATTGAATCTCGAAGACCCGCTGTCCCAGGTTCCTCAAGGCTGCGGCTGCTCTCGGCAACGCGCCATTCAAATCATCAATCAACAATCCGCAATCAGCAATTCTCGATCGCGTGAGCTTGCCTGGCCGAAGCTCGCATCGAATGCGAGCGAAGGCTGGTGGGCGGTACAGGATTTGAACCTGTGACAGCCGGCGTGTAAAGCCGGTGCTCTACCACTGAGCTAACCGCCCCTACCGCCAAAGCCAGCCATTATACGTTGCCTTCAACGCGAGCAGCAATACGGCCGCGATCACGCCGAGTAGCGCTCGATGCTCGTGATTCGCGATCACCCGCTCGAGGCTGAATCTCCGCCCGCCGCTGCCTGCCGCCCCGCTCGCCCCGTACTGATTGCCCTGACTGCCGCTCTCGCCCAGCGCACGCTGCAGAAACGCCTGCTCGCTCCTGATGGACGCGGTCAGCGTCGTCAACAGGTAGGCCGCGATCAGGCTGGCGACGATGGCGCTCGCCGACGCGATCGCGAGCCCCAGGCCAATCACCGACGAACCCAGATAGAGCGGGTGCGCGATCCACCGGTACGGGCCCGATGTGGTGACTTCCTGCGCCTTCGTCAGATGCCCCGCCGCCCAGATGCGCAAGGCTTCCCCCACCGACGCCATCGCAACGCCCGCGACCAGCGTCGCCCCGGTCGGCTGCGCGAGCCACAGCACGGGAGCGCCGAGTACAAACCCGAGCGTCACACGGCGGCGGGCGAGCATTGCGAAGAGGTTCACGAGACAGTCCTCACGGAGAGGCGAGGCTCGACAGCAGCGAGGACCTCGTCAACCTCGATGTCGAGCAGGCACATGCGAGGGCGCGTGCAGCGCCGAAGGTGATGACACGCGCAGACCGCGTCGCGCGAGATCGTGACGGCCGCGGGCGACAAAGGCCCGTTGCGCGACGGCCGGGTCGGCCCATAGAGGCCGACCACCGGCGTGCCGAGCGCCGCCGCGATGTGCGTCGGCCCGGTGTCGCCCGAGACAACGATCGTCGCTCGGCTGGCGAGCGCAACCAGGTCGGCAATTGACGTCGGTGGCGCCAGCACAGCCGAGCCCGACGCGCCGGCGACTGCTTCGCGAGCCAGGGCCTCTTCGCCGGGTCCCCACACCACGATCGACATCACGCCGTACCGATCGCGAAGCGCCGCGGCCAGCGCGCCAAACCGCGCGGCCGGCCACCGCTTGTTGGGCCACGCGGCGCCGGGGTTCAGCAGGACGTAGCCACCCCGAACTTCGTCGCGCAGCGACCGCGCCATGTCCGAATCGACGCGGTCAATGGGAAACTCGATGGGGAACTCGGGCGTGCCGGCCGCCACGCCGAGCGGCGTCAGCAATCCGAGGTTGACGTCCACCACGTGCCGGGTCTCGCGCGTGTCGTACATGCCATCGCCGCCCGGATCATGCGCCTCGCGGTAGAACAGGCGGGCGAGGCGCTCGCGCAGGTAGCGGGGCGAGAAGCCGATCACGCGCGGCGCGCCGGAACTGCGAGCGAGTACGGCAGACTTCACGAGGCCCTGCAGATCCAGCACCACGTCGTACCGAGCCCGTCGCAGTTCGCGGATCGTGGCCAGCAGCGACAAACCACCGCCCGCCTCGGCGCCATCGTCGAGCACGAGACGACGATCGATGACCGGCACGAGATCCAGAATCGCCCGATGCCTGGCGCCGACCAGCCAGTCGATGCGCGAGTGCGGAAAGGCGCGACGCAGGGCCGCGGCGACAGGAATGGTGTGGACGATGTCGCCAAGGGCGCCCAGGCGGACGATGAGGAAACGGGAAGGTGTAGTCACCAGTCGGCAGTCAGCAGTCTCTAGCCCCTAGCCCCTGATCTTCGTGAGCAGATCGCGGGTTGCGTGGTCTTTGGGGTCGCCGACGATCGCAATGCGACCGCCGTAGGCGCGCACGACGGCCCGCTCGGGGACGGTGTCGACGGTGTAGTCGGTGCCCTTGCAGTGGACGTCTGGCTTGAGCTGCATCAGCAGTCGTTCGACGTTCGGACCGCTGAAGACGACGACGTAGTCGACCCCAGCAATGGCCGCCACGAGCTCGGCGCGCTCGGCAGCGGTCTGAATCGGCCGCCCGGCGCCTTTGAGAGCGGCGACGGATCGATCGTCGTTGATCGCCACGATCAGACGATCGGCTTCGGCGGCCGCGCCGCGCAGGTGCCGCACGTGACCGACGTGCAGGAGGTCGAAACAGCCGTTGGCGAACGCAATCGTGCGCCGAGCGGCACGATCGCGCGCCACGGCCTCAGCCAACTCGGATTCGGTCAGAACAGCCATTGGTTGTGGCGTCCGCATTTGTGGGGTCCGCCTTGAGGCGGACCAATCCGGCTAAAGCCGGATCCCACGAGTTGTGAAAGACCCACGAGTTGTGAAAAACCGCTACTAGTGCGCATCATGAACGTCGACCCTGCGGGGGACCTTCTTGGGACCAGTTCTCGGTCGCCGTGTCGTGATCGGACGCCACCGCGTCGGCCAGCTCGAGGGCCGAGATGGTGGCGGTGCCCCGCTTCAGCACCACGAGGCCGCCGGCATAGTTGGCCAGCCGCGCCGCTTCATAGAACGACGCGCCCGCGGCGAGCGCCAGCGCGCACGTCGCAATGACGGTATCGCCCGCGCCTGTCACATCGGCGACTTCATCAGATCCGAAGATCGGAATGTGCACCGTCCGTTGCCTGGCCTCAAAGAGCGCCATGCCGCGGCTGCCACGCGTGACGAGCACCGACTGCATCTTCGTCCGTTCGAGCAGCCGCCGGCCTGCCCGTTCGAGCGTCCGCACATCGTCATTCACGCGAATCCCCAGCACCGCCTCGACCTCGGATTCGTTGGGCGTGCACGTCGTCAAGCCGCGATAGTCGAGCAGCCGGTAGCGCGAATCGACCAGCACCGGCACCGGCCGCCGGCGCGAGCGCCGCGCAAGGCGCCGCCGCACGACGTCGCCGAGCGCCGGTGTCACCAGGCCCGACCCGTAGTCGGACAGCAGGACCGCGTCGCAGGTGTCGAGTGCTGGCCCGAGCCGCGTGGCCAGCGCGCGGCTCACCGTGTCGGCCAGCGGCCAGCCGGCCTCGTGGTCGATTCGCACGATCTGCTGCTTGGCGGAATGCACGCCGCCGGCGAGAATCCGCGTCTTGACGGGCGTCCGATACCCCCGCGTGCGCACGACATGCCGATGGTCCACGCCCGCCTGCAGACTGGCCAGCAGGCGGCGACCCTCGGGGTCGGCGCCGACCAGACCGACCAAGCTCGCCCGCCCGCCGAGCGCCGCGACGTTGTTCGCCGCGTTCCCCGCGCCACCGGCGACCATCTCCGTCGAGCTGTAATTCAGGATGAGCACCGGCGCCTCGCGAGAAACCCGCGCGACATCGCCGCAGATGAATTCGTCGGCGATGACGTCGCCAATGACGAGGACGCGCCGGCCCGAGAAGCCGTCGATGAGCGCCAGGAGCCGTTCTTTGCGCTCGGCCTCGCCGGCGAGGGGATGAACGGAACGGGGGATCACGATTGGCCTTTGAGGATGATGGATTGGAGATCGTTCAAGATCCAGTGGGTGGCCACTCCGAGATTGTCCACGACGGCGTCGGCCGCCACGTCCGGCCGCGGCCGCGATTCTTCGGCGGTACCGTATCCGGTGCGGACCAGCAGTCCCCTGGCCCCGATCGCCCGCGCGAGCGCCACATCCACCCACTTGTCGCCCACGACATAGGACCGTGTCGCATCGAGCCCGAGATCGGCGCTCGCGCGATCGATCATCCCCCGCCCGGGCTTTCGGCACTCGCAGCGTCGCGTGTACGCCTCCACTGTGCCCTCTGGATGGTGCGGACAATAGTAGAACGCATCGATCCGCGCACCGCCAGCCTCGACAACCTTCGTCAGGTGTCGATGCACGTCCTCGACCGCCGCTTCCTCAAAATACCCTCGAGCGACGCCAGACTGGTTGGTGATGATGACGACGGGCAGACCGGCGCGATTGAAGGCGAGGATCGAACGGACCGTCCACGGATAGACGGTCACCTGGTCGATCCGGCCGACGTAGCCCACGTCTTCGATGAGCGTGCCGTCGCGATCCAGAAACACGGCGCCCCGAAGCGTCACAGCGTCCGCCGGACCGCGTCGAGTACCATGTCGACGCCGACGCCTTTCATGCATTCGTGATCGTACGGACACTCGCGCAGGTGGCACGGCCGGCACCACACCTGATGGGCGACGATGGTGTGCTGGTCGCCTCGAGGACCGGTGATGCGCTCGTCGGTCGGCCCGTACACCGCCGTCACGCTGACGCCGAGCGCGGCGCCCAGGTGCATGGCGCCCGAGTCGTTCGACACGAGCGCGCGGCACGAAGCGAGCGTGGCCGCGAGCGTCGGCAGATCGCTCCCCATCAGATTCAGCAACGGCGTGTCGCCGGCCGCCGCGGCAATCGCCTCGCCGATCGGCGCGTCGGCCTGACTGCCCACGAGAACCGATCGGATGCCGTCTTCGGCCAGCGATCGCGCGAGCCCGGCGAATGATGGCGCCGGCCAGCGCCTGGCCGTGCCATACGCGGTGCCGGGCGCGAGCGCCACCAGCGGGATGCGGCCATCCCACCCGGCGTCGTTCAGCGCACGCACGCCGGCTTCCCGCAGTTGCTGCGAAATGGCGATGCGCGGCTCGGCGGGGCCGCTCGGAAATCCAAGCGCTCGCGTCAGCTGCTGGTAATAGTCGACCTGGTGCTGTCCGACCGGCGGATCGATCGCACGGGTCAGCAGCGGCCGGCGCCAATCGGTACGGTACCCCCAGCGTTCGGCAATCCCGGCGCGCGCGGCCACGAGCGCGACATGAAACGAGTTGGGCAGCAGCACCGCCGCGTCGAACGACGAGAGGTCGCGGGCATCCCACCCCTTCTTCTCGATCGCCACGACGCGGCCGATGCCGGGCACCAGACTGAAGAGCGGCACAACGTTGGGC
>JBAUGX010000188.1:0-3746 GCA_049679965.1 Vicinamibacterales bacterium
CGGTCGGCGGTGCCGGTTGTCGGGCTCGCCGATGGCGCGATAAAGCGCCTTGTGGTGGACGTGGTAGATGCGCGCAGCACCGCGCCAGCACGGGTGCGCGGTGGCGAAGCGCCCATGCGTAAGGTGCTCGAAGAATTCGCGGGTGTTCTGTCCGAACGCGATGCGGGCAAAGGCCGTGTACTGCCGTGGGACGCACACTCCAGCGTGCAACATGACGGTGGTCAGGAACGCGGCCTGGCGAGGCGTGAACCCGTGGGCGGCGACCGCGGCGGTCCGATCGGCGACGGTCACCGCAGCACCCGTTCCGCGGCATGCGGGTCGAACGGGCTGCCGCCGTGACGGCCGCGAGCGCCGCGCAGATGACTGGCTCCGCTGCGTTGAATCTGGAAGCCGGACGCTTGCTTCGCAGCCATCTGACGGCTGTTGTAGTGGCCGGTGGCCAGTTCGAGATCCTCGCGGTCGAGGCGCCCGTCCGGGTGCTCGTACTCGATGCGCACGTCAGGAAATTGCACCCGGTCCTGCACGACGGGCAGGCCGTGCGCATCGGCCCACGCGCGGATCTCCTCGGGCGAGCGGTCCGGTCGTCCTGAGGTCCGTCTTCCTTCACGGTTTCGGTCCTGCAGAAACCGTTGGTAATCGCGCTTCAGCTCGTAGTCCACGACGACGCGCTGGATCCGCCCGCCCTTGGCGTGCAAGCGCTCGGCGGCCCCGGCGTAGACGCGCGAGAGCTGCGCGTCGTGCGTTGCCTCACGTGGCTTCGCCAGGCCTGAGTAATAGTTCTGCACGGGTTCGCCGGCCGGGACGTGCCGATGTTGTTCGAGGAGGGCCTGGCCGGTCCGCGTCAGGGTGACGAGGGCCGTTCGCTGACCGTTCAACACGTGGGGCGTGAGGGCGATCAAGCGCTCACGACGTAGATGCTCAAGGTCGCCGTGCCAGCGGTCGCCGGTCTGGCGCGATTCCAGGTCACGAGCGTCCGCGACTCGAAAAGCGCCCACGAGGGCGAGCGTCCGCGCTTCCGACCCGCGCAACGCGACGCTGTGTCCGCCGACATCGACGCGCTCGCGGTCAGCGCCGCGCGGCAGATCGAGCTGGCGCGTCAGTGCGTCGCGGACATCGGCTGACGCCCGCTCACGCGGACGTGTGTTACCGCCCGACCGCCCGCCTCGAGGGAGCTCATTCCCCGGAGACTCTGAACGAACGACGCGGTCAAGAACGGCCCTGACATCGTGATCGCGGGACATGCCATCTACTCCTCAATGCGGCGCGTGAGATCAGCCAGAACGGTGTCGCGCGTTGTGAGTTGGCGATCGAGGTGATGGAGTTTCACCCCGGTGTCTTTCAAGAAAATGAGCCTCGCCAAGCCGTAGAAGAGGGCGAACAGATTGACGAAGACGACCAGGATGAAGAGACCGATCTGCACACCATGCTCACGGATGAGCAACCGCTTGTAGGGCGCCAGAAAGGTCGTCTCACCGCCGACCCAGAACACCGCCAACAGCAACACGAGTGCGGCCAGGACAGCGCTATTCGTGACCATGGCTCATCGGCTCCGTGAAGGGCTTGGATCGCGAGACGGCTCTGGACCAGACCCACGATCGAAGAGTTCCGGCGCGGCGTGCGCCAACCGATCGCGCAGCGTTTCCGCGAACGTTCGGGCGGGCTCAAGACCGCCCGGACGGGTCTCCTGGCTAGGAAGCAGCTGCTTTCGTGCCGATTGCCATGCGGCCTCGGCTTCGCTCCGCAGCCGTCCCTCCAGGTGTTGGACCAGCCGCACGGTGTCGTCCAGGCCGGACGTTGCGCGCCGCACGGCCTCCCGCCCCTGCTGGTACTCGACGGCCCCGGTCAGGTACATCTGAGCTGCCCGCGAGAAGTCGGAGATGGCCATCTCGATGTCGATCGATTGGTGGTCGCCGGCAGTAGAGACGAGCCGTTGCCCCGCTCGCTCAAGGAGCCGATCGCCGTCCCGCATCCATTCCTTGGCGTAGTCCAGTCTGCCGGCCATGGAGAGCTCCTCACTTGAAGGCCTGATCCACCCGGAAGTACGTAATCTGAAGCCCGAGCGGGTTCACTCGAATGAACCCGTTCGGCACGGCGTCGCGAAGGATGAAGTCGACCTGGAGCACGTAGGTTTCACGTCGCCGCTCCTGACGTGTGCCGGGCGTGAAGTAGCGCAGGTCGAAGTCCACGGCGGCTTTGTACGGCGAGGTCGTCAATTCGGCGAACGACACGTTCTTGACCTCGACGTCGACCTCGTCGGCGGACGGGCTCGTCAAGAACGTCTCAATCGTGCGGCTGCGATCGTTCTGGGCGATCGTCGCCTCCGCCAGGGAGGGTGACAGGAAGAAGAGCGAGTCCGGATAGTCACGCTGCACCGTCGCGCGCAGGCGGCTGAAGTGGGTGGCCACGAAGCGCGTCAGAAAGTAGCGCAGCTCCGGCGCCTGTGGCTTATAACTCGTGGCATCGTACGGCACGGCCTCTGCCCGGCCGACGTCATCGATTCGAATCACGAGCGGCTTGAGATTCGCGTACTGCGCCTGAGTACGAAAGTTCAAGAACAGGAGGCCCAGGGAGAGAAGAGAGACGAGAAGGAGCGCGATCTTCAGGTACGTATTCAGCACCAGCGACGAGCCATAGAGCTCGACGAACTGACGCTTCGCGTTCTCGAGGGTCTTGGGGTTGACGTCTGCGACGTGAACGGCCACGGCATTCTCCTATCGCAGGACGTGGAAGTTCAGGAGGCCGGCGATGACCCACACGACGCCCATCCCGAGGCCGATAAGCGCGGCCAGGCCGAAGGCAAACAGAAAGGCCCGGCTGGCTCGACGGGATGCGGTCCCATCAATCTGATCTTGGTCTCTGTATGGGCGTATCACGGTCCCTCCGTCTCTATGTCAGCCTGATCCGGTCCGGCAAGATGCTTTGACCGCCCTGACCAGAGAAGATCGAACTCGTCAACGATGGGACGAGCAGGATGCCGACGACGAATGTGCCGATCACGACGAGCGCCTGAAGACCGTACACGAGGTACAAGTCCTCGGTGATTCCAGGGGGGAGCGTCGTCAAATAGTTGAACACAAACCGCTCAAAAACCATCAAAAAAGCGAAGGCCACAACGGGGATGAAGGAATACTGAATGAAGGCCTTCAACCAGGACCAAAACAGCCAGTCGAGCTTGGGCACAATGAAGAACGGAACGAAGATCGGACCGAGCAAAGCGCAGACTGCGCTTGCGATCAGACCGAAGGCGACGATCGCCAGTGAAATCACCTTTGCTAACGTGACCACGATCAACATCAGCCAATACAGCAGATTCGCAAGAATCGACCAGGCGTCCGGTTGGACGAAATGAGCCCAAAGCTCATCCAAATGGTCGAACATGAGCTCGAGCGACCGGGCGTCGAGGATATTCGCGAAGTGGTGAGTCTGGTCGGTGATCAGGTTGCTGAACGAGACCCCGATGCCCGGCAGCGGCGCTTCGTAGAACGCAATCAGCGAGTAGCCGAACGAGATGAAGAGCAGGAGCTTGGCGAAGCCGAACAGCTGTTCGCCAAGGCCCTCCTGGCTGAGCATCATCCGGATGCCATGCCAGGCGATCAGAATCGTCGCGAAGGCGATGAACAAGGAGTAACCAAAGCGGAGGAACTCCGGCTCGTAGGTCGTGAGCAGATCACTGATCGCCTGCTGCACGGTCGCGATAATAGCGAGTCGAGGCTGGGGCGGCATGTGGTGACCTCAGGGTTGGCGCC
>JBAUGX010000189.1:0-3902 GCA_049679965.1 Vicinamibacterales bacterium
GTGTCGAGGATCGCGGCTGCGCCTCCGCCGACGATGGCGGCCGCCCCCTGCTTCAAGAGTGCACGTCGTGCCGGCAGGTCGGGCTCGTCTGAAAAGTACGGGTATTGATCGCCAGCCATTGCTCCCCCCCTCATGTCGCCCGCTCAAGGCGGGCGCGTCTGCCGCACGTGACGGCGCTGATCGGCAACTACGTCATCGTGACGACGCTGGTGATTGTCGTGCGGTCGGCCGCCACTTGCAAGGCGTCGCGCGTGCGGTCCAGCGGGAAGGTCTGGCCCACCAGCGACTTCGCATCGAAGCGTCCCGCCTCCACGAGCCGCACCCACTGTGGAATATCGCGCATTACGTTCACGCCCGCATAATTGCCTGGAAGGTGCGTCTTCATGGCATTGGACCACTGCCCGGCCGGGAAGGTCACGCTGGCGCCCTGTCCGTGCCCGATACTGCACGTCCTGATGACGCCGCCGCTCGGACAAATCGTCCACGCGAGCTGCAACGACTCGACGCCCGTCACATCCGGACCCACCTCCGCCTTCGGGGGGAAGCGGTTGCCGCCCACAGCCTCGATGGTGTACATGGGGCCGTAGTTGTTCAGGTTTGGACCTCGGCCGCCAGACACCGACCGCTCGACGCCCTGCTTGCACAGCGTGCGGATCTTGGTGATCAGATCCTGATTGTTCTGTCCTCGATCCACATTGGGATCGATCACCGTGGTGGCGCCGAGCTTGGCGCCGAGCTCGCGACGGTACCGGATCGGTTCGATGAGGATGACCTGCGCCGCGCCTTGAAGGCGGGCGCCCTGCACGGCACTCAGTCCGATCGGTCCGCCGCCAATCACCAACACATCGGTGCCCTGCTCCACCGGCATTCGGCGCATCGTCATGCCCAAGCCCACCGCCGCGACGTCACAGAACAGCGAGAGCTCCTCGGCCGGGACCGTCGTGTTGATCGGGACGATCCATTCCTCGAACGCGACGTGGAACTCGGAGAATCCGCCGGTGCCGTTGATCGGCGTGCCGTCGGTCGCGTCCGCGACGGGCTGGCGTGTCCGGGTGCCCGGCGTCGTGCACGCATCGGCGCGCCCGTGGAGACACAGCCAGCACTCGCCGCAGGCGCCATTGCCCGCGACGAGCACGCGATCACCGACTTGGACCCGATTGACGCGCGACCCGATTTGCTCGACGATGCCAACCGAGCCGTGACCCACACTGACGGCGCCGGGCGGCGCGCCTGGTCCACCGCCCGGAGGTCCGCCCGCCACCCCGCCCGGGTTGGCTTGAGCCACCAGGGCGCCGACGATGGTGTAGCAGGCCTGCGCCGCCTGCACGCGGACCACCACCTGGTTGGGCTGGATCTCGCGCAGCACGATCGTCTCGACCGCGCCCGGCTGCCCGGGTCGTTGGACGAACGCGCGAAACCGTGTGCCTGCCATGCTGCGATTGCTGTTCGTGACCGCGGGCGCCTGGCCTTGGGCCAGCGCCGGCGTCGCGTTCAATATGGCCGCGCCTCCGACGGCGGCCGCCCCCTGCTTGAGCAGTTCACGGCGTGAGACCGAACCGTCGCGACCATTCGTGCGCGGATCGTCGAGTGGTGACGCCATGGAGAATCCTCCGTCCATATGTGAAATCGATACCGTGAGCGGTCCCGTCAGTTCCCGCGCAGAGAAGAGCCTCGCCGATGCGCGCTGAGAATAGCTGATCGCTGACCGCGCGTCGGGCGATTCACAAAACTTAACGATCGCACACACCGGCGAGGCTCAACCTGCCTGATTCTCAACCTGCCTGATTTAAGGATGCCGAATCGTACGACCTGGGCCCGCCAAGGCGCCCTGCGGTAGGCTAAGCTACGTTGCGCCGGCCGAGGGCTAAGTTGTGCAGTGGGTGGAAGGTCGAGGTCGCATGAGGGCACAGGGAGAAGACGTGATGAGAATTCTCAATCTGTTGTGCGCCAGCGTTGGATTGGCGCTGATCGTCGGCACGGGCGGTGCTCTGGCTCAGGGCAACCTCATCGGCGGCCTGCTGCAACCGCGGGGCTTCGACACCAACGTCCAGCGGCCATTGATCGACTACACGCCGCAGGAGACGCTGGGCGTCGCCGTGGTCATCGAACATATGCGGACCACGGACGTTCACAATCTCGCCGCCCACATGAGGCTGATCGACCCCGATGTCATCTTCCGCAGCGACCCGGTGCAGCTGCTCCGGCGCGGCGCCCAGACCTACTGTTCGGGCTACAACTTCACGCTGCGCCAGCCGCCTGGCTTCTTCCGGCTTGACGAACTGTACGTCGTCGGCGGACCCATGGACGTGCTCGTGGTGCACAAGCGCACGGACCTCAACGCCCCTGCAGGTACAGGTGGCAACCTTGGCGGCTACCCCGTCGAGGTGGCGACCCTGCTGCGCGTCAACCCGACCACGGGCCTCGTCAGGGAATGGCTGGACGCACCGATCAACCGCATAGGGGCGCTCGTCAACGCAACGGGCGGGCAGGCCTCGGTCACGTCCAACACGACTATTCGGGCGGAATGCACGGGCTATCCGGTGAGTGGCGCCGGGCAGACACCGCCTCGGGCGCCCGCGGCGCAGGGCGCCATCGCCACGGGTTGGCCGCCGGTCCCCGCCGCGGAGGTAGATACGACCCGAGGCGCCGCGCCGGTGCACACACTGAGCTACGGCACAGCGAAGCCGCAGCAGACCCAGAATGCGGAAGAGATCCAGGCGGCACAGGCTGTCCGCGCCTGGTACGCGGCTTGGCAGGCAGGCAACCCGCTGCTGATGGCCGCGTTCATCGCCCCCGACGTGGTCTCCCGTACCTCTCCCGCGTCCGACCTCGTCAGGGGCAACGATGCCCTGCTGCGCTCGGTGTGCGGGACCATCGGTGGCCGGCTCGAACTGAAGGAGCTCTATCCGATCGGCGCCGACTTCACCACGATGGTGCTCACCGAGGCGACCCGCTTTGATGCCAATGGCCAACCCATGCGGGTGGCCGGCTTCTTCCGCGTCCAGCGGGGTCTCATCGTCGAGTGGATGGACTCGGTGGTCGAGGCATCCGGTCCCGCCGCTGCGGCGAACCCGAATTCAGCGGCATGCCAGACGGTGAACGCAACGCTTCCGGCCCCTGCTCGATAGAAGGAAACAGTCCGGCGTTCCGACGCTCAATTCACCGCAAAGCAGTACAGACGGCCGCCGCCGCCGACCTGAACGAGATTCATCTGGGCGCAGCCGTTGGTCGAATGCGATGAATTCCACGACGGCACGATGTTGCCCTTGTCGGAGTGGCCCACGCGTGCGGAGGGCACGCCCGGCGGCTGTAACGGGCCTGGCGCACCACGCGAGACAACCGCGGAGGCCGCGGGAGGCGCGGCACCACCAGCGGGAGGCGCGCCGGGTCCGGCGCCAGCGCCACGCGCGGCAGGAGGAGTACCTGCGACGCTGCTCGTCCAGTTGTTGCACGTGTAATCCCGCGTGTTGTCGGTATACGCGCGGCCTTCTATCGTTGACCCGGTCATGATGTCGTGTTCGCTGCCGGGGAAGGCGTTCGGCACTGGGTTGCCTTTTTCATCAAGCGAGTTCGCAACGTTGATGAAATTGCCCACACGCGCCTGCTCGAGCGTGTCGCCGTGCAACTCGGCGACATTCGCAGCGATGAGCTGGCCCTTCTGGTTGTACCACGGGCCGTTGCCGATGCGGTCACGAGCATTGACGGCATTCGGGCCCTGCGTGCTCAGATAAGCGTGCCACGTGACGTTGCCGCGGCCGGCGGCAGTCGCGAGTGCCTGGCACTGCGCATCCGCGCCGGCCAATCCTCCAAGGTCGCCTCCACGCCCGAGGCCCGCACTCGTGACGAAGAAGGACATCGGCTGCGGGGGACCGCCGCGTCCCCCCCCCGGTGCGGCTGGCGGC
>JBAUGX010000190.1:0-31712 GCA_049679965.1 Vicinamibacterales bacterium
GGACGCCCTCCGGCCGAAGCGCCGCTCGGTGCCGACGCGCAACCGGCGAAGATTCGATCGATGCCGGAAGACAATCAGCGCCCAGGCCGCCACAGCAGTGGCGACCACGGACCTGGGACTGGCTGTCGCGTAGGCGATCGTCGGCAACGCCAGCGACGCCAGCATCGATCCGAGAGACACGTACTTGGTCAGCCAGACGGTGCCGATGAAGATGGCGAGCGCCGGCAGCGCGGCCAGCGGTGCCAGAACTGCAAACACGCCGCACGCCGTGGCCACGCCCTTGCCCCCACGGAAGTGCAGCCACACCGGATAGATGTGCCCCACGATGGCGGCCAGGCCCGCGACGGCCGGCAGGGCCACTCCGTCGCTCACGCGCTGGGCAATGAGAACGGCAGCCACGCCTTTCGCAATGTCGAGCAATGCGACCAGCACGCCGGCCGAGACACCCGACGCGCGCAGGACATTGGCCGCACCCACGTTGCCGCTGCCCACGCGTCGCAGATCGATCACGCCCTTGCGCCGGACAAGCAGCCACGCGAAGGGCACGGACCCAATGAAGTACGCCGCGAGGACGATCGCCACCGGCATCACGTCAGGGTAGCATGCACACGAGCCGTATGGGTCGGTCCTGCCGGCCCCAACTGGCTTTGATACAGCGTGACGCCGTCAACCCGCAGGCGGGCCACCACAGCCTGGCGGTCGGCCACGAGGGCCCGACGTGCATCGCTCGGTCGAGAACTCCGCCACCGGCCCAGGGTCAGATGGGGATGGAAGGGCCGTGGCTCGGGCGGGACCCCGACCCGCTCCAGACGCTGAGCGACCTGCCGCTGCAGGCCCACGGTCTGGCTTGCTCCCTCGGCCATCCCCAGCCACAGCACGCGGGGCGCACCGCGCGGCGGAAACACGCCAAGATGCTGGAACACCGCGGTAAACGGTGCGATGTCGAAATTCGGAGAAAGGGCGTCAACAATCTGAGGGACGGCGGCCTCAGCGACCTCACCCAGAAACGCGAGGGTCAAGTGCATGTGAGCGGGCAGGACCCACCTGAGCGAGGCTCCTTTGCCGACTATCGCAGCGACGCGCTTCTGTTCAGCCGCGATCGCCTCCCTGACCTCGTCATTCAAATCAATCGCAGCAAAAAGACGCATGGGAACAGACTGTCACCGTGGCTCAGTCAACATCAGCCGCAACATGTTCATCGCCGCCTGCGTCGCCTGGAACTTCACCATGTCGCGTCCGCCGACGAACTGGAATGTCCGCGACTGGAGGTCTTGTCCAACCACCACCGCGACGGCAACCGTCCCGACCGGCTTCTGGGGCGTGCCGCCGCCCGGCCCGGCGATGCCGGTAATGCCGATGCCCACGTTCGTCCCGGCGTGCGAACGAATCCCTTCCGCCATCGCCCGCGCCACCGGCTCGCTGACCGCGCCGTGTTCCGCGATCAGCGCCTCAGGCACACCGGCCAGTTCCGTCTTTGCGCGATTGCTGTAGCACACCACGCCCCGATCGAAGTACTCGGAGCTGCCCGGCACATCGGTCAGCCTCGAGGCCAGCAGGCCACCAGTGCACGACTCCGCGACGGCCACGGTCATGATCCGTTCACGGACGAGATCGCCGACGATCACTTCGAGCGCACGGCCATCGACGCTGTAGACGGAGGGACCAAGGACGCTCTGCAACTCGGCGACGGCCGCGTCGAGCGCCGCCTCGGCCGCCGCCCGACTGTCTGCGCGCGCAGTCAGGTGCAGCTCGATTTGCCCCAAGGCAGCCAGAATCGTCGTGCTGATCGGCACCTCTGCCGCGATCCACCTGCCGTAGATCGGCTGCGCCTGCGTATCGACGTCCGATTCGGTGCGACCGGTGATCCTGACCACTCGACGGAATAGACCGGCGCCCGGGCTCAGGGGAGCGAGGCGCTCGCGGACGACGGCCTCGATCATGGGCCTCAGCTCGCGAGGCGGGCCGGGGAGCAGCACGATCGACGCCGATCCCCGCTCGATCCACAGCCCTGGCGCCGTGCCATTGGGATTCTCGAGGAGCGTGGCACCGCGCGGCGCGAGCGCCTGGCGACGGTTGATGGCGGGCATCGTCATCCCGCGCCGCGTGAACCGCTCGCGGATGCGCTCCAGGACGTCATCATGAATCTCGAGCGGCACCTGCAGCACACGCGCGACCGCCTCGCGCGAGACGTCATCGTCGGTCGGTCCGAGTCCACCAATGAGGACGACCGCATCGGCCCAGGTCAACGCAGCCTCGAGCACGCGTGCCAGCTCTTCGATATCGTCGCCCACCACCACCTTGAGCCGGACGTCGAATCCGATCGTGTTGAGCTGTTCGGTGACGATGAGCGAGTTGGTGTCGACGCGAAACGGCGTCAGCATCTCGCTGCCAGCGGCGATGATGCAGGCCTTCATGCCACGAGCGCGAGCGTCGCCCTCAGCGCGAGGTTCGCGTAGATCGCGGCCATCAGGTCGTCGGCCATCACACCCATGCCACCAGGCAGGCGCTCGAGGCGTCTGGCGGGAAAGGGCTTGAGAATGTCGGCGGCGCGAAAGAGACCGAAGCCATACGCCGCGCCAACCCAGCCGACGGGGTTGAGGAAGAGCGTGACGAGCATACCCATCACCTCATCGACGACCACGTGCCGCGGATCGGTCCGGCCAAAATGCCGTTCGGCGACGCTGCCGCTGACGGAACCGGCGACGCACAGCACGACGATGGCAAGGGCCTGGATCGCGACCGACGTCGGTCCGAGGGCCCACCACACGAGCAAGCCTACGGCCGATCCAAAGGTTCCCGGCGCAACCGGCAAATAGCCAACGCCGAGAGCCGTCGCGATCGCCAGCGAGAAGAGGGGGCGGGGCGTCTTCACGCGGCGCGAATCACGCGGGTGCCGGCGAAACGGTCATGAAGGCCACGATGATCGCGGCTGAGCACCGTCAGCAGACCGAGGCCCGCCGGCGCAGCGAGCAGAAGCCACGCCAGCACTCTTGCGAGCGCGCGACCCAGATCGACGGATCGCCGAGGTTCGGCCGAGACCACTTGGATGCCCGTGGCCATCTTCCCCATGGTCTGCCCCCCGGCTGTGAACACGACGAAATAGGCGCCGTTCTGAGCCAGCAGGAACGCCACGAGCGGTCCCCGCGGCAGGAGTCCGATCTCCGCAAGGCTGATTCCGCAAATCTGCATGGTGAAATAGATGATGGCCGCGTCGATGACGGCCAAGAGCAGCCCGTCAATAGCGGCTGCCGCCAGCCGATCGCTGATCGCCGCGTCCTCGAGCGGCTTGGCCTCGGGAGCGTCGGCCTCCTGTTCGGTCACCGAGGCGACGGCCGCAGACGGCGGATCGAGATCCAGCATCGGCGTCCGCAGAGGCGGTGTCCGCGCGCGCAGAACCTCCGGCGTCGCTCGACGGACGGCGAGCGGCGTCCGCGGCGGTGACGGTCGGGTAATGAGAGGGTCGTCGTCTGGAATCGGCGGCCCGAAAAGAGGCAGATCGACTGGCGGTTCCGAAACCGCCGGGGCGGTCAGCGAAAAATCGTAGCCACAATGGCGGCATCGGTCGAGGGCTTCAAACCCCACATAGCCGCACTTGGGGCACTTCATGGAAGGCGCT
Source organism: Vicinamibacterales bacterium (assembly GCA_049679965.1). Classification (GTDB taxonomy): domain Bacteria; phylum Acidobacteriota; class Vicinamibacteria; order Vicinamibacterales; family CAVVIG01; genus 2-12-FULL-65-11. Next base: position 3,617 of record JBAUGX010000190.1, read on the forward strand.
GCCCAGCTTTCTTGCGCTCGAGCGAAACCGGCGCCGGATCAGAAGGCGGGGCCAGCAGCTGGCGCTGAATCTCCCCTCGAAGCGCGTCGGCGTCGGCCTTCTGCGGATCGGTCGATCCGACGCGCTCGAGCACCGCGAGCGCTTCACGCAGGCGGCTGGCCGTGACGAGTCTGCGAGCCCGAGTCAGCGCCACATCGCCTCGTGTCGGCAGCGGCAGGCTTGGCTCGACCGTGAGAGCCGACCCGGCAGCCGTCGCGGGCGCTGGCGGGCGCTGCGCCCAGCGGTTCCAGGCTCCGGCGGCGACAATGCCGATGGCGACGACCACGCATACCGGCACCGCCCACGCCACAAACATCCTCAAGGACGGCGGTCGCGCGTCGTGTGGAGCCGCCACGCGGGGCTCGCGACCGGGGCGTGCGCGAGGGCTCTCAGTCGGGCCGGCGTCGAGACGATTCAACCGATCCAGGACGGCAAGCGCTTCGTCGGCGGGCGCGCCGCCGTCAATGGCGGCCTGAAGCATTCGGCGGGCCTCCCCACCATCTCCGCGCTCGAACGCGGCCACGCCGCCCTGCAGGAGCGCCTCGGACTCGCGCTGGCGTTCGGCCAGCGCGCGGCGCGCCCGTTCGACGTAGGCGCGAGCTCGGGGATGGCTTCGATCGAGAAACAGGACGCGCGTCCAGACGTTGATCGCCTGGTCGTACTGCGCGGCGAAGTAGTGATCGAGGCCGAGCAGGAGCAGTTGCTCGATTTTCGCATCGCGCTCGGCCCCAGGCGCGGCGTCGCGCTCGCGGGAGCTGTCGGGGCGAGAAGGATCCGACATACTGAAGGAGACGGGCAGATTATAGCATCTGCAGATCGCGGATTTCAGATTGTAGATTTCGCCGCCAATCTACAATCCGAAATCTACAATCAGCAACGCCATGATCCTATCGGTGCCCAACGTGAGCGAGGGACGGCGGCCCGACGTCATCGCCTCAATCGCCGACGCGATCGACCGCGTGCCCGGAGCCAGGCTCCTCGATACCTCCTCCGACGCCTCGCACAATCGATCCGTCTTCACCCTTGCCGGCGAGCGCGCGGCTGTGGCGGGCGCCGTCGTGGCACTCGTCGAGCAGGCTGTCGCACAGATCGACCTCCGAACCCATCGCGGCGAGCATCCCCGCCTCGGTGCGGTCGACGTGGTGCCCTTCGTCCCGCTGGCGGGCGCATCGATGGCCGACTGCGTGGCGCTGGCGAGGCAGGTGGGCGCGGCGATCGCGGACCGCTTTCTCATCCCGGTCTATTTGTACGAGGAGGCCGCGAGCAGTCCCGCCCGGCGGAGCCTCGAACACATCAGGCGCGGGCAATTCGAGGGACTGGCGGCGAAGATGATGACGACGGGCTGGGCGCCGGACTTCGGCCCGCCGGCACCCCATCCGACGGCCGGCGCCACCATCGTCGGCGCCAGGAGGCCCCTGATTGCGTACAACATCAACTTCAGCAGCGACCGCATCGAGGTCGCAAGGCGCATCGCGTCGGCCGTCCGCACGAGCGGCGGCGGGCTCCGCCACGTCAAGGCCATGGCCGTCGCGCTCAACGAGAGAGGCATCGTTCAGGTGTCGATGAATCTGACCAACTACGTGGAGACACCAATCGGGCAGGTGTTCGAGGCGGTGAAGCGCGAGGCCGCGCGGGACGGAGTGTCGATCCTGGAGAGCGAAATCGTCGGCCTGGTGCCGGCGGCGGCGCTCGCCGGCGTGACCGCGGCCGAGCTACAGCTGAGAAACTTCGGACCCGATCGGATCCTCGAGAACAAACTGAAAAGTTAAAACTCAAAAGTCAAAACTTGTTTCCTCCCTTCGAACTTTTCCCTTTTCAGTTCTAACTTTGAACCGTCTCCTCCTCCCCCTCCGCCCGTCTCGGCATGATTCCAAACGCCTTCATCTTCCGATACAGATTGCTGCGCTCGACACCGAGCGCTTCGGCCGTCTGAGAGATGTTGCCTGCCTGTTCGGCCAGCGTCCGCACGATCAGGTCCCGTTCGAAGCGATCGCGCGCCTGGTGCAGCGTGAGCCGTCCGTGCGGCACAGCCAGCGTCCGCTCCTGGCGCCCGAAACCGTCGGCATCGAGAAAACTGACATCGGCAGCCGAGATCGTGTCGCGGGCGACCATGATCATCAACCGCTCGATCACGTTTCTCAGCTCGCGGACGTTCCCTGGCCAGCTGTACTGCTGCAGTATCGCGACCGCCGCGGGCTCGAATGTCTTGATACGGCGACCGTACTCCTGCGCGAACTCGGCCATGAAGTGGTCGGCGAGCAGCTGGATGTCTTCCTGACGCTCCCGCAGCGGCGGCGCCGAAATCGGAATCACGTTCAGCCGGAAGAAGAGATCCTCCCGGAACCGGCCGGCGCGGATCTCCGCGAGCAGGTCTTTGTTGGTCGCTGCCAGGACGCGCGTATCGACGTGGACCGAGGTCGTTCCCCCGACCGGCTCGAGCGTCTGCTCCTGCAGCACGCGCAGCACCTTGGCCTGTGTCTTGAGGCTCATATCGGCGATCTCGTCGAGAAAGATGGTGCCGCCGTCGGCCAACTCGAACTTGCCACGGCGGTCGGCGCTGGCACCGGTGAAGGCGCCCCGCACGTGGCCGAACAGCTCGCTCTCGATCAGGTCTTCCGGGATCGCAGCGCAGTTGACCTCGATGAAGGGTCCGGCGCGGCGCCGGCTGAGCGCGTGAATGTTCCGCGCGATAAGCTCCTTGCCGGTCCCGTTTTCTCCGTGGATCAGGACCCGGCCGTTGGTCGGAGCCGCCATCGCGATCTGCTCGCGGAGCTGACGCATGACGGCACTCTCACCCACCATCGCGTGGTGACGATCGACGCGCGCGCGCAGCGCGCGGTTTTCAGCCTCGAGGTTCCGCTGCCGCAGCGCGTTCCGCACCACGAGCACCGTCTTTTCGAGCGACAGGGGCTTCTCGACAAAATCAAACGCACCCAGCTTGATGGCGCGGACCGCCGACTCGACGTTGCCGTGGCCGGAAATGAGTACTACTGGGGTGTCGACCTGCCGCTCCCGAAGGCGGGTCAATGTGGCCAGACCGTCCATGCCGGGCAGCCACACGTCGAGCAGGATGAGATCAACGGGCGAGCGTGTCATCCGCTCGAGGCACGCCTCGCCGGTCGCGACCGCTTCGACGGCGTACCCCTCGTCGCGCAGGACGCCGGTCAGAGACGTGCGCACGCCTGGCTCGTCGTCGACGACCAGAATGGTGGGCTTCATCGAATCAGCACGGCAGTTCGATTGTAAAGCGTGTGCCGTGCGGCGCGTTGTCGTCGGCCTCGATGCTGCCGCCGTGCTCGGCGATGATGCGTCGCACGATCGCAAGCCCCAGGCCGCTGCCGCGTCCTTTCGTCGAATAGTACGGCAGGAACAGCTTCTCGCGCTCGGCGGCAGGGATGCCCGGACCGTCGTCGGCCACGACGACACGCACGACCCGGTTGGGGAGGTCCAGCTGCGTTTCGATGACAATCAGTCCACGACGATCCATGGCCTCGATCGCATTGTCGACCACGTTGATGATGACGCGTCGGATCTGTTCGGCGTCCAGGCGGACCAGCGGCAGGCTGGGAGCGAAGCGCTGCTCGATGCGCACGTCCGCGAAGATGCCGTTGTAGAGCGCCACCGTCTCGCTGATCAGCTGTCCGAGGTCGGTCGGCACCGTCTTGGGCGACGGCATACGGGCGAATTGGGAGAACTCGTCGACCAAGCCCTTGAGCGACTCGACCTCGCCGATGATCGTCTCGGTGCACTCATCGACGAGCGCCTTGACGGCGGGCGACGCGGCCTGGAAGTGTCGCCGGAGACGTCCGGCCGACAGCTGAATCGGCGTCAGCGGATTCTTGATTTCGTGCGCGAGCCGTCGCGCGACCTCGCGCCATGCCGCGACCTTCTGCGCACGGATGAGTGGCGTGACGTCATCAAAGACCAGCACGAGCCCCTCGGATGCGCCGCTCTCACCAATGAGCGCGGTCGCGACGACGGCCAGCCGTAGCTCCTGCCCCTCTCGCGGAATCGCAACCTCCTGAGGGGAGGGCTCGACCGCCATGGGGCGATCAGCGCCGGCGATCAGAGCGCCCAGCGCTCGGAGATCGGGGCGATCGAACACGGCACGCGCGGGGTGCCCGACGATGCTGCGCGGCAGACTCAGCAGCCGGCTGGCGGCCGTGTTGATGGTCGCAATCGCGCCCGAAGTGTCGACAGACACGACGCCCGTCGCGATACGCTCCAGGATGGTCTCGACATACCGGCGCCGTTTCTCCACCTCGAGATGCTTCCGCTCAATCTCAAAGGTCGATCGTTCGAGCTTCCGGCGGCTCGTGGCCAGATCGCCGGCCATCGCATTGAAGGCCTCGACGAGCGCGCCAAACTCATCGTCGCCTTGCGGCTCGATGCGCTGGTCGAGGCGTCCCGCGCCAATCTCGCGGGCGGCGGCCGACAGCGCCACCACCGGTCGCGTGATCCGCTTGGCCAGGTACGCGCCGGTCCATGTCGCGCCGACCAGAATCAGCAATGTGACCATGAGGAACCATGAGAGGTACATCCCGGTGAGCGGGCGCTGCTGCACCCGAAGCTGGTTGTAGCCCTCGAACGCCTGCGTCATGCGGCGCGACCGTGCCGCGAATTCACCGGCAACATGATCGGTGGCCACCACGACCCCGATGGCATGGCCGTCCGGGGAGCGGATCACGGCCGCCGCATGCAGGAGGTCGCCCAGTGCGCCGATCGTCTCGACTGACCGCGCATCGGTCAGCCCGCCAATCGCCTGTGCCGCGAGCCGATCGATCACGATCGCATCGCCGGCCGGCAACCCAGAGCCCGAGACGTCGACGATGCGCTCAAGAGTCGCCGCCGCCTCGGCCTCCGGTCCGACACGATACACGTCCAGCCGCCGTACACCGTGCAGCGCGAGTTCCGGCTCGAGCCGCTCGCGAACCGGGCTCGCATCGCCTGGGGTGAGTCCAGCCGACGACAGAGCGCCCGCGATGCGGCGGGCGTGATCGCCGACCAGCACCTGCCGCTCGTGATAATAGTCGCCGGCGATCTGATTCGCCGACGAGAGCACGTCGGCCAACGGGACGTTGAACCAGCGATCGATGTTCGTGCGGATCAGTTCGCTGCCCACGATCAGCACGAGAATCGCGGGCACGAGCGTCATCGCGAGCAGCAGCGCGACCAGTCGGCCGCGGAAGCGCGCAAACGGCAGCGCCCGCCGCCGCTCGACGATGAGCTTGATGACGTTGCGCGCCAGCAGGAACAGAAGCGCCGCGAGCATCGTCAGATCGGCCGCGGAGAGCGCGTACAACACGAACTCGGTGAGAAGGTCTGGCGTGAAGCGCGAGGTGCGGGCCAACACGGCCAGCATCGTTACAAAGAGGACCGTCAACGTGCCGATGCCAGTCAAAATGAGCCACGGGTTGTCGCGAAACCGCCGGCGAGCCTGTGTCGCAGGGGGAGACTGGCGTGATCGTGGTGGAGCAATCGACGTGAAGCCGGCCATTCAGTCACCCGTCATCAGTCACCAGTCGGCAGTCGCAGTCGGCAGTCAGCAATCGGCAGTCAGTGGTCACTGAACAAATGTGAAGGTCGCCCGTCCGAGGACGGCGCCCCGATCCCAGGGCCAGAGGAACCACGTGTTCCGCGGGCGCGCACGAGCCCGCACGCGCACGTAGTATTCCCCGTTGGCCTCCAGCACGGACGTGAGCGAGAGGGGCACGCGCTCGAACTCGGTCAGCCAGCGGCCCACAGCCCCTTCGTCCTCGGTCTGCGACGCTTCCGCTTTGCCGGCAAGCGTGCGCGACAATTGGTACTGCCGGGTCAGGTTGTCGAACCTTACGCTCGCCGTCACGGTGACAGCCGCCATGGTCCGATCGAACCACGTCGCCGCAGCGCGCCGCAGTTCAACCTCGTACGAGAGGGTCGTCGGGAGGCCGCTCTGGATCGCGTCGCGGAGATCGGCCGAGAGGCCCACACCCAGGTCGAAGGACACCAGCACCTGGCCATCGCGCGCAATCGGCGTCACCAGCACGGGCGCGGCCTGCGCCTGCGCCAGGACGCCGACCGCCAGCCACAGAACGGCCACGCTCGCGGCAAGGCGGGTCTTCATTCCTTCGCGCTGAGCAGATCTTTGAGCTCGGTCATGAACTCGCCAATATCGCGGAAGTGCCGGTAGACCGACGCGAACCGGACGTATGCCACCTTGTCGAGCGTCTTGAGCTCCTGCATGACGAACGCGCCGATGTCGGCCGTCGCGATCTCCTTCTCGGGTCGGTCCTGCAGCGTCGCTTCCACGCGATCGGCGATGGCTTCAAGCGACGCGACACTCACCGGACGCTTTTCACACGCCTTCAGGAGACCCGCCACAAGCTTCTGGCGCTCAAACCGCTCGCGCGTGCCGTCCTTCTTCACCACCATGTAGGGAATTTCGTCAATCCGCTCATAGCTGGTGAAGCGCTTGCCGCACCCCAAACACTCCCGACGCCGCCGAATGACCTCGCCTTCCTTGCTCTCGCGAGAATCGACGACCTTGTCCTCGAGATGACTGCAGTACGGGCATTTCACGTCAACCGACCTTCACCCTCTGCGGGTGCTTCTTGCCCGCGGCGGCCGCCCCCGCGCCGGGCGCCGCATCGGACCGATCGGCGAGCCGGCGCATGCCGGCCAGATTCAGTCCGACTTGAGCCGCAAAGAACAGGCCGAGCAACGAAGACGGTCCAAACGACAGCGCGTGGAGAACGATCGCCGCGCCGACGGCCCGTGTATCCGACACGCCATAGAACGCCGTGGCGGCGAGGCGAAACGCCGCGTGAAAGCCGCCCACGGCTCCGGGAGTCGGCACGGCCACGCCGAGGACCAGCACCGACATCAACAAAAACGTGCCGGTGAACGGCACAGGCAAACGAAACGCCAGGGCGACGAACCAGATACCGAGCGCGATCGACAACCACAACGGAAAAGACCACGCCAGCGCAACCAGCAATCGACCGGGCCGCCGAATGACGCCCAGCCCGATCGCAAACCTCTCGGCCACTGCGGCGACAAGCCCTGCCAGGGCTGACGGCACCACGGCCTCGAGCCGCCTCAGCGTCCGACCCAGTCGAGCCGGATCCCCCGCCAACACGAACAGGACCACGAGAGCCCCGGCGGCGGCCACCGCCGCTGCCCCACCGACCCATTTCACGCCGGCAAACACCGCCGGGTTCGCGGCGCCCATGTCGCGCCCGAAGAAGAACACGAACGAAGCGAGGAGCACGAGTACCGTTACCGTGTCGAGCAGGCGCTCCAGGATAATGGTCGCGAACGCGCCGGTCGCGCTCAGCCCCTCGTGACGCGCGAGGAAGTAGGGGCGAATGACCTCACCCGCGCGCGCCGGCAGCAGCGTGTTGCCCGCAAAGCCCACCGCGGTCGCGCGAAAGGCGTTGCCGAACCGGGTGTGACCGAGCGGTTCGAGCAGATACTGCCAACGGAACGCCCGAATCGCCAGGTTGACAAACATCGTGACCAGCGACAGCGCGAGCCACCCGGGGCGGGCGCCGACAATCTCCCGCGTGACTCCCCGCAAGTCGACGTTGTACAGAAACAGGCCGAGAAGGGCCGCAGCCACCAGGAGGACGACAACGGTCCGTAGATGCGATCGCATGCCAGGTTGAACGCCTTCTACTATACCGCCACGGTCCGCCCGAGGGCGGACGCGGCCGCCCGTTACCCCACATGTTGTTGTTGTCAGGCGGACGGCGGTCCCTGTAAGATTCGACGGCTCCGCCGCACGAGGATTGCAGTTGCCGCTCGCCTCACCCGTTCTTCACACCACGCTCGCCGGCCGCGCGCCCGATCGACAGGGCAAGGTGAGAGATCTCTACGACTTCGACGACCGCCTGCTCATCGTCGCAACCGACCGGATCTCGGCGTTCGACTACGTTCTCGGCTCGGGCATTCCGGACAAAGGGAAGGTCCTCACGCAGCTCTCGGCATTCTGGTTCGAGCGCACACGCTCGATTGTCGCCAACCACATGCTGTCGACCGATCCGGCCACCTATCCGGCGGCCGCGGCAGGGGCTGCCGACTGGCTGGCGGGCCGATCGATGCTCGTCCGCCGGACTGAGCCGCTGCCGATTGAGTGCGTGGCGCGCGGCTACCTGTCCGGGTCGGCCTGGAAGGACTACGTCGCGACCGGCGAGGTCTGCGGCATTCGACTGCCGGCGCAACTGCGCGAGTCCGACAAGCTGCCCCGGCCGATCTTCACGCCCGCCACCAAGGCCCAGACCGGGCACGACCTCAACATCAGCGAGGCAGAAGCGGCCGACCTCGTGGGCCCGCGCGTCCTCGCTCGGGCGCGCGAGTTGACGCTCCGGCTGTACGCGGAAGGTGCCGCGCACGCCGAATCGCACGGGATCATCGTCGCGGACACCAAGTTCGAGTTCGGCCTTCTCGTCGAGGGGGGCGGTCCGCCCGAGGACCGCCTGATCGTGATCGACGAGATGCTGACGCCCGACTCGTCCCGCTTCTGGCCCCTCCAGGGCTACCAGCCCGGCGCCGCGCAACCAAGCTTCGACAAGCAGTTCGTGCGCGACTACCTCGAACGCATTCGCTGGAACAAGCAACCGCCGGTCCCCTCGCTGTCAGACGACGTGGTGGCGAAGACCCGAGAGAAGTATCTCGAAGCGTTCACCCGCCTGACCGGCCGTCCCCTGCCATGATCTCGGACCGACTGGAGAAGCTCATCGAAGAGATGGTGGATCGGGGTGTCCACTTCGAAGATGCGGTCCACGAATTCGAGAAGCGCTTTATCGCGCGCGTCCTCGGATCCTGCGACGGCAGCCTGACGAAAACGGCTGACACGCTGGGGATCCACCGCAACACGCTCAGCCGCAAGATGGCCGAGCACAAGATCCGCCGGCGCACCTGACGACTTTCGGCGCAGGCTCCCCTCCCGGACACCACGACCCGCTGGCTCTGGCAGTCACCCATTGACACTGCTGATCGGTGACATATAATTGGCACTCGAGAAGGGCGACTGCTAATCGCCCAATCGGAGCGATCTTCAGGTTATCCGGAAGGATTTCCACACTTACCGCAGACGGAGCACAGAGCATGAACGTCAGACCACTGCACGACCGCATCATCGTTCAACGCCTCGACGAAGGCGAACAGCGCATCGGGGGCATCATCATCCCCGACAGCGCCAAAGAAAAACCGCAGCAGGGCAAGGTCATCGCCGCCGGCAACGGCAAGGTCAAGGACGATGGCAAGCGCATCCCGCTCGACGTGAAGGCGGGCGACCTCATCCTGTTCGGCAAGTACTCCGGCCAGGAAATCAAGCTCGACGGCGAGGAATTCCTCATCCTGCGGGAGGACGAGGTCCTGGCCGTCATCGAAGGCGCGAGCGACAAGAAGAAGAAGTAGGCCGGGCCTTATCAGGCCCGGCTGCAGGTTGGCGGACCACATAAGGTCCGCCCTACAGGAGACGAGAGCAATGGCAAAGCAGATTGTGTACGGCGAGCAGTCACGGCAGGCCGTGCTGCGCGGCGTCAACCAACTGGCCGACGCGGTCAAAGTCACGCTCGGCCCGAAGGGACGCAACGTCGTTCTCGACAAGAAGTTCGGCTCGCCCACCATTACCAAGGACGGCGTGACGGTCGCCAAGGAAATCGACCTCAAGGATCCGCTGGAAAACATGGGCGCGCAGATGGTCCGCGAAGTCGCGAGCAAGACGTCGGACACGGCTGGCGACGGGACGACGACCGCGACCGTGCTGGCGCAGGCGATCTACCGGGAGGGCGCGAAGAACGTCGTCGCCGGCGCGAACCCGATGGACATCAAGCGCGGCATTGAGAAGTCCGTCGAGGCGATTACCAACGAACTCCGCAAGATGAAGAAGGACGTCAGCGGGAACATGGTCGCCCAGGTCGGCACCATCTCGGCCAACAACGACGAGACCATCGGGAAGATCATCGCCGAGGCGATGGACAAGGTCGGGAAAGACGGCGTTATCACGGTCGAAGAGGCCAAAACGCTCGAGACGTCGCTTGACGTCGTCGAAGGGATGCAGTTCGATCGCGGGTATCTCTCGCCCTACTTCGTCACCGATCCCGAGCGCATGGAGTGCGTGCTCGAGAACCCGGTCATCCTGATTCACGAGAAGAAAATCAGCTCGATGAAGGATCTCCTCCCGGTGCTCGAACAGGTGGCTCGGCTAGGCCGTCCGCTGCTCATCATCGCGGAAGACATCGAGGGCGAAGCCCTGGCGACACTCGTCGTCAACAAGCTCCGCGGGACGCTGCAGGCCGCCGCGGTCAAGGCGCCCGGCTTCGGCGACCGCCGCAAGGCCATGCTGGAGGACATCGCCATCCTCACCAACGGCCGTGCAATCACCGAAGACCTTGGGATCAAGCTCGAGTCCATCAAGCTCGAGGACCTGGGCAAGGCCAAGAAGATCACCATCGACAAGGACAACACGACGATTGTCGAGGGCGCCGGCTCGTCGTCTGCGATCGAGGGTCGCGTCAAGCAGATGCGAGCGCAGATTGAAGATACGACCTCGGACTACGACCGAGAAAAACTCCAGGAGCGGCTGGCCAAGCTGGTCGGTGGCGTGGCGGTCATCAAAGTGGGCGCGGCGACCGAAACGGAAATGAAGGAGAAGAAAGCCCGCGTCGAGGACGCCATGCATGCCACCAAGGCCGCCGTCGAGGAAGGCATCGTGCCCGGAGGCGGCGTGGCACTCCTGCGGGCGGCGAAGGTCCTGGCGACCCTGAAACTGGGAGGCGACCAGCAGATCGGCGTCAACATCGTGTCGCGCGCCATCGAAGAGCCGCTGCGCTGGATCGCGACGAACGCGGGCCACGAGGGCTCGATCGTCGTGCAGAAGGTTCGCGAGATGGGTCAGGATGAAGGGTTCAACGCCTTGACCGACACATACGAGAATCTGGTCAAGGCCGGCGTCATCGACCCTGTGAAGGTCGTGCGCTCGGCACTCCAGAACGCTTCATCGATCGCGTCGCTACTGCTCACGACCGAAGCGCTCATTTGTGAGATTCCTGAAGAGAAGAAGGAACCCGCGATGCCGCCCGGCGGCGGCGGCGGCGGAATGGGCGGGATGTACTAAAGGGAAAAGTTAGAAGTCAAAAGTCAGAACTGGAAATGAACAAGGGCCCGGAGGGGAGAGATCCTCGCCGGGCCTTTTCTCTTATCGCATGTTGAAATCGAGCTCACACTTCGCGTAAACGGAGACCGGTTTACCAAGGCGCTTGCCGGGAATGAAGCGCCACTGCTTGGCCGCCTTCATCGCCTCCTCATTGAGCCCGAAATCCGGCTTGAACGACTGGATCACCCGAACATCGCCCACGCTGCCATCCTCACGGATGACGCACTCGAGCACCACCGTGCCCTGCGCCTTCGCCCGCATCCCGTCGGAGGTGTACCCGGGCTTCACCTGGAAGAGCAGGACGGGTGACGTCACGCCGTTGCCGACTTGATACACTCCGCCGCCGGTGCCACCGCCCGAGCCGGGACCCAGACCGGAGCCCGTCCCGGGTCCAATGCCGGTGCCGGTACCAGTGCCGGAACCACCCCCGCTGCCCGATCCCAGTGACAAGGCCGAGGCACCTGGCAGCGCTTCAATTGCCCCCGGAAGCGACTGCTGCGCATCCGCCAGGCTGTTAGCCGGGATGTTCAGCTGCTCCAATGGATTCTCGAGCTTGGCCTGTTGTGGCACTTCAAGTTGTGGCGGCTTCTCGACCTGCACCGTCAGCTTGTCTTTGCCCGGTGCCTGCGCCTTGCGCGGCGGCTCTTTCATGCGATTGCCACCGCCGCCGCCGCCACCGCCAGGCCCGGGCTCGTTCAGCCAGACGATGTGGGAGTAGTCCGGTTGTTCCTGAGGAAACGTGGCGGTGCCCGGATGATACGAGCCATACCGCACGGCAAACACGATCGCCGCTACGAAGATGATGTGATACACCAGCGACGCTACCGCAGCGGGCCCGACGCGACTCTGGCGCTGCTCAAACAGAAACGACATCTCGACCGGGTGTGCATCATCGATGCGCACTTCGAGATGCCCTGCGGAGGCATTGACGTGGTGCCGCGGTTCCTGGGTCTCGTTCATCGGAAGCGTGAGTTTGGCCGTTGAAGCATTTTGGCGCACGACGCGCTGCGCCGCAACTGCAAAAGAGGTACCCACAAAACTGCGCGCCCTTGCTAGGACGACGAAGGGGGGCTCAGGGCCGGGTGCCCCTCCTCTCGAGGTTCGGTGGCGGGATGCTAAACGCGTCCGGTCCAGGCGCCAATCGCGGCGTTGCCGCCGCCGTACGAATGCAGGATGGCGAGGGCGTCCGCCGCGCGCGGCTCACTCCGGATGGCGACGAGCACGCCGCCGCGCACCGCCAGAGCTTCGAAGATCCGCCCATCGTGGGGCTGGTATCCGACGCGCCGCATGGCGCCGGACAGCCCGAGCTTGGGTAGATCGCGTCGCACCCCCTGAAGCGCCTCGACGAGCGGGCCGCGAGCCAGAAGTGCGCCGACCGGAGCCACGTCGAGTCGATCGCCGGCCTGGCCCAGCGCCCGTTCGATGAGTCCAGCGACCTCGGCGCTCTCCTTCGCGAGAATCGTCAGGGACTCGGCGGGGAAGCCCGCCTGCTTGAGGGCATCGACGCCTTTCTGCGCCCACGCCACGTCCTGAAAGACTCCAACAGTGAATAGTCCCGATTCAACCTCGACCATGGCCGTGTAATGTATCACGTCGTCCGTCGCCGCAAGCGCCCGGTAACTGCCCCGGAACCAATGATGGTACAATCCTGACGCTGCCGTTCAGCCCCTGTAAGGAGTTCCATCATGCCCCGAATCGGACTGCCAGAGATGCTGATCATCCTGGCGATCGTCGTCATCATCTTCGGCGCGAATAAGCTGCCTGGCCTTGGCCGCGGTATCGGAAGCGCAATCAAGAACTTCAAGGACGAGATGAAGGACAAGTCGGCTTCGTCTGAGGTGAAAGACAAGTCCCGGGAATAACTCTCTCTACCGTCCTCCCCTTCCCTTCTTCCGCTCCCTTCGGCCGGGCCGCTGACGCGCCCGGCGCTGCAGCCCAAGTCGAACGCTCGTCCGTCGCGGCCCGCGGTGGCCGTCGCGCACGCGATCGAGGATCTCCACCAGCCCGAGATCGATCTGCCGAACGTCGAGATCTACACGAACGACCTGGACCTTCACCTTGTCGCCAAGTCGGTACACCTTCTTGGTGTTCTCACCGCGGAGCAGATGCGCACCCTCCACGAACCGATAGTAGTCGTCGGCCATCGTCGAGACATGCACGAGCCCTTCAACGAAGTGTTCGATGAGCTCGATGAACAATCCGAACGCCGCGACGCCGGTGACGTACCCTTCGAACTCGTCGCCGACCTTGTCGGCCATGAACTTGACCTTCTTCCACTGCAGCAGCTCGCGCTCGGCTTCCTCGGCCCTCCGCTCCATCTCGGAGGTATGCCGGGCCACTTCCGGCAGGTCCTCCGTCCACTCTTCGCGGATCTCGTCGGTCAAATCCCCGTGCCGCAGGGCCCTCAGCGCACGATGCACGACGAGATCCGGATAGCGGCGAATGGGTGAGGTGAAATGCGTATAGCTCGACGCCGCGAGCCCGAAGTGGCCCAGGTTTTCAGGCGCATACCGCGCCTTCTGCATGGTGCGCAGCATGAGATACGCAATCGGTTTCTCTTCGGGCGTTCCATGAATGCGCTCGATGAGCTTCTGGAAATGGCGCGGGCGAAGCGCGGTCAGGGGCGCCGCAAGACTGTAACCAAAGCCTGAGATAAACTCCTCGAACTTTTCGACCTTGAGGATGTCGGGCTCCTCATGGATTCGATATAGCGAAGGTGCGCTCTGGGCCTCCAGGTGTGACGCGACGGTTTGGTTGGCAAGGAGCATGAACTCCTCGATCAACCGGTGTGCCACATTGCGCTCGAGCGCGATGATCGCCTCAATCAACCCGCCTTCGTCGATGACGACTTCGGCCTCGTGGACGTCGAAGTCAATCGATCCGCGCCGCCGCCGCGCGTCTCGGAGAATCTCGAACAGCTCGTGCATCAGATCGAACATCGGCAGGAGCGGCGCGTACTGGGACATCAGCGCGGGATCGCGGTCCGTCAGGATGCCGTTGACGGCCGTGTATGTCATCCGCTCGTTGCTGTTGATCACGCCGTCGTGAAACTCGTGACGGACGACGCTGCCTTGCCGGTCGATTTCCATGAGGCACGACTGCACGAGACGATCGACGCGGGGGTTGAGGCTGCACAGCCCTGTCGCAAGCTCGGCGGGAAACATGTGCACGGCGCGTTCAGGAAAATACACCGAGGTTGCGCGCTCATACCCTTCTCGATCGAGCGCGCTCCCCTCCTGCACGTAGTGCGACACATCCGCAATGTGGACGCCGAGCCAGTAGTGGCCGTTCGGCAGTCTCTCGATCGTAATCGCGTCGTCGAAGTCTCTGGCGTGCTCGCCGTCGATCGTCACGGTGAGCCGGTCGCGAAAATCCGTGCGCCCTTGACGGTCCCGATCCGACACGGTGGATCCCAGACGAATCGCCTCAGCCACGGCGTCGGCCGGGTGCTCGTCGGGAATGCCGTGTTTGCGAATGATGATCTCGGTGTCCACGCCAGGCGCATCGATATCGCCAAGCACCTCGGTGACGCGGCCTATCGCACCACGGGTGGCGGTCGGCCATCTCGTCAGTTCCACGATCACCATCTCGCCTGGCGAGGCGCCGCCCTCCTGCCCGGCCGGAATCACGATGTCCATCAGCACACGCCGGTCGAAGGGCGCGACGTAACCGATGCCGGTCGCTCTCGGCTCGGCTCGAGCCGGGGCCCGCGACCCGGCCCGCGGCAACGCGCTCGATGGCGCTCGGGACCCTTCACCGCGGTCGTAGCGGCCGACGATCCGCTCGTGGCCGCGTTCGAGGATGCGGATCACGCGGCCTTCGGCGCGACCGCCGTCCTTTATCCGTTCGATCCGCGCGACCACGCGGTCGCCGTGCATGGCTTCGTTCAGATGAGGACCCGCGACGTAGATGTCGCCCCCGGCCTCTGTGGGGCGCTCGGGTATCACGAAGCCGTACCCGCCGGCGTGCGTCTCGAGTCGGCCGACATAGAGATCCATCTTCTCGGGCAGGCCGAAGCGGTGTCCGCGAATCTGGATCAGATCGCCGGATGCGATAAGGGACTTGATGTGCCGCTTGAAGGTCGTGCGCTCCTCGCGCGGGATCTTGAGCAGTTGAAGTAGCTCGCGCATGCCCGCCGGGTGGTGCACGCGCTCACGCATCAGGGATAGAACTTGGTCTCGAGAAAACATGTTTGTCATTGCAGGATTACAGGATTATGGGAAGTCAGGAACGAAGAAAGCCGCAGGTCACGTCAGCAGCACGACCTGGAGGTCACCAACGTTGGTGTCGGTTTGTCCGGTGTGAATGAGATCGTTCGTCGCGGCGAAGAAGGCGTGGGCATTATTGTCGTCGAGAAACCGCGCAGGGCTTTCGAGTCCGGCCGAACGGGCCCGATCGAGCGTCTCGCCGTCGGCCAGCGCACCGGCCGCATCGGTGGGCCCGTCCGCGCCATCCGTGCCGACGCTCGCCAGGACGGCGGAGGGACCCAGCAATCCCATGAGCGGAACGGCCGCGAGGACGAACTCCTGGTTGCGTCCGCCGCTCCCGGGACCGACAACCCGCACGGTGGTCTCGCCTCCGGACACGACGCACAACGGGCGAGGCAGCGTGCCGGCGCACGCGGCAATGCGGTCCACATGGGTTCGCGCCGCGACACGCGCCTCGCCCACGACGGGTGTTTTGATCGTCAGGACATGGTACCCGCGGCGACGCGCGTCGGCCTCTGCGCCCTCGATCGCGTCGCGGCCGCCGCCGATAACACGGGTCCTCGTCCTTGCGAAGCGAACATCACCAGGCTTGGGCGTGTCTGCGACCAGGCCGGCTGCACCGCGCTCGAGATGACCGACGACGGCCATCGGGTACGCGCGCAGTCCGCCATAGGCGGTCAGGACGCCCAGCGCATCGCGGTGCGTGCTCGAATCGGGAACGGTCGGGCCGGACGCGATGACGCTTGGATCGTCGCCGACGACGTCCGAGATCGCGTAGGCGAGGCATCGGCCGCGGGCTCGCGCCGCCAGCCAGCCGCCCTTGATGGCGGAGAGGTGCTTGCGCACCGTGTTCAGCGCGTGAATGTCAGCACCGGCGGTGAGCAATCGTTCCGTCGTTCTTCGCTTGTCGTCGAGCGTCAGACCCGTGAGGGGAACCGCCATGAGGGCCGACGCCCCGCCCGACAGCAGGACGAGCAGCGTCTCGTCGTCTGCGAGGGCGTCCGCCAGCGCCAGCGCCGCGGTGCCTGCCCTCTCGCTCGCGGCGTCCGGCAACGGGTGCCCCGCAGTAATGACCTCGAAGCGATCGATGTCGATCGATCTGGTCGGGACGTGCCCGGTCGCCGCCGAGGCATCGGGCCTGCGACCGATGACGAGGCCCGCTCGAATCTGGGAGCCAAGGCGTTCTACGGCGACTCTGGCCATGGCCGCCGACGCCTTTCCGACCGTAATCGCGACGATGCCGCCCGCTGGCGCGCGCTCGGCATCCAGCGCCTGCCGCAAGAGCGCGCCGGCGTCAGCCGCACGAAGTCCAGCCTGGACAATGGCCAGCAGGTCGCGTCTGAGACTTGAAGGGGACTCTGTCAGTGGGTCTGCTTGGGATCCGACCAGGCGGAGAGGCGGGTCACCACGTCGAACTTCTTGAGGAGTGAGCTGACAAGTTGTGGGGCGTTGGCTTTCGAGGAAAGGTGCTCAAGGTCGGAGATGATTCGGGCCAGCGCGGTTTCGGCGTCCGTCACGGCGCTCTCTGAATAATACTGCCGCTGTTCCTGCAGGCACCGGCTGTGCTTCAAAAACTCTTCGCGGTAAAACTCGATAACTGGATGCGACGCACTGATCGGCTTGGAGTCGGTCGCGAAGCGGGGCATGCAGATCCTCGGGAGTGACAGGATTGAATGGTCGGCGGCGACCCGTTCAGTGTAGTGCTGCCGCAAAACTGCTGTCAAGATTCTGTTACGGGGGCGCCACTACCGGCGCCAGGTGGCGACGAGCCCGCCTGCACATCCCACCGCCATCCCGCCAGCGACCAACGAAACGGACAGCCCAGGCGGCAGGAACCGAACCGAAGAGAGATTGATGGCTGCGGCGAGGGGCACGAGATACTCCGCGCGCAACACCGCAAACGCGATCCAGAGCGCCACCACCGCCGCCAGAGCCCCGATACCTCCTTGCAGCACGCCCTCCATCACGAACGGACCACGAAGGTAGGCTTGCGGGGCTCCCACGAGTTGCATGATCTCAATCTCGTCACGCCGGGCGTGCAACGCCAGACGGACGACGTTGGCCACGGTGAAGGCGGCCGCAATTGCCAGCACCGATCCGAGGACCCATCCAACGTCACGAATTACGATGATGGCCGACAACAGTCGGTCGAGCCACTGACGGTCGTAGCGAACGTCGGCCACGCCCGCCATTTGTCGAAGCTTCGCGCCGAGGCTCTCCGCCCCCGTCGACGCCTCGGAACCAGACCGCAGGCGAACCTCAAAGGATGCCGGCAAGGGATTCTCGCCCAGCGCATCGACGGTGGTCCCCAGATCACCGAATGTCTGCTTGAAACGCACGAGCGCCTCGGCCTTGGACACGTACTCGTGGGCGACGACCAGATTGCCGGGCGCGAGCTCCGCGTCGATCGCCTGACGCTCGTCTTCCGTGATTTCGTCCTTGAGGTACACGGAAAGTTCCGCCGCGTTGCTCCATTCCGCGCCCAGCCGTTCGAGGTTCGTTGTGACCAGCAGGAAGCCGCCGAGGACGAACAGCGCCAGCGCGATGGTCCCGGTCGACAGGAGCCCCGACTGCCGTCCGCGCCACAGGCTGGCTAGGGCCTCCTCACACGAGTACCGCAGCGCGCGCATCAGGCGACCTCCACCACTTGCCCGTGCGCCAGCGTGATGGATCGCCGCCCCACGTGGCGGATGAGCTCGCGATCGTGCGTCGCGACCACGATGGTCGTGCCGCGCGCATTGGCGTCGCGAAAAAGGTCCATGATCTCGAGGGCCAGGTCTGGATCGAGATTGCCTGTGGGTTCGTCGGCGAGCACGATTTGAGGATCGTTGACGAGCGCGCGGGCGATCGCGATGCGCTGCTGCTCGCCGCCAGAAAGTTCTTCGGGAAAGGCATTCATGCGGTGCTGCAGCCCGACCCACTTGAGGGCCTGAAAGGTCTTCCGCTGCTGGACAGCGGCGGGCACGCCGAGCACTCGCATGACGAACGCCACGTTCTGAAAGACGGTAAAGCGGGGCACGAGCCGGAAGTCCTGAAACACGAAGCCGAGACTGCGCCGATAGGCCTGAACTTGCGACGAGCGGAGGGTCTTGAGGTCGCGGCCGGCCACGGTCAGGTCGCCCTCGCTCGGCAGCTGCTCGCGCAACAACAGCCGCAGCAGTGTGGACTTGCCAGCCCCGCTCGGTCCCGTGAGAAACAGGAACTCGCCTTTGTCGACCGTCAACGAAAGATCGCGCAGCGCGTAGACGCCGCGGCTGTACAGCTTGGAGAGATGGGTCGCTTCGATCACGCAGCCTCGAGCGCGCGCTTCAGCAGATCGCTGACCCGCGTGGGATTCGCCTTGCCGCCGGCCGCCTTCATGACCTGACCCACGAGGAACCCCAGGGTCGCGACCTTGCCCTTGCGGTACTGCACCACCGCATCTCCATTGTTCGCCAAAACCTCGGCGATCAATTCTTCGATGCGCGACGGGTCGTCAATCTGGGCGAGCCCCTCGGCCCGCACGATCTCGGCCGCCTCACGCGTCGATCGGCACATCTTCTCGAACACGTCCTTGGCCATGGAACCGCTGATGGTGCCGCCTTCGACCAGCTGCAGGAGGCCGGCCAGCCGCTGGGGCGCGAGCCGTTCTCGCAGGCGCGCCACGTCGTACCCTTCCTCGTTCATCTTGGCCCGTACGGCGCCGAGCAGCCAATTCTTCGCCGCCCGCGCCGTCGCGCCGCTTCGAATCGTGTCCTCGAAATACACGTCGAGCCCCGGAGCCACCTGCGTCAGCGTCACCGCCTCCGCGCGGGTCAAGCCATGCGCAGCCATGAGACGGCGGCGACGTGAAGCCGGGAGCTCGGGAAGGTCGTCACGCAGTCTCCGCAAGCGTTCGGCATCGACGACCAGCGGCGGCAAGTCAGGCTCTGGGAAGTACCGGTAGTCGTGGGCCTCTTCCTTGCTGCGCATCGAGACCGTCCGCTTCGCCGCGCCGTCCCACAACCGGGTTTCCTGCACGAGCCGTTCGCCTGACGTCACCGCATCGATCTGCCGTTCGGTCTCGTAGGCGATCGCCTCCTCAAGAAACCGAAACGAGTTGAGGTTCTTGATCTCAATCTTCATTCCCAGGCGCTGACTCCCGACCGGACGGACCGATACGTTGGCGTCGCAGCGAAGGCTGCCCTCCTCCATGTTGCCATCGTTGGCGCCAATGATGACGAGCACTTCCCGAAGGTAGGCGAAGAAGCCGGCGGCGTACTCAGCGGCGCCCTCGCCGTGGAAATCCGGTTCCGTGACGATCTCGACAAGCGGCACGCCGGCGCGATTGAGGTCGACGTAGCTGCGGCGAGCCGAATCGGCAAACCCCTCGTGCAGAAGCTTCCCGGCGTCTTCTTCCAGGTGGAGGCGCCTGATGCGGATATCGTAGGCAGGCGCCCAGTCATCACTGCCCGCCTCGACCACACCACCGGTCGCAAGCGGCTGTTCGTACTGAGAGATCTGGTAGCCCTTCGGCAGGTCGGGGTAGAAGTAGTTCTTTCGCGCGAAGACCGACGCCTCCTGAACCGCGCAGCCGAGCGCGAGAGCCGCGCGGACGGCGTGAACAACCGCGCCACGGTTGACGACCGGCAGCGCGCCCGGCAGCCCGAGGCACACCGGGCACACGTGCGCATTGGGCACCGCGCCGAACGCGACGCTGCACCCGCAGAACATTTTTGACGCGGTCAGGAGTTGCGCATGGATCTCCAGTCCGATGACGGGCTCGTACTGAATCATGTAGGTGCTCGGGGCTAGGGGCTCGGGGCTGGAGGTCTGACCCTAGCCTCTAGTCCCCAGCCCCGGCCCCTTGGGTATCACGCTTGGGGTCCGGCCGCGCGAACCTCGGCCGTCACACCGGATTCAAACGTCTTGAAGTTCTCGACAAACATGCGCGCCAGTTTCGCCGCCTGCTCGTCGTACTGAGCGGGATTCGACCAGGTGCTGCGGGGCTTGAGCACGTCGGCCGGCACATCGGGACAGCTGGTCGGGACGTCGATGTTGAACACCTTGTCGCGTTCGTACGCGACCTTGTCGAGCGCCCCCGACAGCACCGCCGAGATCATCGCCCGCGTATGCGCGATCTTCATCCGGCGCCCGGTCCCGTACGGCCCACCCGTCCACCCGGTATTGACGAGCCACACGCGTGCGTTGTGCTTCGCGATTCGCTCGCCAAGCATCGTGGCATAGCGGCCGGGCACGAGTGGCAGAAACGGCGACCCGAAGCACGTGCTGAACGTGGCCTTGGGCTCTGTCACGCCCTTCTCGGTACCGGCGACCTTGGCCGTGTAGCCTGACAAGAAGTGGTACATCGCGGCTTCGGACGTCAGGCGGGCCACCGGCGGCAGCACGCCGAAGGCATCAGCGGTCAGCATGATCACGTTCTTGGGATGCCCGCCCTGCCCGGACGGCTCGGCGTTGTCGATGAACGAAATCGGATATGCGGCACGCGTGTTCTCGGTGAATCGATCGTCGTCGAGGTCGAGAGCACGCGTCTCAGGATCGAACACCACGTTTTCGAGGACCGTGCCGAAGCGGCGCGTCGTCGCGTAGATCTGCGGCTCGGCCTCGGCCGACAGACGGATCGTCTTTGCGTAGCAGCCGCCTTCGAAGTTGAACACCCCGCCCTCGCTCCACCCATGCTCATCGTCGCCAATCAGTTGACGATGGGGATCGCTCGATAAGGTCGTCTTGCCTGTGCCCGAGAGACCGAAGAAGAGCGCGACGTCGCCTGAGCGCCCGATATTCGCCGAGCAGTGCATCGACAGCACGTTCTGCATCGGCAGGATGTAGTTCAGGATGGTGAACACGGACTTCTTGATTTCACCGGCGTAACTCGTCCCGCCGATGAGCACGAGCTTCTTCGCAAAATTCAGGGCAATCACGACCTCGGACTTCGTGCCGTGGCGCGCAGGGTCTGCCCGGAAGTGCGGCGAGTCGATGATGGTGAATTGCGGCACATGCGGGACAGACGGGTTATCGTTCACGATGAAGAGGTTGCGGGCAAAGAGACTGTGCCAGGCATACTCTGTGATCACGCGGACGGGCAGCTGGAATTTCGGATCCGCACCCGCATAGCAGTCCTGAACGAAGAGTTCCTTCCCGGCGAGAGAGCCGACTATGTCCCGGTGCAGCACGTCGAAGCGCGCGGCATCCATCGGCTGGTTGACCTTCCCCCACCACACGTTGGCTTCGCTCGAGCTCTCCTTGACCACGAACTTGTCATTCGGCGACCGGCCGGTGTGCTGACCGGTCCGACAGACGAGCGGGCCTTCAGCCGCGATCACCCCTTCGTCGCGCCGAACGGCCTCCTCGTACAGGGCCGGCGTCGACAGATTCCATTTCACCCGGTCGGTGCGAATGCCCTCCTGCTCCAAACCGCGGCCCCGCTCCACTTCGGTACTCATGCTCGGCTCCCAAAATAACGGTGGGCGGACCGTACCGGTCCGCCGTTCTAAGGTATGAAAGCGCAGTCACATACGCAGAAAGTGGGCATCGTAGTGGCTCGCTCGTCCAGAAGTCAACCCTTAACCGAATTTGAAGCCTGTAAACAGCTCGCCAGTGGTATCGTAATGCCTGTATGAGCGGTGATGTGCGGACAGCAAGAGACTCCGACGCGGCTGTGGTCGAGGCGCCGACCTTCTCAGCGATGGCTGCGGCGCCGACGAGCCCAGTGGTGTCGGTCCGCGAGCACCGGGGTTTTTCATCGGCCGCCTCAGCGGGCCACGACTCGGGCCTCGCAGTGGAGATCCGCGGGCTCGTCGAGCGCGGGGATCTGGACGAGGCGCGCGGGCGATTCACCGAGCTGGTCGCGGCACATCAGCGTCGGGCATCCCGGATCGCCTATCAGTATCTGCGCGATGTTGCGGAGGCCGACGAGGCCGTCCAGGACGCCTTCGTCAAGGTGTTCTCGCACATTCGTTCCTACCGCGAGACGTGGCCCTTTGAAGTCTGGTTTACGCGCATTCTCATTAATGGCTGTCTCGATCGCCGCAAGGCCCGGGCGCGTCGCGACCGCTGGTTCGTCTCGAGCGAAGGGGCGAACGTCGAGGGGATGCAGAGTTCGACCGGCGGAAGTCCCCACGAGAATCCGGAACAGCGAATGCTCGGGCGTGAGCGCCGCTCGCGCCTTGCCGCCGCCGTCGATCGACTGGATGGGCGGCAACGGACAATCTTCATGCTGTGCCACTTCGGCGACTGTACGCCGCGCGAGGTCAGCGCAATGACCGGACTCAACGAATCGACCGTCCGGGTTCATCTCTTTCGCGCCGCGCGCAAGCTGCGGGCCCTGCTCGGAGGCAAGCCGTGATCCGTCGCGCGCACCACCTCCACGAAGACCGCTTGTTTGACTGCTATCTGGCCGAACGTAGCCACGAGTCGGTGGATCCGCGGCTGGCCGAGCACCTGGCAGACTGCGCCGCCTGCGCCGCGCGCTACGCCGAGCTCGTCGGGCTGATGAATGAGCTCCGCACCGAGGCGGATGCGTCGGCCGATGCGCTGTTCACGCCAGAGCGTTTGCGCGCGCAGGAGCAGCAGATTGCGCGGCGGATCGAGCACGTCGGCCGAGCCGCGCGCATCATCAGCTTCCCGCATCACGGTCCGGGCGAACGGCACGAGGCTGCGCCCCGCACGCTGCCGCGCTTTGCGGCCGCCGCAGCCGCCGCCGGCTTGTTCATCGGCATCGCCCTCGGCGCCTCTTTCGGGTGGCCGGCGCGCGTGTGGTCGACGCCGACGTTCAGCGACACCGGGTCGGCCGTCACGCCCCTCGCGGCGCGCGACGCGACGCTGTTGCCGGACCCGGCTGCCGACGAGGCCTTCTGGTCGGATCTGGACCGGATACTCGATTCGCCCCGGACCATCGAACTGCAGCCGCTCGACGCGCTCACGCCCCGCGTCCGGGAAGTGGCGAGCCTCCGGTGAGCTAGTTCTGCCCTCCCTGATCTTCCGGAAAGGACTCGACCTGCGGGACTCGGTCGCCGGCCTGCTGGCCGAGAATTATCACAGCGCCGTCGTCGATCGCGTCAAGGCCAACGATTTCACGTACCAGTCCGGGCGGCTCACCCTGCATCTGGCGCGGGAGTTCGGCTTCTGCTATGGCGTCGATCGCGCGGTCGACTACGCGTACCAGACCAGGAAGCGCTTTCCGGATCGGCGAGTCTTCCTGACGGGCGAGATCATTCACAACCCGCACGTCAACGACAACCTGCGGGCCATGGGTGTTCTGTTCCTGAGCGACGACCCGGACGCCGCCAGTCGACTGGGCCCGCAAGATGTCGTCATCCTCCCGGCCTTTGGCGTCACCGTCGCGATGCTGCAGCAGTTCGAGCGCCGCCATTGCACGCTCGTCGACACGACCTGCGGGTCGGTACTGAACGTCTGGAAGAACGTCAAGCGGTACGCCGACGCCGGCTTGACGTCCGTCATTCACGGCAAGGTCTGGCACGAAGAGACGCAGGCTACCGCGTCGCAGGCCGTTGCGTATGGCGGGCCGTACCTTGTGGTGTTCAATCGTGACGAAGCCCGCGCTGTGTGCGAATACATCCGCCACGGCGGCGACCGGGACGTGTTCCTGCAACGCTTCGAGCGGGCCACCTCCGTGGCGTTCGACCCCGATCGCGACTTGCAGCGCATTGGTCTGGCCAATCAGACAACGATGCTGATGTCCGAGTCGATTGAGATTGGCGAGATGCTCAGGGCGGCGATGATCGATCGGCACGGCGACGCCTCGCTTGGCGAACGCTTCCAGGCGTTTGACACCATTTGTAGTGCTACGCAGGACCGGCAGGACGCGGTTATCGCCCTGCTGACCGAGCGGCCCGTCGATCTCGTCATCGTGATCGGCGGGTACAACAGCAGTAACACCGCGAATCTCGCTCGCCTCTGCGCCGCGTCGCGGCCGACCTTCCACATCGCCGATCCGGACTGCCTGCTGTCGCCGACCGAAATCCGCCACCGGCCGGTAGGGGCGCACGCCGAGGTGGCCTCGGCCGGGTGGCTGCCTCCCGCCGGGCCGGTGGCGATCGGGCTCACCTCGGGCGCCTCGACACCGGACAACCTGGTGGGCGTCGCCATTGAAAAGATTGCCAAGTTCTGTGAAATCAGCGCTTAGGGGAATGGGCCTAAGAGGGGGGCTTGTCCTAGAATCGGCAGCATCGAGGCTAAATACAACTCTGCCAGCCGTCGTATTTCAACACAAGTGACAGGTTTTCCAGAGGTTTACGAATAATGAAGTATCGCTGGTTCCGCCGGCTGCTCCCAGGGCTCCTGCTCGTGGTGCTCGCCGGCCCCGTGGCTGCACAGACACGGCCTCCGGCACCGCCGTCGCCCTTTGTGCCCGGTGCGTGGTGGAGGGACTCTCGAAAGGCCCTCCTAGGCTTGACTGACGAGCAGTCCAAACAGATTGACGCGATCATCCGTGTCACGATGCCCGACGGGCGTCAGAAGCTCGACGACCTCCAGGCGCAGGAACGCGAGCTCTCGCGAATGATCATGACTGAGTCCGACGAAGGTGCGATCTCGAGGCAGGTCGAGCGCGTCGAGGCGTCTCGCGCCCAGCTGAACAGGGACCGCACGCTCATGCTGGTTCGCATCCGAAAGGTCTTGACCCCGGAGCAGCGCACCAAGCTCGGCATGCTGCGCGAACAGTGGGAAAAAGAGAATCAGCCGCCACGCCCGGGGTCAGATCGAGATCGTCGGCCGGCGACCCCGCGGTCGGACCAGCCCCGGACGCCCCGGTAGGCAGCAGGTAACTTTCAGTCGCTCGTCGTTTGGAACACATCGTTCAGAATACTTGGTTCGTTTTCACTGAGGGACAGTCATGAGCCGAAGCAAATCGATTTCGATGATGACCCTTGTGCTCGCACTCGCGGGCTTTGTGCTGCCGGTGTACGCCCAGAAGTCCGGCCCCGTGCCCTCAGAGGCGCGCATCCAGGAGCTGATTCGAGTGGCTGCCGAGCGTGTCGCGGCCGGACAGGGCACCCAGGCGGCGACGGGCGCGCAGCCGGCTGGCCAGGTCGACACGCGGCCGGTCGTACGTCTCACGATCGAGGATGCCGTCAAGGCTGCACTCGACAACAATCTGGATATCACGGTGCAGCGGTTGAACCCGCAGCTCCAGGACATCGCCATCGCCAGCGCGCGTTCTGTGTACCGGCCGACCCTGACGTCGCAGCTCAGCCAGCAGTCACAAACGACGGCCTCGACCTCGACCGTGGCCGGCGGCGCGACGGCGGGTGCGGCCGTCGTTCAGGAGACCACCGTCTTCAACGGCAACATCGCACAAAGTGTTCCCTGGTTTGGCGGTAGCATCGTCGCCAACTTGAACAACAACAAAGTGTCGACGACGAGCCTCAACGCGCAATACAGCCCCCTTTACACCCCGAACTGGTCGGCGCAGTACACCCAGCCAATCCTGCGTAATCTCAAGATCGATGGGACGCGTCAAACCCTCGAAGTCACCCGCGTGAATCGGGATATCTCGGACGTGCAGTTGAAGCAGACGATGACCAACACGCTGTCGAACGTCCGAAACGCGTACTGGGACTACGTCTTCGCCGTGCAGAACGTCGAGGTCGTGCGGCAGTCGCTGGCCCTTTCCGAGAAGCTCGTCCAGGACAATCAGACGCGTGTCCAGGTGGGCACGATGGCGCCGATCGACGTCGTCCAGGCGCAGTCACAAGCCGCGACCCAAAGACAGAATCTGGTGGTGGCGCAGGCGACGATGCGCACGAGCGAGATTACGCTCAAGCGGCTTCTCGTGAGCGGCACGCAGGATCCGCTGTGGAACTCGACCATCGACCCCGTGGATCGTCCGGATTTCCGCCCCGAGGCGATCGATTTGCCCGCCGCGATACGTCGCGCCCTCAGCGAGCGCACCGACGTGATGATCGCAAGAAAGAACCTCGAGTCGAACGACGTGACCTTGAGTTATCTGAGAAATCAGACACTGCCGCAGGCCGACGTGGTCGCGCTGTACGGGCTGACCGGCACGGGCGGCGATCTGCTCGGCAAGACGGGCACCGGCGTCAACCAGTTCGTCGATCCGTCCAAGACGATTCCCGGCGGATACAGCGACGCGCTCAATTCTCTTTTCAATCGGAACAATCCTCGATGGACGCTGCAGGTCAACATCAGCTACCCGCTCGGCATGAGCGCGCAGAAGGCCGCGATCTCGCGCGCGGCCGTACAGCAGAATCAGATCGATGCGCAGCTCAAGCAGCTCGAGCTGCAGGTGGCGACCGACGTGACCAACGCCGCCATCAACGTCCAGAGTAACGCCGAGCGCGTCCAGGCGGCGCAGGCGGCGCGCGAGCTCGCCGAGCAGCAAAACGCGGCCGAGAACAGCAAGTTCGAGGTGGGCATGTCGACCAACTACAACGTCGTGCAATCGCAGCGCGATCTGGCGACGGCGCGCAACACAGAACTGCAGGCGATGCTGAACTACCGCAAGTCGCTCGTCGAGCTCGATCGGCTCCAGCAGACGACGCTCGGCGGCGCCGGTATCACCGTGATCGGTCGCTAGTTCGCACAACTTTTCTTTTCGTTAGGAGAGTCATGAAGCGCGCAATCATCGTCCTCGTCCTCCTCGCGGCTGGAGGAGCCGGGGGCTGGATGTACTACCGGCAGAGCAACACGCAGGAGATCTCCGTCAACACCTCACCCGTGTCGCGCGGCGACATTGTCGATGCCGTGGGCTCGACCGGGACGCTCCAGGCCGTAACGACGGTGCAGGTGGGAACGCAGGTGTCCGGGATCATTCAGTGGCTCGGCGCGGACTTCAACTCCATCGTCAAGAAGGACCAGGTCATCGCGAAGCTCGACCCCTCGCTCATCCAGGCGCAGCTCGAGTCGTCGGGCGCGAACCTGGCCCAGTCCAGGGCCAGCCTCACCAGGGCCAAGATCGAGCTCGATCGCCAGAAGATTCTGCTGCAGGACTCGCAACAGAAGTACAACCGGGCCAAGGAGCTCTTCGACAGGCAGCTCACCACGCAGAGCGACATCGAAACCGCCAAGACGAATCTCGACTCCGCGCAGTCGAACCTGAAGTCCCAGGAGGCCGCGATCACGCAGTCGGAGGCCGCCGTTACGCAGTCGGAAGCGAACTACAACACGCAGAAGGTCAACCTCGAGCACACGATCATCACGGCGCCGATTGACGGCATCGTGACGCAGCGCAGCGTGGACGTCGGCCAGACGGTCGCCGCCAGCCTGAACTCGCCCACGTTGTTCATCATCGCGGCCGACCTGACGCAGATGCAGATGCAGGCGAATATCGACGAGGCCGATGTCGGCCGCATCCGTCCCGGGCAGCGCGTCACGTTCCGCGTCGATGCGTATCCGACGGGGCAATTCGAAGGCCAGGTGACGCAGGTCCGGCTCAATCCCCTCGTCGTGCAGAACGTGACGACCTACGCCACGATCATCAACGTGCCAAACGCTGACCTCAGGCTCAAACCCGGCATGACGGCGACGCTGAGGGTCGAGGTGAACAAGCGCACCGACGTGCTGCGCGTGCCGGCCGCGGCGCTGCGCTTCAGGCCGACGGCTGAGATGTTCGCGGCCTTCAAGCAGGAGGTGCCGCCCGAGGCTCTGGCGGTCGGGCGCGGAGGACGTGCCGGCCAGGGCGGTGGCGCCGTCGGGGGCGGCGGGCGTAACGCCGGCACCGGTGGTAACGCTGGCAACTTCGGCGGACGGG